>JAFRXS010000141.1 GCA_017443405.1 Clostridia bacterium | reverse complement strand
TCTCATGAAAATCGCAGATCGCCCAGCAGTCGGACACGAAATACCCATCCCAGCCCCAGTCGCCGCGAAGTATTTTCTGAAGCGTCGGACTCGCGCAGCACGGTTCGCCGTTTGTGCGGTTGTACGCGCCCATGAACCCCAGCACCTTATGCTCTGCCAGCTCGCGGAAGGCGGGAAGATAGGTCTCTTCCATATCTTTAGCAGAAGCGACGGCGTTGAAATGATGACGGTCCTTCTCCGGACCGGAATGAACTGCGAAATGTTTCGCGCAGGCAGCGGTTATCGGGTGATCCTCGTCGTCGCCCTGCAGTCCGTCGACGAAGGCGGCGCCCATTACCGAAGTCAGATACGGATCTTCTCCGTATGTCTCCTGACCGCGCCCCCACCTGGGATCCCTGAAAATATTGACGTTCGGGCTCCAGAAAGTAAGGCCTTTATAGCGGCCCGTGTCGCCGTCAGCGGAGCAAATATTATACTTAGCTCTGCCTTCCAGCGCTATCGCGGTCGCCACAAGCTTTAGAAGGGCGGGATCAAATGAAGCCGCCAAACCTATCGACTGAGGAAATACGGTCGCGGTTCCGGCTCTTGCAACGCCGTGCAGAGCTTCGTTCCACCATGTGTAAGCGGGAATGCCGAGCCTTTCTATCGCCGGAGAATCAAAACGCAGTAATGAAGCAGACTCCTCAACAGTCAGCTGATCGACCAACTTTTTTGCTTCCTGTGAGTATCTTCCGCTCATTATTACAGAAGTTCCTCCGAGCAGAGCGGTTTGATGCCGTTGGATATAAACACGGATTTGGCCTTTTCGATCTCCTCGATCCGCAGGACAACGTACGCCGCGTTCTTCTTGCTGCCGGTAAACGCGTACAGATAGTTTATGTTTATATCGTTGTCGGAAAGTACTCCGAGCACGCTTGTAAGACCGCCCGGTTCGTCGGGCATCTCTACTGCAAAAACTGGCACGATCGACGTTACGTAACCTTCTTCGCGAAGAACGGTAGAAGTGTTATAGGGGTCGTCGGTAATGATCCTTGCAAGGCCGAAATCCTGGCTCTCGACAAGAGTAAGAGAACGGAGGTTGATGTTTTTATCGGCGAGCGTGTCGATCATCTTTCTCAGAGCCCCGGGTTTGTTCTCAAGAAAAACAGAAATCTGCTTGATAGTCACGGTATTTCCTCCTTATGCTTTGTAGAGATCGCGTTTGTCGATTATCCTTTTTGCTTTTCCTTCGCTTCGTTCGATAGTGTTCGGTTGAACGAGTCTGACCTTGCACATTATGCCGAGCATGGCTTTAAGAGCCTCGATCAGCTCTTTTTCGCGGCGGTTAAGGCTGTTGATATCGTCGCTGAACATTTCAGGCGTCATCTCGACAAGAAGTTCGAGCTTATCGCTGTTGTTTTCGCGCGTCACGATTATCTGATAATTGGCGGGGTAGCCCTTGTTCATGAGAACGGTCTCGATCTGAGACGGGAACACGTTGACGCCCTTGACAATGAGCATATCGTCCGTTCTGCCAAGCGGCTTCGACATCTTGACGAACGTGCGTCCGCAGGAGCACTGTTTCCGGCTCAGAATGCAAAGGTCCCTTGTGCGGTAACGGATGAGCGGAAATGCGGTCTTGTCGATGCAGGTAAAAACAAGCTCGCCGCGTTCACCGTCGGGAAGTATCTCGCCGGTTTTCGGATCTATGACTTCGACTAAAAAATGATCTTCATTGACGTGCATGCCCGTCTGCTCGCAGCACTCGAAGGCAACGCCGGGGCCGGATATCTCGGTGAGACCGTAAATATCGTACGCCTTGATACCGAGCTTCTGCTCGATATCCTTACGCATTTCCTCAGTCCACGCTTCAGCGCCGAAGATCCCGGCTTTGAGCTTGATCTGATCCCGAACTCCTCTTTCGTAAATGCTCTCGGCAAGATATTCCGCATAGGACGGAGTGCAGCAAAGAACGGTCGAGCCCAGATCGGTCATGAACTGGATCTGTCTATCGGTATTGCCCGACGACATGGGGAGAGTCAGGCTGCCAAGCTTATGTGAGCCGCCGTTCAAACCGGCGCCTCCGGTAAACAGACCGAATCCGTAACTGACCTGAACAACGTCCTCAGCAGTCGCTCCCGCTGCGACAAGAGCTCTCGCGCAGGAGGTATCCCAGAGATCGATGTCCTCCTGTGTGTAAAACGCGACAACGCGGCGTCCTGTGGTGCCGGAGGTCGACTGTATGCGGACGCAATCATGAAGCGGACAGCCGAGCAGACCGAACGGATATTGATCCCTGAGGTCGTCCTTTGTGGTGAACGGAAGCTTCCCGATATCGTCGATGCTTTTTATGTCATCGGGACTGATGCCCGCCTCGTCGAACTTTTCTTTGTAAAACGGAACGTTTTCATAAACGCGTCTTACCTGTTCGACGAGTTTTTTATTCTGCATTTCACGGATGAATTCTCGGGATGCAGTTTCGATAGCGGGATCGAAGTAGTTTGCCATAGTCATCATTCCTTCCAGTTAATAACGATGTCATTTAAACGGTCAACGTAAACGTCGCAGGCTTCTATCATTGCGTCGGGCATTACGATACCGTTTCGAGCGTAACGTGAATTCGATATATCATAAACGCCGACAACTGGGAAGCCGCCTTTTTTTGCCCCCTGAACGGCGTAATACGAATCCTCAAAAACATAGGTCGATTCTGTCGGAGTGCCGAGGAAGTCACGAGCCTGAAAGAATATCTCGGGCAACTGTTTGCCTGAACCGACTTCCGTGCTTGTAAAAACGGCTCCGAAGAAGTCCCTTATTCCGACTCTTTTAAGACAGCCCTCGGCGAGATAGCGGTCGGTCGTGGTGGCGACGCACATTTTCACACCGTGATCTTTAAGCGCTGTAAGAAAATCGAGAACGCCGGGTTTCAGAACTGATTTTTCAAAGTATTCCTCTTCGGTCAGCTTGTTTATATCGTCACTGATCTGCTCGGGAGTCGCGTCTATTCCGTATCTTTCCTTGAAGTATTCGGACGCGGCGGGAAGAGTCATCGTGCTGATCTTCATATCGTCGAAAGCCCCATCGCCCTCAATACCTTTCGATTTAAGGTAAAGGGACCCGGTAGTCATCCAGATATACATGGTATCCGTAAGCGTGCCGTCCATATCAAAAATGGCGCCTGTGATATCTTCAAGCAATGTCTCTTCCTCCGCCTCTGTAAATAAGTGTCAGTATACCGTCTTCAACAGAGATCTCCGCCTCATTTCCGGTAAACATGTTGCTCGTACCGAGCGTATCGGTCGGCTCAAGCGTAATTCCGTCCGCCGTATATGAAAGCCCTTTTATCGAAACTCCGCGGGCGGTCCCCGCGAGCGCCATGACGCTGATATATCCGCTCTTGCCGGAAGAAAACTCTGCCTTGCCGTTTCGTATCGCGGTGACGGTTTGTCCGTTGCTTACAAGGTAAGCTCTTGCCCCCTTGGAAGCCGCGTACTCCGTGACCTCAATATTCGATACAGCGTGATCGAATCTTTCGCCGCCGAGACCGCCGTAAATAATGATCGAATCAAATCCGTACTCAATAGCAGTTTTGACAGCGAGAGCTGTGTCCGTATCGTCCTTGCGGGAAGGGTAGACCTTTACGTTGCCTTTCGGGGTATATCCGAGCGAGTCAAAATCCC
>JAFRXS010000140.1 GCA_017443405.1 Clostridia bacterium | reverse complement strand
GTCATTGATATAGGCTTCGTAAGCCGAGTCGAAAAGTATGACGGCGCCGTGCTTTTTGGCGTAGGCGACCCAGCGGCCGAGCTTCTTTGCGTCCATCGCCGCGCCCGTGGGGTTGTTCGGGGAGCAGATATATATCATATCCGCGGGGAAATCGGGCGGTTCGGGGCAAAAGCCGTTTTCGGCAGTTCCGTTAACGTATTTTATCTTGCGGCCGCTCATAATATTCGTGTCGACGTAGACGGGATAGACGGGGTCGGGGACGAGCACCTTAAGGTCGCGCGAGAGGATGTCGAGGAAGTTGCCCAGGTCGCTCTTCGCGCCGTCAGAGCAGAATATCTCGTTCGTCCCGAGCTCCACGCCTTTGAGAGCGTAGTAGTCCCTGACGGCGTCCTTAAAGAACGGATAGCCCTGCTCCGGTCCGTAGCCGCGGAAGGTCTCGGAGCGCGTCATATCGGCGACGGCGGCAGCCATCGCGTCGGTGCAGGGTTTCGGCAGCGGGAGCGTCACGTCGCCTATGCCGAGGCTTATGACGTTCCTGTCGGGATTCTCCGCTTTATAAGCCGCCACCCTCTTCGCGATATCCGCGAAAAGGTAGGACGGAACGAGGTTCTGATAGTTGAGATTTGAACGCACCATTTTCTTTTCCTCCGCTGTACTGTCAGACGTCGACCTCGCCGGTGAAAACCTCTGTCGCGGGCCCGCGCATGAGCATCTCACCGTCTTCGGTCTGCATTATTTTGAGGTCGCCGCCGAGCAGCGATACGGTTATGAACTCGCCGGCATGGGCAAGCCCTAGCCGCACGGCCGAAGCCGCGACGGCTGTGGCGCCGGTGCCGCAGGCGAACGTCTCGCCGCTTCCGCGCTCCCAGACCCTCATTTTGAAGTGCCCGGGCGCGACCTGCTCGACAAATTCGGTGTTGACCCTTTCGGGGAACATCGGGTCGTTCTCGAAAAGGGGACCTGTCGCCGGCAGGTCGAGCGAGTCGATATCCTCGGTAAAATACACGCAGTGCGGGTTGCCGATGGACACGCAGGTCACGCGGCGCGTCCCGCCCGCGAGCACGCACGGCTCGTCGACGACCTCGGGCTTGTCCGACACGACGGGGACGTTTTCGGCCTTAAAGTCCGGCTTGCCCATGCCGACGGTCACGAACTCCACCTTGCCGTCCCCGCCCGTCTCGACCGAGAGGGTGCGGATGCCGGCGAGAGTCTCGAGCGTGAAGTCCTTTTTGTCCGTCAGACCGTGGTCGTAAACGTATTTCGCGACGCAGCGGCTGCCGTTGCCGCACATCTTGCCCTCGCTGCCGTCGGCGTTGAACATCCGCATGCGGAAATCAGCGACGTCGGAGCCCATGATGAGGATGATGCCGTCGCCGCCGACGCCGAAATGACGGTCGGCGAGCCTTTCGGACAAAGCGTTCGGATCGTCTATCACGTTGCCGGAGCCGGGCGTGCAGTCGAAATAGATGTAATCGTTGCCGATACCGTGCATCTTTGTAAAGCGCATATTTTACCTCGTTTCAGGAAATAATCATTCGGGTACCGCGAAGTCGAGCGCCGCGGGAGCTATCTCCGCCGTGAAGCGGTCGGTATAGATTATCTCGCCGTCGAGCGAGTAGGCGAAGCCCTCGCCCGCGATGACCTCTATCTTCTTCGCGCGGCGGTAAACGACGATGTCCCTGAGCTTCGGGTCGTCGAGGTGCCTGCCCTCGGTGTAGGTGCCAAGTATCTGCACGAAACGGATGCGCGAGATCGGCTTGATGAGGCAGACCTCGATGAGTCCGTCGTCCGTCTCGGCTCTCGGCGCGCACTTGAACGAGCCGCCGACGTACTGGCCGTTCGCGAGCGTGCAGAGCAGCGCCTTGCCGTCGGGATTGAGAGTCTCGCCGTCGGCGATAACGGTGAAGCTGTTCTTCATGCTCTTGATGAGCGCGGTCACGACGCCCTTGGTATAGGCGTTCTTGTTGCCCTTGCCGGTCTTGTCGCGCTCCTTGTTGATCGTGATCGCGACGGTGGTGTCGAAGCCGAAATTGACGACGTTGTTGCTGTACCTGTCGCCGACCTTGATGAGGTCGAGCTTGCGCGCGGGCGCGGAAACAAGAGCCTTCGCGTCGAGGAACTTTTCGGCTCCGCCGAACACCTTCACAAAGTCGTTGCCGCTGCCGCAGGGATAGCACGAAACGCTGACGTTCCGCTTGCCGACCGCGCCGTTGAATACCTCGTTTACGGTCCCGTCGCCGCCGCAGGCGATGAAGCGCAGCTCCTCGCCGGGAAGCTCGGCGCATTTAGATTCGACGAACGCGGTCGCGTCGCCGACGGCTTTGGTGACGTAGATCTCGCAGTTGTCAAGCCCCTGAGTCGCGCGCCTGATGGCGGCAAGATTGTCTTCCGCGCCCGCCTTCGGATTTACGATAAAGAAACAACGCATGGTTTTACTCCTTTATGTCAAAATAATTCAACCGAGCATCAGCATACCCTGGGTGATGAGGAACTCGCCGAGGATATAGGTCAGCATGACCGTAAAGTGCTTTTTGAAGATGAGGTCCTTGTTCTTGTGATAGCGGACAAGGAACAGCGTGCAGTCGGAAGCGAAGAACGAAACGGCTCCGCAGTAAGCCAGCGCCGAGGCAAGGCCGGGCGCGGACTGCAGCATCATCAGAGCGAAGATATTCATCGTGCCGTTGGCGATGAGGTAGAGGTAAAGAGGCGCGAGCATCGGCTTGGGCGTCGTCTTTCTGACGGCGAGTATGACCGCGAGACCTATCGCGAGGTACACGACTCCGACGGCGACCGTCAGGGGGATATTGACCGCGGAGAACACTACGCGCGGATAGTAGACGGCGATAAAGAGGATGTGCGACGCCAAAAAGGAGATGCCGCCCGCAACGAACCAGGCGTTGCCCTTCGGCATGAGCAGCACGTCGCCGAGCCAGCTCGCAGCGAGGGCGCAGACAAGAACGACGTTGATCTTATCCGCGGAGAAGACGTAATAAAGCGCGAGGAAGATAAGCAGCATCGGCTTGGTTATCTTCCGGTAATTGGGCTCGTCGCGCCACGAAGAGATCAGATGAACGACGCTCGCGGCTGCGAAAAGCGCAAGGAACACAAATCTCATAAACTCCTCCGTATGATCTTATATTTCCATATATCGATAATTTTACCACATAATACAATAAATGTCAAAACCATATATTGACGGGTTTTATTTTTTTCGGTTGCCGTCGGCTGCTGCGTGTGATAGAATACAAGTATGGAAAACGCGATAAGAAAAAGGTTCGGGCTCAACTCGAACGCACTGAAGCTCATAGCCGCCGCCGCGATGCTCACAGACCATATCGGCTACAAATTCTGGGCGCAGCTCCCCGTCGCGGCCGTCTACGCGTGCAGAGGCGTCGGACGCATAGCGATGCCCATCTACTGCTTCATGCTGGTGGAGGGGCTGTTCCACACGCGCGACATAAAAAAATACCTCCTGAGGCTGGCGGTCTTCGCCGTCGTTTCGGAGGTGCCGTTCGATCTGATGATCTTCGACCGCGTCATTGACTGGAAACACCAGAACGTGATAATAACGCTCACGCTCTCGCTGTGCTGCGCCGCGGCGGTAAAGCTCATAGAAGAGCGGATGAAAAACGCCGCGCTGAAATGGCTGCTGACGGCGCTCGTGATAGCGGCGGGCTGCGAGGTCTGCGTGCTGGCGAGAACGGACTATTCCGCCGTGGGCGTGATGATGGTCTTCGCCTTCTATTTCGGCAGGAAGAACAAGCTCGTGACGGTCCTGCTGCTGGTCTTCTCCAACGTGATACTGGACGCCGCGCTGTTCGGCGCTGACAACCTATGGTTCAAGTATCTGATGGCGCCCGAATTCCTGAGCCTGTTCGCCCTCGTCCCGATCTTTTTATACAACGGCGAGCGCGGGCGCGTCAGCCCGGTCTCGCGCTACGGCTTTTACGTCTTTTACCCGGCGCACATGCTGGCGATCTACGGGGTGAACGTCCTGATCTGGCTGTAAGAACACGCGGTCATAACGTCTTTACCGCGAAACGAAACAGGACGGAGGCGCTTTTATGTCGGACAAACACAAAAACAAGCTCCGGGATATCCGCATGCGCTTGTTTGCGCGCGACAGTTTCAACGACCCCG
>JAFRXS010000139.1 GCA_017443405.1 Clostridia bacterium | reverse complement strand
TGTTCCAGATATCCGCTCCGATCTTATGAAGGACCTTAGTCGCCGCGGGCGGTATCGAATGAAGAAGCTGACGCACGCCGCTTGAAACGGTGTTCGCCTCGCGGTCGATCACCGGGCCCTCGACGTTCGCGACGACGTGATCTGCGCCGGAGAAAAATCCGAGCACGTCCGTTGATATAAGCCCTTCGTCTTCCCATTTGCCGTCCATATACCGGTCAAAGCCGATATCGCCGGTGAATACTATCGTCGAACGCTCTTTCATATCTGTCCTTCCCGCCGCGGCGGCTATTTGATCATGTAAAGATTATATAACGAAATACGCGATACCGCAAGATAAAAAACGAAACGGGGGATGATAGATTTATTCTTTTGACTGACGGGCGGAAAAGATGTATAATACCCTCGCGGGAGGTGAGGTGGATTGGATTTCGCCAAGAGGATCGCCGGGCTGCGGACCGGCGCCGGTATGACGCAGGAACAGCTTGCCGACAAACTGTACGTTTCCGCGGCTCTCGTGTCGAAATGGGAAACAGGCTTGAGCCGCCCGACCTTCGAGTGCGCGGGTCGTATAGCGGAGCTGTTCGGCGTTACTGTCGATTCTATAATCGGTCCCGGCGCGTACCTTGCGGGCGAGCTCGCTTCCTGTCTGCCCGAGGGCGCCGATACCGACGGCGGCGCTCTCGCGGATATGCTCAACGCCTTCCTCGGAACTCTCAACGAGAGGGACCGCGGCGTTTTCATTAGACGGTACTATAACGTCGACGAGGTATGCGCCATCGCCGCGAACTACGGTATATCCGAGGCTTACGTGTATACCGTCCTGAGCCGCGTCCGTAAAAAGATGAAACTGTATTTCACGAGATCATTGAAGGAACGGAAGGGGGCGGTAAAATGAATAACGAAAAGATATTCGACGCCGTTTCCCTGATAGACGGCGAAATGATTACGCAGGCGGCGGATTTTTCCTCGGTGAACGAAAGCTTCAGGCGTGAACGCGCGAACAAAAGGCGGATGATCGCTTTGATGTGCTGTCTCGCTCTCGTCTTCGGTTGTGCGGGTGTTTATTTCGGAGCGGTGAGAAATACTCCGTCCGGTCCGGTCGCTCCGGACGTCCCGGAGAGCGGAGCCCCCGAGGCGGCGACTGCGGCGGTCGCGTCCGTCGTGACCACCGTACCGGCTGTCGCTGACGCGGACGGTCTGCAGGACGAGGACGCGCCCGAAACGCAGCCCGTCGACGGTCTTTCGGGCGCCGCGGCGGCCGTGACGGTCCGGTACGAAGGCAAGTTATTCTATATCTGCGGAGAAGGGGAGCTGTCTGTCATTCTTGACTGCGGTCTGCCCGGCTTGCCCGCAGAGTCGGACAAGGGCGAGCTTGTCGCCTCGCTTGTATTCTCGGGCAGCTCTTATATCCCGGCGGGGGAAGAGCGGGACACCGGTTTCGCTTTGTACAGATACGCTCCCGCGCCGGATAACGGCAGCGTGTACGTGTTCGAGGATCACGGCGTACTGTTCGCCGCGATAATGAACGACGGCGAGCGTTATCACGGCTTGGATTAAAGAAGACAGGAGGTTTTATCATGCGTATTAAGAATATCGTCCTGCTTGCTTCGGCAGTATCCCTGATCGTCGGCGCTTTCGCGGTTCTTTCCTCATGCGGTAAATCGAAGATAGCGGACGGCAGGCTCACGATCGAGGGCTTCTACGTCGCCGGAACGAATGATTCCCGTATAATCGTGACGGATTTCGGCAACCGTTCGTGGGAACCTGTAGTGATGACCGAGGTCGACGACGCCGTTATAGTTCCCGCGTGGAGCGAACTCAACTCGGGGGACCGGATAAGGGTCACCTGTGATCTCATCGCGGAAACGTGGCCGGCGCAGACGAATATTTACACACTTGAAAAGACGGCTGACGGTTCGCCCGCAGATATCCCGGCGGATATCATGTCGCGCCTTGCCGAAAGCGGTCATATTCACAGGGACATAGACGACGATGCAGTTACCGCCGCGCCGGAAGTCGCTCTTGAATATGATATCGTTTCCGAGCTCGCCGGTCTTGAGTACCGTGATTATACCTGCGACGGACTGCCCGAATATATAATAACCGCGTCGGGCGGCGAGGTCTACAGCGTGAACGTTTCCTCCGGCTGGGTATGGCTCGACGGCACTCGCGAGGCGGACCTGCCGGACGAACTCGGACGCCGGATAGTTGAACATGAGGACAAACCGTTTATTGAAAGATCGAAATATTACGAAGAAGAAACCGAATGAGGCAATATAAAACGCGGACGCAGTACCGGCTGCCGTCCGCGTTTTTTTGATTTTAACGGGCTTTTACATTGTATCGCGCGATGAGAAATACATCGGCAGAGGCAGCCACTGGCGGACCTCGGGAGGCAGGACCGACCTGTCCGACGGGAAGTTCGAGAAGAAGACTCTGACCGCTTCGAGTGCGTCGAATTCGTACCGCGCTTCGCCGTCGAACGGCGTCACCTCCGGTACGTTATCCGATACGCGTACGCGCAGGGATTCGTCGCCCGTCTTTCCGTGTATGAGTACCGTTATTTCACCGTCGCACAGTTTCTCGTACGTCGTCTTCGCCGTAAGGTACGCGGCCAGGACCTTTCTGAAATTGAGGATAAGGATGTGTTCGTTGTGCTCGATCCTCATCCCGGACGCGTTCGGCGAGAAGAAAGCGAGCTTTTCGATCTCGTAAGGCGCGATCGAAAAATCTATCGAATCCTTTTCGGTGTTCTCGAATACGGCGGCTACGAAACGGGGAAGAAGCGCGTCGTCGGTAAGACCGAATTCGCAGATGTTGCCGGAATTGGGATCCTGCACCGCGTAGCCGACGAACGAGCCGTTTTCTTTTATGACGTAGGGCACGTCCTCCCATGAACGCAGGATGTCATAGTATTCATCCGCTTTTCTCTGCGCGTGTATCGGTGATTTAGTGTATATCGCGTCGATCGCGCTAATGGACTCCGTATCCCCGGCGTCGAGTTTTTCCATTGTAAGACCGCTCGGTATGTTCCCCAGCGCGTGGCGGTATGATGCCCTCGAAAAGCCGAATTCGTAGGACGTGCCGGCTTTTTCGTAACCGAAATAAGCGTAGCGCTGACGCTGACCGCCGAGGTAGGAGAGGTCGACGCCGCGCGCTTTCATGTCGGCTATCGATTCTTCCATGAGGCGGATCATATAGCCCATCGAGCGGTATTCTTTTCCGACCGCGACGTTGCCTATGCAGCAGGCCTTGATTTCGGCGCCGCCGACTATCAGATCGCAGTCGAAATTGCCTACGGCCGCGCGATACGCTCCGCCGGGCTCCTGTACGACGAAATTGTTGTACGCCGGACGGTAACGGTCCTTGTAGATCTTAGGCAGCAGACCGAGGAAATTCGTCCCGCAGGTGCTGTCCCAAAAGAACACCTCGTCAAGAAATCTTATCAGAGAGGCGTTGTCCTCATCTTTTCCGCGTCCGATATAAAGTTCGCTCATTTTATCAGTCCTCTTTTTTATGAGTCCTTAATACTTGAATTCTTCTTCCATACGCCGGTCAGATAGCAGATCCAGGTTATGAGGAAGCCCATGCCGAAACCGAAACCGCCGTTCCACCAGATTATCTTGTATCCGAACAGCGGACTGTAGCGAAGCAGATAGGTAAGTATCACCCTCGTGCCCAGAGCGGAGGTCGCGACTACGGTCGGGAACGCGCTGTGGTTGGAGCCCTGAAACACTCCGAACAGCGGGATGTACATCGAGAGTATCACGTTGACTATCGCTACCGCCCTTAAATGCATAAGACAGTATTCCGCCGCCTGATCGCTCAGTCCGAAAAGCGTGATTATCTGCGGAGCGAAACCCCAAACGCAGCCCGATATCATAAGCGTCATAAGCAGCGATATCACCATTGTCTGCCTGACGCCGAGCTTTACGCGGTGGATCTTATCGGCGCCGATATTCTGACCGGTATAAGTCGCCATCGTCGTCTGGAAAGCGTTGCACGGCAGATTGAGATACATTTCTATCCTCTGACCGACGGTGAAGGAGGCCGTCATCGTCTTGCCGAAATCGTTTACCGCGCGCTGAATGAAGCTAAGACCGAACGAAACTATCATAAGCTGCAGCGCGATGGGGAATCCGACCCTGACTGTCTGCGCGACGCGCTGTCCGTCCCACTTGTATTCGTTCAGCCGGAATCTGAACACGGGATACTTCTTCCGCATATAGACGTAAGCCGCGACGAAGGAGACCGCCTGGGATATTCCCGTCGCGACAGCCGCGCCTGCGACTCCCATGCCGAAGACCGCGACGAAAAGGAGATCGAGCCCGATGTTGAGCACGGACGAGATTAGAAGGAAATACAGGGTGGCGGCGCTGTCGCCGAGGGAACGCAGGACTGACGAAAAGATGTTGTAGCCGAACTGAAAAACGAGCCCCAGCGCGTACCAGCGGAAATACGAAAGCGTAAGAGGGAGTATGCTTTTGTCGACGTTGAGAAGGTAAGTGTACACGGGCCGCGAAACGAGCAGCGCCGCGACCGTCGCCGCAAGCCCCAGCGTCAGCAGGAACAGGATGCCCGTGGACGCGTTGTCCCTGACCGCCTTCGTGTTGCCCGCTCCGTAATGTTGCGCGACCACGACTCCGTTGCCCGCAGAAAAGCCGATCGCCACCGCGAGGAACATGAACGCGAAGCTGTTCGTCGTCCCTACGGCGGACAAAGCGTCCTCGCCCGCGAATCTGCCGACGATGATCGTATCTGTGGTATTATACAGCTGCTGAAGAAGCGAGCCCGCCAGCACGGGCAGCGCGAAAGTCAGTATATGCTTCCACGGCGCGCCCTGCGTCATGGAACGTTCTTTTGTCCGTTTCAATTGTGTTTCCGTCTTCCGATAAGATGATGCCGTTTACAACGAAAAGCCGCCGGCCTTACGGCCTACGGCTTGGGATAAACTATCCGATTTTTACAAACAGCTTATCAAAAATGAACCTGTAAGCCTTTTTGATAAGGGAAATGAACGATCGCAGAGTTTCTGTCATAAGAGCCTCCCGATATGTCAGTCGATCTGGAAAGATCTGATCTTGAGGATGATATCTCTTATCCAACCGATGAGGCGCTGTAAAGCATTGCCGTCCGCCACTACGTTCGCCATCACGCGAAGGAGTCTGGTCGTTCTCGCTTCTCCGGGAGCGGGATGAAGATTCGTGTTCGCCATCTCGATGACCTTGCAGTATATGACCTTAACGCCCTTGCCGCATTCAAAAACAACGTCGCCGTCGGACAGCGTTTCGGGCAGGGTATAACCGTCCTTGGCTATGAGCGTATAAGTAACGGTGTAGGACCTGCCGGCTTCCATATGGGCGTATTCGCTGCCGCCCGCGTAATTGGCGATGTCTACCGGGCTGCTGTTGTCGTGATAGAATTCCACGGGCCCGGAAAGTATCTCGATCATTTTATCGACGTCGTTCGTCGTGCAGCCCGCAACGTCGCTGTTGAGCCGCAGGCGTATCGTATCGCCGTCTTTCGCTCCGGCGAAGACAACGCATAGCGAAAGCAGCATGCATACGGCAAGGATACCGGCTATCGCCTTTTTCATAAACGGTCGACCTCCGTTTGTTGTTTGATAAGAATAATATACTATTATTTTGCACTTATGTCAAGCTTACCTCAAAACGGGAAAGAATATCGCGGAGGGGAGCGTCGAGATACGTCTGCGCCGTACCGCGGATTCTGTCCGGTACGCCGTAAAACGCTTCCGCTATACTGCCCGTGATCGCGCCGATCATATCTTAACCTCCGTGATTACTTGTTGATGAATGATATAAAGCTAAAATCCTGCCGTTCGCCCGACAGGATCATCGCTATGGCGCGCTTGAAGGGACTCGAACCCCTGGCCCACTGCTTAGAAGGCAGTTGCTCTATCCACCTGAGCTACAAGCGCTTACAAGCATGTATGTTATCATATCCGATTCGAAAAGTCAACCGTTATTTCGTTTTGATCCTTATTTTCAAGCGGAAAAAGAATATAAGTCCGATAATAATAATGACGGACAGCGCCGATCCGGAAACTGTCCGTCACCGTTTATTGCCCGTTAGCCGGGATGCCGGCAGGGTATCAGGCCACCTTGAACGCGAAAGATCTTGACTCTATCTGCGGGAGAATGCCCGTATCGATATAAAAGACCTTGATCATGCCGTAGTCGCAGGTCTTGCCGAATATCGACGGAGCAAGGGTCACCGTTTTTGTTTCTCCGGCTTTCAGTTTACCGGCTACGGGGCCGGTCACGTAAGGGATACCGCACAGGGATACGCCGGTGATTATCACGTCGGCGTCCGATTCGTTCTTTATGACGGCTTTGATCTTTCCGTCGGCGGGAACAAGCGTTTTTTCCATTTTGCCTTCAAGTGTGAGCGAAACGTCCATCGCGGGGCAGCGGCTGTCCATGAACTGCGGGAAATCGGGAGAAGAGAATACGTCCTCTATCTCATCCGTGAGAAGAAGCTTGGGGATAAGCGTCGCGCTCGCTTCGTCCCAATAAGTCTGACAGTGAGCCTGCCCGGTTATGACCCAGGTCCTGTCGGGAAGAAGACCGTTGGTAAGATCGACGCCGCCGGAGGGAGATACGTATTTGCCCGTTCTGCCGTCGGGGAATCTCTTGCCGAGGGGCATGGCTTCCGCGCCGGTGGCTTTGCCTATCTCTACGACGTAATCGCCGTTCGTGTCGCAGCCCATAAAGAGCTTGTTGCCGTCGGACGCGGTTATCGCGACCTTGGTCCCCTGAGACTGTATATAATCAAGGACTTCGGGGATGCGTCGCATGATGCCGTACTGTACCGCGTCGTTCTTCGCGATGAAATCAGCGTCGAGTTCGGGGTCGAGCAGCTGCTCTTTGAGCGTATCGTAGTCGTCGATGTCCATGCAGCACCAATACGCCGGCATATAAAGCATATATTGAGTAAACGTATTTCTCGCCAGAGTAAAGTATACCTCGTCTACCAGTCTTTTCGGAAGCAGTCTGACGAGCGGTTCAAAATCATAGTCGAGCAGCAGGAACCTCAGTATGAAATGCATTCCGTCCATAAGACTGAACTGCATATCCTTTATGTTGTCCTCACAGATATATCTGCAAAGAGAGGTGCCCTGCCAGGCGGGGGCGTTGAAGACTACGCGATTGACGTTCGCGCAGCCGCCGAGATCGTAAAGATAGGTCGCGGCGATCTGAGCGCCGTAAGAGTTTGTGATGATATTTACCTTATCGGTTCCGGTGACCTGCTTCGTTTCGTCTACGAAGACTTCGAGCTTCTCCGCGAGATCCGCGGCGTTAAGACGCCAGTCGTACAAAAACACAAATACGTTTTCGGGACCGATCTTATCAGCGAGAGTAAGCGCGAACATGGCGCCCTGATCCACGCTCGACCATTTTCCGCTTTGCTTCAGCGCCGAAACGGAGCATTCGCTTGCACGGGAGGCTGCCGGGTTTACCGTATTGACGGATGTTCCGTCGCGGTTCATGGCAAGCCCGCCCAACGCGGCGTCATTGATTTCAATAAGAGATTCATCCAGCGTTTTATAGCTGAAAAGGAAAAGCGCTTTGACCACGCCGAGAATGAGCTTTTTGATGTTGTCCTCATTATCGAAATAATCGCGTGCCGGGTCAAAAAACCTTCTTCTTGAACCGGAGGAATTCTCAAAGTAAAGCAGCGTTTCCATCAATCCGGGAACTATGATCGCGACTTCTTTTTCGGGAGCGTCGGCTGCAAATGCGGGCAGCGACGCCGTGATGAAAAGAACGATCGAGAGCGCGACGGCTAAAAAGCGTTTCAAGGCGATTCTCCTTTGCTATATCGTTATTAATAATTATGCATAATATTTCTGTTTCTGTCAATTCACAGAAAACGCCCGATGAGAATGGCAGACGGATACGGTTATCCTGATGGTCCTGAGTCCGATGATTGTATTAAAATACTGTAAAAAGTATGTAACGGGTTTGTTTCGTTCTTTACTTTTGCTCAACTTTGTTGTATAATCCCATTAATTATGGATAACTATATAAAAGATAGGTTTTCTGTTGCGTCTGCTGCTTCTCTCTCAGTCGGCGAGGATGATAAATACAGGTTTACCGCTGCGGATCTCGTTCGCGGCAGATACGGCGATAAGACTCCTTTAGCGTACGTTCATACCTACGGTTGTCAGGGCAACGTATCCGATTCGGAATACCTGAAAGGCATGCTTCGCGACGCCGGTTTCGGTTTTTGTTCTTCACCCGTCGACGCCGATCTGGTCCTGTTCAATACCTGCGCCGTCAGGGAGCACGCTCAGGACAGGGTGTTCGGCAATATTGGAGCGCTCAAACCGCTGAAGGAAAAGAACAGATCGCTCATTATCATCGTTTGCGGCTGTATGACCCAGCAGCCCGGTGTGGTCGAAAAGATATCGAAGAGCTACGATTTCGTCGATATAGTATTCGGCACCGGAGTCATGAAGAAGTTTTACGGGTTTTTGTGCCGGGCTTTGTCGGGTCACAAGGTAAGGGAGACCGCGGGGCCCGGGTCGACTGTCGAGGAGGGCGTGCCGACCTTCCGCGACAGGGATTTTAAGGTCTGGCTCCCGGTCATGTACGGCTGCGATAATTTCTGCTCGTACTGTATCGTCCCTTACGTAAGAGGCAGGGAGCGCAGCCGCGAACCGGAGAGGGTCCTGGAGGACGCCCGTTCCCTGGTCTCCAGCGGAGCGAAGGATATCACGCTTCTCGGTCAGAACGTCAACTCCTACGGGAAAGGGCTTGATTGCGGCGTCGGTTTCCCTGAGCTTCTCTCGCGCGTCTGCGCCGTGGAAGGGGATTTCAGAGTCAGATTCATGACCTCTCATCCGAAGGACTGTTCGACCGCGCTGCTTGAGAGTATGGCTTCAAATCCGAAAGCCGCCAAACATCTTCATCTTCCCGTACAGTCCGGCAGTAACAGGATACTGCGCCTTATGAACCGCGGTTATGACCGCGAAAGGTATCTTTCACTGATCCGCGAGGCGCGTTCGATGATGCCCGATCTGTCGATCACGTCGGATATCATCGTCGGTTTTCCGGGCGAGACCGAGGAGGATTTTCAGGATACGCTCTCGCTCGTTGAAGAAGTCGGATTCACGTCCCTTTATACATTCATCTATTCTCCCAGGAGCGGCACGAGAGCGGCCAAAATGCCCGATCCGGTCACTCACGAAGAAAAGGCGGAGAGGATGAAGCGTCTCTGCTCTTTACAGGAAAGCATCGCGCGCTCGCGTTCCGTAACGTACGTCGGCAAACGCTTCCGCGTTCTCGCCGAAAAATGGTCCGGTGGAAGGATTGAGGGCAGAGCGGAAGGTAACTACATCATCTCGTTCGCCGGGGATGAGTCGGAGATCGGCAGTTATACCGACGTCGAGGTGACGTCAGCCGGCAATTATACGCTGGAAGGAAAGGCAGTTTGAATTCTGCCGTTTCAGAAATAAACAAGAGGTACACTAACATGGACATCATCAAACTCACTCGCGAGCTCGGAGCCGCGATCCAGCAGGACCCGAAATATAAGGCTTTCGAGCAGTGCAAGCTCGCAAACGAAGCCGACGTCGAGCTCAACGAGCTTATCGGCAAAATGAATCTTCTTCAGCTCAATTACGAGCAGGAGCATGACAGGGAGCAGCCCGACGAGGAAAAGCTTTCCGGCTACGACAGGGAGTTCCGCGAGCTCTACGCGCTTGTCATGGAAAACGAGAATATGAAGAAGTACGAGGCCGCCAGGGCGGAGATCGACAGCATGATGAATTACATCATGCAGATACTTTCCCTGTGCGTCAACGGCGAGGACCCCGAAACCTGCGAACCTCCTCATGAGGCCGGATGCAGCGGCAACTGCGCGGCCTGCGGCGGAGGCTGCTGACTAAAATGGCGCTATCCCCCCTGATGACCCAATACTACTCCATAAAGAACCAATATCCGGATACCATTCTTTTCTACCGGGTAGGGGATTTTTATGAGGTGTTTTTCGACGACGCGAAGACGGTCTCGAAGGAACTCGAGCTGGTGCTGACCGGCAAGGAATGCGGACTCGAGGAGCGCGCGCCGATGTGCGGCGTCCCGTTCCACGCAGCCGACCCGTATATCGCGAAGCTCGTTTCACGAGGCTATAAGGTCGCCGTCTGCGAACAGACGGAGGATCCCGCCGCTGCGAAAGGGCTTGTAAAGCGTGAAGTCGTCAAGATAGTCACGGGGGGAACGGCGACGCAGTCCGATATACTTGACGAGGGGCGCAACAACTACCTCGCGTGCATCGCGTCGTCGGAAGACGTGACGGCGGTCTGTCTGTCTGACGTTTCGACCGGACTTTTCAGGGTCTGCGCCTATAAAGGGAAAAGCGCGTCCGAGCGGGCCGTCAACGAGCTTGCCGGTTCTATGCCGTCGGAGCTCCTGCTCTCTCCGGAGAGCTGCGAGGACAAGTTTTTGCGTAGTTTTCTGTCCGTACATAATTCGATAGCCGTCGAAACACCGGACGCGGATCATTTTTCTCCCGAACGCTGCGCGGGGCTTCTGGAACGCCGTTTCGGAAAGACGGTAGACGAACTGGGACTTTCGAGCGAACAGCTTATCCGCGCCGCCGGCTGCGCTATGGCGTATCTTCTTTATACTCAGAAGAACAACGCCGACAGTATAACCGGGATCGACGTCGTTTCCGACGGAGCCGCGATGATGATAGACGCCCAGAGCCAGGCGAGTCTCGAGCTTACAGAATCGCTGCGCCGCCACGAAACCGGAGCCACGCTTCTCGGCGTTCTCGATCACACTCGCACCGCGATGGGTAAGCGCCTGCTGCGCGAGTGGATAGCGCACCCGCTTACCGCCGTAAACGAGATTTTGAGAAGGCAAAACGCCGTAGGCGAGCTTTACGCCGACGCCGCGCTGCGAATGGATATCTCCGCCGCTCTTTCCAAGGTCAACGACATCGAGCGCATCCTGGGCAGGGTAGTGATGAAATCCGCCAACGCCAAGGACCTTCGCGCGATGATCCCCGCGCTTGAGGTATTGCCCGACGTAAAAGCTCTGCTCGATAAAAGACATTCGTTATATCTCGGCGATATCCGCGCCTCTATCGATATCCTCGACGACGCGAGAAGCCTTATAGAACAGTCGATAGCCGACGATCCCCCTCTTACCATCCGCGAGGGCGGTATGATAAGACCGGGGTTCAGCAGCGAACTCGACGAGCTTCGCGGCGACGTAAACGGCGGTCAGACCCTTATCTCGCAGGTGGAGGCGAGGGAGCAGGAGAGGACCGGTATCAAAAAACTGAAGGTCGGGTACAACCGCGTTTTCGGCTACTATATAGAGGTGTCGAATTCCTTCAAACAGCTCGTTCCCGACGATTATATCAGAAAACAGACGCTCGCGGGCTGCGAACGCTATATCACACCCGAGCTCAAGGAGCTTGAGGCTAAGGTGCTCAGCGCGGGCGACAGAGGCAACAGCCTGGAATACGAGCTTTTCTGCGAGATAAGAGACCGCATAGCCTCCATGCAGTACCGCATCAAGTCTACCGCCGTCGCGCTCGCAAAACTCGACGCGGTGTTTTCGCTCGCCGACGCCGCGGTCGAAAACAATTATTCAAGACCGGAGGTCAACACCGGCGACAGTATCGTTATTCGTGACGGCAGGCACCCTGTGGTCGAGAAGTATCTCGACGGCGCGCCTTACGTACCCAACGATACGGAGCTTGACTGCGGCGCCGACCGCCTGCTTCTCATCACCGGCCCGAATATGGCGGGCAAATCCACTTACATGCGCGCCTGCGCGCTTACCGTCATAATGGCGCAGATCGGCTCGTTCGTTCCTGCGTCATCCGCTGTCATAGGAGTTGCCGACGCTGTGTTTACCCGTATCGGCGCGTCGGACGATCTGACGAGAGGGCAGTCGACCTTTATGTCCGAAATGAGCGAAGTCGCGTCCATACTCAAAAACGCAACGTCAAAAAGTCTCATTATTTACGACGAAATAGGACGCGGGACATCGACCTATGACGGCATGAGCATTGCGAGAGCGGTCCTTGAATTCACCGCCGACAAAAAGAAGCTCGGAGCGAGAGCGATGTTCGCCACGCATTACCGCGAACTCACGACTCTCGAGGGGGAAGTCGACGGCGTTAAGAACTGCTGCACCGCGGTAAAAAAACGCGGCGACGATATCACGTTCCTTCGCAAGATCATCCCCGGAGCCGCCGACGGGAGCTACGGTATAGAGGTCGCGCTTCTCGCGGGAGTGCCCAGACCCGTCGTAAAAAGAGCGAAAGAGATTCTTTCGGAACTCGAGGAAAACGGCGTCGTTCCCGTCGCCGCGGCCGCCGCTCCCCGAGAGGTCGAAGACGGCCTGTTTGCCGTTACGCTTGAAGACGCCGCGAACAAAAGAGTCGCGGACGCCATCCGCGCCGTACAGCTCGATACATTGACGCCCATCGAGGCTCTTACGAAGCTGTACGAGCTTAAAAAACTGCTGTAGGAGTGATCAATCCTGTCCGTCATCAAATTGCTTGAGCGTTCGGTATGGGAACAGATAGCCGCAGGCGAAGTCGTCGAGCGGCCTGCTTCCGTGGTCAAGGAGCTTGTCGAAAACTCCGTCGACGCCGGAGCCACACGCGTAACGGTCGAGATATCCCGCGGCGGGATGCAGTTCATAAGAGTGACGGACAACGGCAAGGGCATAGCACGTGAGGACGTCAGACTCGCGTTCGTGAGCCACGCTACGAGCAAGATACGCACCGCTCCCGACCTCGAAGGTGTCGGGACCTACGGCTTCCGCGGTGAGGCTCTCGCTTCCGCGGCGGCGGTTTCCCGCGCGGAGATGCTGACAAAAACCGCGGACGAGACCTTCGGCACCAGATACGTCATAGAGGGCGGCGAGGAAAAACTGATCGACGACGCAGGCTGTCCGGACGGCACCACGATACTTATCCGCGATCTTTTCTTCAACGCTCCCGCCCGTCTGAAATTCATGAAGAAGGATCAGACCGAGGGTACTTACTGCTCCGACGCGGTCGGCAAGGCCGCCGTCGCGGCTCCCGGCGTATCGTTCAGGCTGATACGCGACGGGAAACAGACCTTGTTCACCTCGGGAGACGGCAACGCGTACAACGCGGTCACCGCTGTCTACGGCAAGGATTTTGCCGAAAATCTGATCCCCTGCGAATATGAAAACAACGGAGTCAAGGTCACGGGCTTCGTATGCCGTCCGGATTCCTGCAGACCGACCCGCTCGATGCAGATGTTTTTCGTCAACGGCAGGAGCGTAAGGCTCCCCGTCGGCGCGTCCGCTCTTGACGAAGGCTACAGGCACAGCGTCATGACCGGCAAATATCCATCCTGCGTCCTCTATCTTACCGTTCCCGGCAGCAGCATAGACGTCAACGTCCATCCCGCTAAGACGGAAATCAGGTTCTCGGACGACAGGAAGCTGTTTGAGGCCGTATATTACGCCGTAAAATCCGCGCTTTCCGGTCCCTCGGCCGTCCACGTTCCCGTGCCCGAACCCGTCTATACTCCGAAGATACCCGAGCCGAAGCCCGTTCAGATCACCATGCCTGCCGTTGCGGAGATATCCCGGACCGATCCGAAGCCGGACTATACCGTAAGGGAGACGCCCGCTGTCCGGTTCTCGGATACCGGCGCTTCTTACTCA
>JAFRXS010000138.1 GCA_017443405.1 Clostridia bacterium | reverse complement strand
GATACCCCTATTCTCCGGCCGTTTCATCCCGTACGATATCGCGTTTTCGGGGCAGCGCTTCATACATTCGCCGCACTGTATACATTCCCCGTCGCACACCCTTCTGACGTCCGTTTTGCACGCGCGGACGCAGGCGCCGCAGCGCGTGCATTTGTTTTCGTCGACCCTGATCCCGAAAAACGATATCGGATTGAAAAGCGAGTACAGCGCGCCCAAGGGGCAGATAAACCGGCAGAACGCGCGGTAGCAGAAAACGCAGACAAGAAGCGTCGCCGCGAGCACGAACACCTTCCACGAGAACAGAAAGCCGAGCATTTCCCGCAAAGGCGCGTTCGTTATCGCCAGAGGGATCCCGCCCTCGAGCGTTCCCGCGGGGCAGATGTATTTGCAGAACGCGGGCGTCAGTTTCACGACGGGGATGATGATGACGAACGCGATCAGTATCACGTATTTCAGCTTCGAGAGTATCCGCGTTACCTTGTTCTTTTTTATTTTTTTGGTCGGTATCTTGTAAAGCAGCTCCTGCAAAAGGCCGAACGGACACAGAAAGCCGCAGATGAGCCGCCCGAACAGTATGCCGAAGATCAGCAGCGTTCCGAGAGTATAAAACGGTATCTTGTATTTTGACGACAGCAGTCCCGACTGCAGGCTCCCCAGCGGGCACGCAGCGACGGCGCCGGGGCAGGAATAGCAATTGAGCCCGGGGACGCAAACGCCTTTCGTCGCGCCCTTATATATATTCCCCGTAACGAAGCCGCCGAGATTACAGTTGTAAAGCACGGCCGCTATCAGCTGGGTATACCGCCTGAAAGAGAGTTTCGGGCGTTTTTTTGTTTTATCCTTCATCCGATCCCGATACATTCAAAGCAGATCATTCTCGCTTTTTCAAGGACGTCGGCAAATCCGCCGTCGGCAATGCCCGCGACGACCAGGCACACGCCGAGAACGAATAAAAGCGCCGGCGCCGCGATCATTATCGCTCTTTTCATTTCGCGAGGCACTCCTCAATAGCTTTTTTGTATTCGTTATAGGGGTCGCGCGGGGCCCCCAAAAACGTTTTTACAATCTTGCCGTTGCCGATTACGATCGTGTAGGGTATGCCGTCGGTGGGGTACAGACTCTGAGCCGCTCCGTTTTTGTCATAGGCGAAATCAAAGGTATAGCCGTTTTCGGCGATAAACGCGTCGACCGTGCTTTTTTGTTCGGAGCAGTTGACGGCGATGATCTCAAGAGAGTCGATGTTGTCGTTTTTCAGTTTTTCAAAGGCGGGGAGCTCCCCGACGCAGGGCGGGCACCAGGTCGCCCAGAAATTGAGCAGGACGACCCCGTCCTTATGCTCCGAAAGCGTAAAGGTCCCGCCGTTGTTCATCGTAACGGTAAAATCGGGCGCGTCGGCGTACTGCGTCTGCTCCTGAATCGTCTGTGAGGGAGTCTGCTGGTCGACGGGCCGACCCTGTTTTTTCGCGGCGATAGCGATCACAACCGCGATTATCGCCAGGCAAATCAAGGGTATGGCGATTTTGACTGCTTTTTTCACGGTTTTACCTCCGGCTGATAATATCCTGTTTCTTATATTATACCACTCCCGCCGCGGTTTGGCAACAGCGCCGTTTTTTTGGGTGGGGCCGCTTCGCCCGCGCAACAAAAAACAGGCTTGCCGCCTGTTTTTTTGCCGGGGCCGGTCCCGACGCCGCCGCTATATGACGGCGATATCGTCGCCCGCCCTGACCGTTCCGCCGGTGATGACCTTGCCGAAGACGCCCTCTTTCGGCATGATGCACTGACCGACGAGCTCTCTTATCGCGCAGCCGTCGTGACATTCCTTGCCGATCTGCGTGATCTCTATGACCGCCGTGTCGCCTATTCTGAGCCTCGTCCCGACGGGCAGCGTATGCAGGACGATGCCCTCCGTCGTGATGTTCTCCGCGAACATGCCGTGGCAAAGACCGTCGGTCCGCATGCCCCGCGCGCGCTCGATGCTCTCCTTGGCAAGCAGACTTACCTGCCTGTGCCAGTTGCCCGCGTGCGCATCGCCCTCAAAACCGAAATCCTCGATCAGCCTGCCCTCGGGGATCGATATCTTCGGGGTCTTCTTTTTTTCGCTGATATTCACCGCAACGACCTTTGCCATATTAGCCTCCCGTTCTGTTGAGTCCGTAAGACGGCGTTTGAGTGTCAAAGCTGTGTCCCGCGGGCTTTTTGAGTATTATTTTTCTTATCTCTTCCTCGAGTCTGTCTTCGTCGTTCAGATACTGCGTCAGTCCGTAGGTCACGTCGTGCCCCAGGCAGGGCTTGACTCTGCCGTCGGACAAAAGCCGTATCCTGTTGCAGGCGGAGCAGAACTTCTTCGTTATCGGGTTGATGAGCCCGACCCTGCCCCTGAAGCCGTCGGCGGCGTAGTATTCCGCGGTGCCCTCGAACTGCCCCGTCGGCTTTAAAAACGGGAACTGCGCGAGGATATCTGCGCCGGTGACGATGAGGCTCTTGTCTATCCCGCTGTCGGAAAACGGCATGAGCTCGATAAAGCGGACGTCTATGTCCTTCTTTCGCGCGAGGTCGACGAGCTCTCCCGCGCCGTCGGAGTTCACGCCCTTCATGAGCACTGCGTTGACCTTCAACGGGCTCAGGCCGACGCTTTGGGCCTTCTCTATCCCCGCCATGACTCTTTCGAGGACGTCCGCGCCCGTTAGGTGGCGGTAGGTGCTGCCGTCCGTGCTGTCGAGCGAGATATTGACGCTGTCGAGCCCCGCGGTTTTGAGGTCGGCGGCGTATTTTTCGAGATAGACCCCGTTCGTCGTCAGCGCGACGGTCCCGATAGCGTCAACGCCGCGTATCCTTTCGACGATCTCGCAGACGTCGTTTCGCACGAGCGGCTCTCCGCCCGTGACGCGCACCTTTTTTATCCCGCATTTCGCGAAAGCGCCGACGAGTTTCCCAATAGCGCCGGGAGATAATTCGCTTCCTTTTTTTTCGCAGTCGGTCTTGCCGCAATACACGCAGTTGAGGTTGCAGCGCTGCGTTACCGAAACGCGCAGATAGTCGATCTCCCGCCCGAAACCGTCCTTCATATCCTGTAATCGCTCTTTCCGCCCGTCTTTTCGAGCAGCTTTATCTCCTCTATGACCATGCCTCTGTCGATCGCCTTGCACATATCGTAGACCGTCAGCGCGGCGACCGAAACGGCGGTGAGCGCCTCCATCTCGACGCCCGTTTTGTATTCGCACTTCGCGAAGGAATACACCTCGAGATGGCTGTCGTCCGCTTTTTTGAAATCGACCGCGATCTTGTCTATGGGTATATTGTGGCAGAGCGGGATGAGGTCGCACGTCCTTTTGCCGCCCATTATTCCCGCGATACGCGCCGCGCCGAGCCCGTCGCCCTTTTTGAGGTCCGCGCTCAGCAGCGCGTCGAGCGTTTCCGGTCTCATTTTTATCCTTGCGTACGCCTTCGCCGTGCGCGTCGTGACGGCTTTTTCGCCGACGTCGACCATCACCGCTTCGCCGTCTTTGTTAAGATGTGTCAGCATATCGTCACTCCGTATATCCGCCCATTTCCCCGAGGCGTTTTTTGAACTCGTCCGAATAAAGAACGTCGAGGAACGCCTTTACTGCGGGGTTGTCAAGCTCGTTTTTCGCGACGAGGAACTCGTAGGTCTCGTTACAGATCGGGATAAAGTCAAGCCCGTACATCTTTGCCGCCGAATATATGCCCAGCCCCGCGTCCGCGTTGCCGGCGGCTATGAGCGCCGCGACGGCGGTATGCGTGAACTCCTCGTTCGCGTAGCCGTTTATCTCTTCGGGCTTCATCCCGTTCTTTTTGATCAGATAATCGCAGAGGATCCTCGTTCCCGCGCCGCGCTGACGGTTGACGTAACGCGCGTTCTTTACGTCGGAGAAGTCCCTTATGCCCAGCGGATTGCCGCCGCGGACCATGAGCCCCTGCACCCTGCCAACGCCCCTGACCGTGACGCCGCCGTCGGGCAGGTATTTTTCGACGTAGCTTTTGTTGTATTCGCCCGTTTCGGTGTCGAGCAGATGTATCCCGCCCATGTGCGCAAGGCCGCCCTTTATCGCGTAGATCGCGCCCATGCTGCCGACGTGCGTCGAGCAGACCCTGAACGGCGCGCCTTTCTTCGCGAGAAAGTCCGCGACCTCGTCGATAAGCGGATCGTGGCTGCCCGTGATGACGAGCGTATCCTCGATCTCGCAAAGCGGCTTGTGAAGACGGATATTTACCTGCGCGCCCGCTTCGATCCCCTCGCTGTTCTGCGGGACGGCAAGGACGCCGTCGGACTTTGTGAAGCTGGTGATGACGCCCGCTCCGCGCGCGAGAGGGGAGGCGATGAGCCTGCCGTTTATCCTGCCCAGCGAAACGCGGACGTATTCGCCGTATTTGAGCGAGGACACGACCTTTTTCGCGAGGACCGCCTTTACCGTTTCCCTTTTCGGGCAGGGCTTGGAATAATACGCGGCGCAGACCTCGCTGACTATCTCGTCCATGACGACGATCGCCGAAACGGGGTAGCCGGGAAGACCGATGACGGGCTTGCCCTTCGCCTCTCCGAGAACGGCGGGCTTGCCGGGCTTGATCGCGATGCCGTGTACGAGGACTGTTCCGAGCGAGGATATTATCTCGCCCGTGTAGTCGTCCCTGCCCGCGGACGAGCCCGCCGAAACAAGGACGATATCGCACTCCTCCAGCGCCTTTTCGACCGCGGCGCGTATAAGCTCCTTTTTGTCGGGGGTTATCGGGTAGACCTTCGCGTCCGCGCCGAAAGAGTCGAGCATGCCCTTGAAAACGGTCGAGTTGAATTCTATTATATCGCCCTTTTGGGGGTCCGACGTCGGCGCGACTATCTCGTCGCCCGTCGGGATCACGCCCGCGAGAGGTCTTTTATATACCTCGATCTCCGTTATGCCTCCCGCGAGAAGCGCGCCGCACAGCGACGGGGTGAGGACCGTTCCGGACGGCGCGATCATATCGCCCATGCAGATATCCTCGCCGACCTGGCGGACGTTCTGCCACGGGCGGTGTGACGCGATGATGCCGTAATCGCCGTTCCCGCGGTCGATAAGATCCTCGATCATTATCACCGCGTCGCAGCCGTCGGGTATCGGGTCGCCGGTGTCCACGACGGCGTAATCGTCCGGCGTGAGCGTGACGGGCGTCTTTTCGCTTGCCGGAAACGTAATTTCCGCTCTGACCGCGACGCCGTCCATCGCGCTCGCGTTGTAGTGGGGCGAGCAGATGACCGCGTAGGCGGCGTTTTTGAGCGTCCTGCCGCAGGCGTCCGTAACCTTTACGGTCTCGGTCCCGCCGCCGAAGCCTACGGAGGCAAGATGTTCCTTATATATCCTTTTCGCCTCGTCAAGAGGGAGATTGTTGAGATAATTATGTTTCATGATCACAGTTTATATATCTTTGCGGCGGCGCCCCCGGGCAGACCTTCCGTATCGCGCGCGATTTTTATGAAGCCGTCCGCCTCGCCGAGGACCGATATTATCCCCGATTTCGTGTGGACGGGCTCGATTTCGTTATTGCCGCTGAGCTTCACGCAGATATATTCCTCTCTGCCGTGATTTGACGGTATGTTCTCTTTCAGCACGCCTGTTTTCACCGGTCTGTCGGCGGGCAGGCAAAGTATCTTTCGTATATATTCCGTCACGATAAGGCGGAAAACGAAATACGCCGCGAGCGGGTGGCCCGGCAGACCGAAAACGGGCTTGTTCCCGACCGTGCCGAAGATGGTCGGCTTGCCGGGCTTCATCGCGATACCGTGGAAATAAGCCGTGCCGAGCCCGCCGATTATATCGACCGTCATGTCCCTCGCGCCTGCGGACGAGCCGCCCGAGATGATGACGGCGTCCGACCTTTCAAGGCAGGAAACAAGGGCTTTTTCGATCCCGTCCTTATCGTCCCTTACCGCGCCGTACGCGTACACTTCGCAGCCGCGCTCTCTTATCGCGGCGGACAGGAGATAGGTGTTGATATCCCTTATCTGCCCGTCCTCCGGCGCGCCGTCCGCTATCTCGTCGCCCGTCGAAATGACCGCTATGACCGGCTTTCTGAAAACGGGGACCTCGTAAACGCCGAGAGCGGCAAGAACGCCTACGCCCGCCGGGGTAAGGACCGTCCCCTTTTTCAGAGCGATCTCGCCTGCGGCGATATCGTCGCCCTTTTTCGTCACGTTTTCGTTCGGCGACGCGGCTTTATAGACGAGGCAGAGCCCGTCCCCGCAGTCCGTATGCTCGACCGGCACCGCGGCGTCCGCTCCCCCGGGGAGCATGCCGCCTGTGGATATTTTGGCGCATTGACCGCTTTTCAGCGTAAAGCCGGCTTTTTCGCCCATGAGGATCTCGCCGGCGACTTCGAGCTGCGACGGGATCGCGTCCCCCGCGCCGAAGGTGTCGGCGGCCCTTACCGCGAAGCCGTCGACCGTGCTTCTGTCAAAGGGCGGGACGTCCTCCGACGACAGTATGTCCCGCGACAGAACGCGGTGAAGCGCGTCGCCGATACCGACCGTTTCGGTCCCGGGAGCGGTACCCGAAAAGCGTCTGACGGTTTCCACCGCTTCATCCTTTGTTACGACGTCAAGCATTCAGATCTTCCACCCCGCGATAAAGCTTTTCGCCCAGTCCGTTTTGGGCTCGTTGAGGACCGCCGCCGGAGGGCCGTCCGCCTCGATCTTTCCGTTGTTCAGGATAATGAGCCTGTCCGCTGCGTTCATCGCCAGCGCGGGAGAATGTGTGGTCATTATCACCGTACAGCGCGTTTCCCCGCGGTACTCCTTGATCGCTTCGACGACGAGCTCGGCGCCCTTCGCGTCGCAAGCGCTCGTCGGCTCGTCGAGCAGGAGCAGGTCGGCGGTCCTTGCAAGTATGCGGCAAAGCGAGAGCCTTTGCAGCTCGCCGCCGGAAAGCGACGCCGCTTTTTTGTCCGCGAGACGCGACAGCCCGAGCTTTTCAAGCAGCTTCACGGCTTTTTCCCTGTCCGCGTTCCCGAGCGTGACGTTTTTGATAAGGTCGCCCCTGAACGCGTAGGACTGCTGCGGCATATACAGTTTTTTCCCGGGCAGGGACAGTTCGCCGCCCGTCGGCCTGATCTGCCCCGCGAGTATCTTCAGAAGCGTCGTTTTGCCGCTTCCGTTCGCTCCCGCGACGGCGAGTATCTCCCCGTCGTTTATTTCGAGCGTATCTATGTCAAGAACGGTGCGTTCCCCGTATTCTTTTTTAAGGCTCTTTACGTCAATCATTCTTTGCCTCCCTTACTATGAACGAGGCACCGGCGTTGACGATGAAAGCTATCAGCAGAAGGATGATCCCCAATGCCAGGGCGAACGAGAATTTGCCCTTGTTGGTCTCAAGCATGATCGCGGTTGTCATTACTCTTGTTTTCCACTGGATATTGCCGCCGACTATGCTGACCGCGCCGACCTCCGCTATCGAGCGGCCGAACGCGTTCAGTACTATCGAAACGAGCGAGGCGCGCCCCTCGGACAGGCAGAGTCTTACGATCCTGCCGTTGCCGAGACCTATGCCCCTTGCCGTTTCTATGATGGGCTTCGAGGTGCTTTCGATGAAGGAGGACGAAAGCCCGATGACGATGGGCGTTATCAGAAGGACCTGCGCTATCACCATGACCTTGACGGTAAAGAGCAGGTTGAGGCTCCCGAAGGGGCCGTAGTGCGTGAACAGCACGTACACGAACAGGCCTGCCACCACCGGCGGCAAGCCCATAAGCGTGTGGATGAGTTTTTTGAGGAAGGATTTCCCCTTAAAGCTTTTCGTTCCGATCAGCGCGCCGAGAGGAAGTCCTATAAGGCACGATATCGACGTGCTGAAAAAGGACATCCTCAACGTTACGCCGATGATCTGCATGAGCTCCTTATCAAGCGAGAAAAGGAGCCCGAATGCCTGTCGGAAACTGTCCATTATTTTTCAAGGAGATAGAAAAGGGCGGCGCCGTATTCTTCTTCTCCGTATTTCGCGATGAGTCCGCTCGCTTCTTCGCCGAGCATCCAGTCGATGAACGCCTGCGCGCCTTCGGTGTTGAGAGCGTCTATCTTTTCGGGGTTGACCGCGATGAGCGAGTAGGTGTTCTTCATATCGTCGCCTTCGGCGAGAACGATATCAAGGTCGAGCTTGTCCTTCATCGAAAGGAAGGTCGCCTTGTCCGTCAGGCAGTAGGCCTGCTGTTCGCTCGCCATCGTGAGGCAGGCGCCCATGCCCTGGCCGGCGCTGATGTACCAGGCGTCGTTCTCGGCGTCGGGAGCGTCGTCGCCCCAGATCTTGAGCTCGGCTTTATGCGTTCCGCTCTCGTCGCCGCGGGAAACGAACTTCGCCTCCGCTTCCCTGATCTTGCCGAAGGCCTCGGCCGCGTTCGCGCTGCCGCCGACCTTCGCGGGGTCGTCCTTCGGACCGACTATGACGAAATAGTTGTACATGAAGGGAAGTCTTTCAACGCCGTAGCCGTCCTCGATGAACTTCTCCTCGGACGCCTTCGCGTGGACGAGGATGACGTCGGCGTTGCCGTCGACCGCCTTCTGGATGGCGGCGCCGGTGCCCGCGGACTGGACCTCGACCTTGTAGCCGGTCTCCTGCTCAAATACGGGAAGGAGATAGGGGAGGAGCCCCGAGTCGTTGACGGAGGTCGTCGTGGAGAGACGGATGACCGGATTCGCCGGCGTCGGCGCCGTTACGGGCGCGGGCGCTTCCGTGGTCGTCGCTTCGGTCGCGGGCTTTTCGCCGCAGGACGCGAGCGACAGAACGAGGATCGCCGCCAGGAGGATCGCCAATGTTTTTTCATGATAACTGCTCCTTTTCAAACACGGAAGGCATCGCCGTTTCCCGCGGTACCCTTAAGCCGATGCGATAAAAATTTCGGCTTCGCCCGGCGGCGCGTATCAAAAGACTTAGCCCCGCGGGGTCGGAAATTATCATATCCGTATTTTAGCATATATTTTATCTCAAATAAAGTATTTTTTTGATTATTGATTATAAACGCGTACTGTGATATTATATAAACAGGTGATTGTAATGAAAATCGGGATAATATGCGTGAGCGACAGATGCTTCCGCGGCGAATGCGAGGACACAAGCGGTCCCGCTATCGCCGAATGCCTGGGGGACCTCTCGACCGGGAACGAATACAGGCTCGTCCCCGATGAAAAGGAAATGATCGCTCGGGCCCTCGTCGGCCTCTGCGACGAAAACGGGGCGGACGTCGTTTTTACGACCGGCGGCACGGGTTTCGCGCCGAGGGACGTCACACCCGAGGCGACGAGGGAAGTCATAGAGAAGGAAGTCCCCGGCATAAGCGAAGCGATAAGGGCGAAGAGTCTTGAGATCACCGACAGGGCGATGCTTTCGCGGGCCGTCAGCGGAATAAGAGGGAAGACTCTGATAATCAATCTCCCCGGCAGCCCGAAGGCGGTAAGGGAGAGTATCGCGGTCGTTCTGCCGGTGCTGCCGCACGCGGTAGAAACACTGTCCGGAAATACGCAGAACTGCGGAGGCAATTACGGGAAATGAGCGTAAAAACCGACGTCCAGGGCTTTGACATCTCAAAAAACAGCGCGGTCGTTATCGGCTGCGGGGGCCTGGGAACGAACGCCGCCGTACATCTCGCGGGAGCGGGCGTCGGCAGGCTTCTTCTCGTCGATTACGATACGGTCGAGCAAAGGAATCTCAACCGGCAGTTTTTCTATACGGGGGAGGATATCGGCAGGCCGAAATGCTCTCTGCTTGCGGAGCGCCTCTCGGCGTACGCCCCCGACTGCGGGATAGAATGCCTTGAAAAAAAAGTATCGGAATTTTCCTTCGCCGACGGCTATGACGTGATCGTCGCCGCGGTCGACAATATCGAAACGAGAAAGGCCGTTTCCGACTGGTGCGTCAAAAATAAAAAGCCGTGCGTCAACGGCAGCATAAACGGCTTTTTCGGGACGGCATATCTTTATATCCCCGGCAAAACGCCCGACCTCGAAAAGGCGGGCTGCCTCAACGAAACGGGCGTGAAAAACCGCTCGCCGAGCGTTACGGCGGGGATCATCGGGGCGCTGGAGGCCAAGCTTGCCGTCGATCTTTTCCTCGGCGACTTCGACAGCGCCGGCAAACTGTATATATTAGACGGTAACGAGATCCGTATGCTTTGCGTAAAGGAGTGATCTGTTTGACAGACTTCAAGGGCTATATGGGCAGGGTGCTGTTCGTGGACCTGACCGAAAAGACCTTCAGCGATTTCCCCTGGACGGACGAGGACAGGCGGAGGACGCTGGGCGGCAAGGTCATGGCGGCGGACATCCTGCTCCACCATGTCAAACCCGGCATGAAGGCCTTCGACGACGACAACTGGATAGTCGTCACGACGGGCCCGCTGACCGGCTGCGGCTGCCCGAACACATCGCGCTTCAACATCTCCACGGTCTCTCCGCTTACGAATATCGTAACGTCCTCGAACTGCGGCGGCGATTTCGGTCTGTCGCTCAAGAGGGCGGGCTACGACGCGGTCATTTTCAGCGGAAGAAGCGAGGAGCCCGTCACGGTCCACATCACCTGCGACGGCGTTGAATTTGAAAGCGCGAAGGAGCTTTGGGGGCTTACCACGGGAGAGACGCAGGAAAAGCTGCTCGATTGGCCCGGCAGGCTCGTCATCGGTCCCGCGGGTGAGAACAAGGTGCTTTACGCCTGCGTTTTCAGCAACGAAAGGACCGCGGGCAGAGGCGGCGTCGGCGCGGTGTTCGGGGACAAAAACCTCAAAGCCGTCACCGCGAAGGGAACGAAGCTTCCCGGGATCGCGAACGAGGAGAAGCTTAAGGAGTTCAACGTCAAATGGACGAAGCTCCTGCAGACTCATCCGCTCACGGGCAGGCAGCTTCCCAAGCTCGGCAGCGCGGGACTCGTCGCTCCGATGCAGGCTCATTCCATCCTTGCCACCAAGAACTTTTCAGCGGGCCGTTTCGACGGCTTTGAGAAGGTATCCGGCGAGGAGCTTGCCGAAAAGCACCTCGTTTCCAACGGCGCGTGCACGGGCTGCGTCATCCGCTGCGCCAGGCGCGTGAACGTCGGCGGCAAGGTCGTCAAGGGTCCCGAGCTTGAAACGCTCGGTCTGTTCGGGCCGAATATACTCAACGACGATATCGAGTCGATACTCAGGTGGAACTACGAGCTTGACGAGCTCGGTATGGACTCCATTTCCTGCGCGGGGTCTATCGCGTTCGCGATGGAGCTCGCCGAAAAGGGGATACATGATTTCGGCGTGCACTTCGGCGAGACGGAGAATATCTCTGCGATGTTCGAGGATATCGCCTACCGCAGGGGCGAGGGCGCGTATATCGCGGACGGCTCAAGGCGCATGAGCGAAAAGTTCGGCGGAGAGGAGTTCGCGATCAACGCCAAGGGTATGGAGCTCGCAGCCTACGAGCCGCGCCACGCCGTCGGCCAGGGGCTGGGCTACGCCACCGCCAACAGGGGCGGCTGCCATCTCAACGCGGGTTATATGGTCGTCGTCGAGGGACTCGGTCTTGACGTCGATTCCCTGACTCCTCACGGCAAGGCCGCTCTCGCCATCATGTTCCAGAATCTCATGGAATCCGTCTCGGCGGGCGGCAGCTGTATGTTCACGAGCTACGCGGTCCTGCCCGGCTTCCTTATCGCCAAGCCGAACATGCTTCTTACGAAGATCATACTCGCCTGCTTCCCGTACGTCGGGCCGGTCGTCAATCTTCTGAGCCACTTCACGAAGGTCCCGCAGATCAATATCCCGCTGCTGCCTCACGCCGAAGCCGTCAAGCTCGCGACGGGAATGAAGTCGAATATGGCAAAGTACCTTACCTGGGGCGCGTACGGCTGGAACGCCGAGAGGATGGCGAACGTCATCCTCGGTCAGAAGGCGGGAGCGGACAAGCTGCCGAAACGACTGACCGACGAGCTTCAGGACCCGAACGATCCCAGGACGAAGGTCCCGCTCGAAAAGATGAAAAAGGTCTTTTACCGCGCGCGCGGCTGGAAGGACGGCATCCCGACGTGGCACCGCCTTAAAACCCTCGGCATAAAGATTGACAGATCGGTCTACGACGAGGCGGTCGCCCGGGCGTACATGAAGGAGGAGGCGTGAATATGGCAAAGATAAGCGTCAGACTTTTCGGCGTTTACCGTATCGATACGCATATAGCCCACACCGAGATCGAGGCGGAGAAGCTTTCCGACGTCCTTGACGAGCTCAACAGGATGGCGACGGGCGAAAACAAAAGCAGTATTTCCTTCAGCGACGCTACGGTCTTTGTGAACGGAGAGCACTGCAAGAAGAAAAAACAGAAACTGAATGACGGTGACGAGGTCTGGATCCTCTCACCCGCGTCGGGAGGTTGAGCCATGGCTTTCAGGATCGACGAAAACAAATGCGTCGGCTGCGGCGGCTGCGCGTTTACCTGTCTTTTTGACGCGATAAACGCCGCGAACGTCGACGCCTCGCTCTACGTCATCGACGAAACAAAATGCGTCGAATGCTCGCAGTGCTCGCGCGTCTGCCCTAACGGGGCGATAACCGCGCCCGACGGCTACAGAAGGATCAAAAAAGTCGTGATCGATCCCGGAAAATGCCGCGGCTGCTCGGTCTGCGCGAGAGTCTGCAAGGCGTCCGCGCCTCACGGCGTCATCAGGGAGCCCTTTGAGATCGATCAGGAAAAATGCTTCAAATGCGGCCTCTGCGCGAAGAAATGCAAGCTCGGAGCGATAACGGTCGAATACGAATGATATCAGATCGACCGACGGATAATAATACGGCGCGCAGGGGAGAGTCCCCGGCGCGCTTTGTATTTTCGGGCTCTGTGTGCTTTCCGTGTTCCGCCGTGATCTATTCCCCGGAGCAGCTCTCTTCTTAGTGACCGGGGTCCTCTTTGCCGTCTGCGCGGGTCTCCGCGCGGGAGCCGTCTTTCGGCAGATCGGCGTTCCCGGCTTCGATAACTCCGTCGCCCGAGATCAGCGGGTCTCCGTACGTCCGCGGCCGGGTCATGGACAGGCGCCGGATCGTGCCGTTGTTCTCCAGCAGCGGGAACGGCTCACCGAGTCTGTTCTCCTGCACGACGTTGTCCAGCAGCATATTTTCAACCGTCGCGTTCTTTTCCACGCAGACCGTCGGGGTCTTTACGCGCTCTTCCACCCGAAACACGTTTGAGACGGTCACGTTGCGGACCGTCACGCCTTCCTCGAACCAGATCAGCGGGTAAACCATCATGCCGTCCTTGCGGTATACCGGTTTGCGCTCCGCCTTAGATGCGAAAATATTATCGAAAACCAGCCCGTCGAAATACCCCTCCGAAGGTCCGTCGAAAAACTTCGTCACCCCGATACAGTACTGATAATAGGTGCCGTATACGTTGCGGATATGAACGTTTTTCACCGGGCAGCTGCAGCTCAAAAGCCTCACGGCGCTGTGGCAGTCCTCCGAGAAGATGCCGTCGATATCCACGTTCGTGATGGGGCCGCGCGTGCCCTCGTCGGCGTTCAGCGCCACCAGATCGTCGTAGCATGAACCGCGCAGGTCGCGTATGCTGCCGTAATGACAGTTGCCGTCCAGATGCACGCCGTCCATGTTGATCGCCCAGGGATGCCCGTAGTTGAAATCAAACGTGATATCCTCCACGGAAAAGTAGCTGACGAAGTCCAGCGTGACGGCGAAGGTCATCGGATCCTTGAGCGTCATCCCGGTCAGATGCAGTCCCCGGACGTGCCTCAGACAGATGCAGAGTCCGTCGTAATCAGGAAATCCGTCGTGCGGGAAGTGCCAGGGATGCGGAAGCTGTCCCCGATTGTTATAGTCCCAGATGCCGCCGGTCACGGCGACGTTCTCATCCGCGGCGGTCGGCTCCGCGTCGAAGGCTTCGTTTCGCAGCATCAGACAGTTGGAACCGTCCGCCAGACGAATGGTCGCAAGACGCGGCAGCCGCAGCTCCTGATTCGAATGGATAACCAGCGTTTTTGAGATCAGATAGCAAACCTCCGGCGCGGGCAGATCGACCAACGCGGTCCGGGCGTCCAGCAGCGCCTGGATCCCCTGCGTATCGTCGTGGAGCCCGTCTCCGTACAGCTTCGCTTCTTCCATACCGATATCACCTCTGACTGCTTTATCAATGTGATCTTTTAAGTATATCACATATTCTCACGATTTAAAACAGGAATTTAAAAGCTGTTGACAAATTATAGAGGTTATGATAAACTGTAACTGCACTTTACGATTATCATAAAAAACGAGGCGGTAATATGGAATATATCGAAAGGGAGCTTGAGCGGAAATTCAAGGAAGCGGACGCCTTTTTTAAGGCCGTTCTCGTGACCGGCGCCCGTCAGGTCGGAAAATCCACCATGCTCAAACACCTCGCCGAAAAGCAAAACAGGACGGTCGTCACCATGGATAACGATCTTGCGAGAGAGCTTGCAAAGTCCGATCCGGTATTATTCTTTCAGACGTATAAACCGCCGATACTGATCGATGAGATACAGAAAGCGCCCGAATTGCTTGAACAGATAAAGATCATGTGCGACGACAGCGAGGAGAGGGGCAGATTCTGGCTTACCGGCTCGCAAAGAAAAAAGCTGATGGAGCGCTCCCGGGATACTCTTGCAGGCAGACTCGGCATACTAAAATTATACGGTCTTTCGCAAAGGGAAAAGAATAAAGCTTTGCACCCCGACGAGCTCGATTTTTCAATGGGTGCGCTCTCAGGGAGGGCCGGGATGATGCCCGAAAACGATATCGACGCCGTGTTTGAGCATATCCGGCGCGGCGGGTATCCGGACGTGATGAACGCCAACGACGAGCAGATGCGGCTCTATTACCAATCGTACATAGAGAACTATCTGATCGCCGACGCCGTAAACGATGAGGGTATCTCCGACGTGGTTTCATTCAGAAGATTTCTTCGCGTCTGCGCCGCGCTCATCGGAAATCTCGTCAACTACAAGACCTTGGCCGATACCGCCGGGATATCCGTTCCGACGGCGCGAAAATGGCTTGATATCCTACAGGATATGGACGTCGTTTATTTGTTGGAGCCCTATTCAAACAATGAGCTTCAAAGACTTGCAAAAACGCCCAAGCTGTATTTCTGCGACACCGGTCTTTGCGCTTTCCTGACAAGATGGCTTACCGTCGGATCCCTGCGGGACGGAGCCGCGAACGGCCATTTTTTTGAAAACTACGTTGTTATGGAACTGGTCAAGAACTATGCCTATTCCCCGAAAACCGCGATGCTGAGTTTTTACCGTGACAGCAATGCAAATGAGATCGACGTGTTTGTAGAGGAGGACGGTAAAATACACCCGCTTGAAATAAAAATGAGCGCCAACCCGGACAAAAAGCAGATCAAAAAATACGCGGTCCTCGAAAAAACCACGATAGAGAAAAGCCACGGAGGGATCATTTGCATGGTTCCGAGACCGTTCCCGATCGACCGTGAAAACAGTCTGATCCCTTGTAATCTGATATAGGGTAAGGGGAGTTGAACACAAAACGGTTTTTCAGAGCATCTTTTCCCCAATACTGCCTCATCTGCCTTGATAATACGACAGTATTATCTGCGGCAGCTTCGTTGTCTTGAAAAAAATCTGCCTCTGAAAAACTGCTTC
>JAFRXS010000137.1 GCA_017443405.1 Clostridia bacterium | reverse complement strand
TGCATACGGGGTACCTGTATCTCTGTTGAAGTTTGCTTCTCCATCCTTTGTAGGCACACCATTCTCTGCATATGATGTCGTGTATTTAATAACACTGTCATCCACTTCAACGGGAACAGCAGCATTGGTTGAATAGTAATTTATACCGTTCACATTTATAGTTGCAGAGTAATCGCCGCCACTTTTGCTTCTACCGCAACTTGCTAATGACAATACCATCAAAAGGCAAAGCATCATAGCTGTAATTTTTTTCATATTCCTTACCTCCACAAATCCAGATTTGTTTTATCATTGTACCATTGCTGACCCGCGTGGTCAATTACCCTATTTTTAAAGGGAAGGAGGCACTTCCTTACGAAGTGCCCCCTTCGCGGCGTCAGCCCTTTTCGGTATATTTCGTTATGTCGTTTATCCATCTGCCTCGGTGGACGAGGACGAGTCCGCTGACGTTCTTTATCAGCTCGAGCGTCTGGACGGCGAAAAACATGTTTTCGGTGCTCAGCCCCGTGAAGCGCGAGAGCAGGAAAGCCGCGGGGACCGATATCGCCCAGCAGAAGCAGGAGTCGAACAGGAAGGTTATCAGCGTCTTCCCGCCCGAGCGCAGCGTGAAATAGCAGGAGTTCGAGAAGGAGTAGACCGGCGTGAATACCGCGCTTATCATCAGCAGGCGGTGCGCCAGCGTTTTGACCTCCTCGGTCGTGTTGTAGATGCCGGGGAAGTAGGGCGAAACGGCGAAAAGCACCGCGCCGGTGGCTACGCTCAGGACGAGCGAAACGAACATAAGACGGTAGGCGTAAAGCTTTATGTCATGCGTTTTGCCCGCGCCCAGGCGCTGCCCGAGTATTATCGCGGTCACGCTGCCCATCGACAGGAACACGATATTGAACAGGTTCGACAGCGTGTTGCTGATGTTGAGCGCCGCGACCGAGGTCAGCCCCCTGACGGAGTAGCACTGCACGAGCGTCGTCATACCGGCGGACCACAGGGCCTCGTTGACGAGAAGCGGCATGCCCTTTCTTAAAAAGCTCTTTATCAGGTCGGCGGGGACGCGCAGGGACGAGTAGCAGCCCTTGACGAAAGGATTCTCCTTCGGGTGGGAGTGCGTCCATATCACGACGATCAGAGCCTCGACGAAGCGCGAGATGACGGTCGCCGCGGCGGCGCCCCGCACGCCGAGAGCCGGAGCCCCGAATTTGCCGTATATCAGGATATAGTTCCCCGCGAGGTTCACGAGAACGGCGACTACGCCGGCGGCCATCGGCACCACCGTCTGCCCCTTTTCGCGCAGGGTCGACGAGTAGACGTTCGCCAGCGCCATCGGGAAAAGACCGACGAGCATCACGTTCAGGTACATCCGCGCCTGACGCATGGTTTCGGCTATGTCGCCCGTTTCTCCGCCCTCGTGAAGGAAGGCGCCGATGAGCGGTTTCCCCGCGACCAGAAGCAACGCGCAGCCCAGCACCGCGAGAACGGCGCCGAGCATAAGCTTCGCGCGTACCGTGTAGCGCATGCCGCGCATGTCGCCCTTGCCCCAGAACTGCGCGGTGAAGATGCCTATTCCGGCAAGTCCGCCGAAAATGCACAGATAATAGACGAACAGCAGCTGATTGACTATCGACACGCCCGACATCGCGTCGGTGCCTATGCGGCCGACCATGATGTTGTCGAGCATGTTGACGAAGTTCGTTATGCCGTTCTGCAGCATTATGGGCACCGCGACCTTGAGCACGAGAACATAGAACTCGCGCGGCGCGGCGATGACGTCTTTGATTTTTTCCGAGGTTTTGATCGACATGGTTTTTGATGAATCGGGATGAGTTGTTATCAGGCGAGGGTTATCTCCCTGTGGCTTTCGGACGAGTCGTAGACCGCCTGCATGATCCTCGAGGTCTTTATCGCTTCGGCTATGTCGTTCCTGTTGCGCTCATGAGCGCGTACGCATCTGATGAAGTCAAGGACCTCCTCGCGGTGCATCTCCTTCATCCGGAATTCGGGCGTCGTCGTCAGCAGCATGCCGTCCTTCTGCGTGTAAAGCGTGAAGCCGCCGCAGTAATCGTGATGTATGCCGCCCTTCGTGCCCATGAAGTCGATGAACGTGCCGCCGTCCTTTATGTTTTCCGCCCACGCGCCGTTGAACGAGATGACCGGACCGGTCGTGCGGATGAGCCCCGTGACGGAGTCGTCCACGTCGTAGGTGCCGTTGACGTTATAGTCCTGCGAAGCCCACATATGCGTGAACAGATAGTCCTTTATCGGGCTGCCGAGCTTGCTGAACGCCTCGCCGCTGACCGTGAGCGGGTCGGGCGAGCCGCAGACGTACTCGACAAGGTCGAGATAGTGCACGCCCCAGTCGATGAGGGAGCCGCCGCCGGACGCCGCGAAGGTCGTGAAATCGCCGCCGAGCCCGGGAATGGAGCGGTAGGCGCGGAAGCTCGCGTAAACGTGATAGACCTCGCCGAGGACGCCCCCGGAAATGAGGTCCTTTATTTTGTTTACCGCGTCGGAGTAGCGGTTGCAGACGCCTATCGAGAGTATCCTGTCCGTTTCATAGGAAACGGCGAGCATACGCTCGGCTTCCGACAGAACTCTCGCGGCGGGCTTTTCGCAAAGCACGTCCTTGCCGTGGCGCATGAAGTCTATCGAAATGACGGAGTGCATATCGTTATGCGTGCAGACGGAAACGGCGTCGAGCTCCGGGTCGTCGAGAATATCCTTATAGTCGACGACGGCTTTTCCGCAGCCGTTGTTTTTTACCGCGGCCTCGGCGCGCTCGGGGATTATATCGCAGAAATACTTGATTTCCGCCGTCGGGTCCGAAACGTAGGCGGGGATATGAGCGCTCGTGGCGATATTCCCGCAGCCGATGACGGCGACTTTGATCTTATCTTTCATGACGGCCTCTTTCTTCCGCGCGGGGCGGAAAACCTTATTTTAAAGTCTTCATAGACTATAACCCGAAACCGCTTAAAAGTCAAGGAATAAGGCGTCGCGCGGGCGTCTTTTTTCTTGACAGATCATAATAAAAAATATATTATAGATTCAAAGCAGAAAAACGATCCGGAGGCAAACGATGAAAAAGGTACATATAGTGACCTATACGCACTGGGACAGGGAATTCCGCTGGGAATTCGAGCGCACGAGGATGCGTCTTGTCGATCTGTTCGATCACCTGTTTGAGATCATGGACGAAAAGCCGGACTACCGCTCCTTCCTGTGCGACGGTCAGTTCACGATAATCGAGGATTACCTCGAGATACGTCCCGAGATGCGCGATACCGTCAAGCGTTTCGTAAAAGAGGGCAGGCTCGAGATAGGCCCGTGGTTCACTCTGCCCGACTGCGCCCCGATACAGGGCGAGAGCGTCGTCCGCAACCTGCGCTGCGGCGTGAAGAAGTGCCGCGAATTCGGCGAGCCCCTTAAATGCGGCTACAACGTTTTCTCCTTCGGGCAGATAGGTCAGCTGCCTCAGATCTACGCCGATTTCGGCATCGACTCCATCGTTTTCTATAAATACATGGACCCGAAAAAGTCCAAATATCACGAGTTTTACTGGGAATCCCCCGACGGCACGAGGGCTATAGCCTCCCGCCTGGGGCCCGAGGCGCGCTGGAATTTCTTCTTCGCCGCGCACATCCCGATAGTCTACGACAAGGACGCGTGGGATAAGCGCTGGCAGTACCGCTGGGGCGAGCTGGGCAAGGTGTTCCATACCGCCAACGCCGACGACTACAGCTGGTTCTACGACATCCTCGACCCCGAAACGTCCTACCATCCCGAAAACCTCCGCAAGGGCATGGAGCGCGCTCTCAAAACTGTAGAGGGCACAGCGGCGCCCGACTGCGTGCTTATGTTCGAGGGCACGGACTTCACCGAGCCGCACCCGCTCACGCCGGAGATCATAAAAGCTCTGGGCGAGGAATACGCCGGCGAAATGGAGATAGTCCATTCGACTCTGACCGATTACCTCGCCGAGCTCAAGGAAGAGCTTAAAAAGGTCGGCGATCTCGACGTCGTTTCCGGGCCGATGCGCGACGGTCCCGTCGGCAGCATCCACACGGACGTTTACACCACGCACCCCGAGGTGCTCATAGAGAACTCCCACGCGGAGAATACCGTCATCCGCTACGCCGAGCCGCTTTCGACCGCGGCGTGGAAATACGGCATAGCGGGTTATCCCGACGCGTATCTCGAGAGGGCGTGGAGGTATCTGTTCAAGAGCCACGCGCACGATTCGATGCACGGCCTCGGCCCGAAGACGCTGGGCGACGGCGAGCTCGCGAGGCTGCAACAGGCGCGGATAATAGGCGAAGGTCTTACCCGCAAGGGGCTCGAGAACATGACTAAGGAGATATCCACCTCGCAGTTCGACGACGCCGAGTATTTCCTCGCCGTTCACAACCCCTCGTCCTTCGCCCGCAGCGAGGTCGTCGAGGCTTACGTCGACATCCCGAAGGACGTTATCCTCAAGTATCTCATAATAGAAGATACTTGCGGCGTGCCCGTCGCGGTGCAGGAGCTCGGCAGGCAGGAGAACGTCCGCGCCGGCGTCTATCATCCCAGAAGCCGCAACATGCCCTTCTACTGCACCAAGGTGCATATCTGCTTCGAGGCGAAGGATGTGCCCGCGCTCGGCTACAGGACCTACAAGATAAAATGGGCGGAGAAGAACGAATATCCCTATCCGCATGAGGACTGGGACACCCCGCGCATACTCGAGGGAAATATGCTCTGCGGTGTGAACACCGCCGAGAACGAGTATATCCGCGTATCGGTCGACCCCGACGGCACCGCCTGCATAACGGACAAGCTGACGGGCGAGGAGTATCCGGACCTCAACTACTTCACCGACATCGGCGACAGGGGCAATATGTGGACCTACAACAGCGTCCCGGAGGACAGGATGATAACCAGCCTCGGCGCCCCGGCGAACGTGAGCGTTTCCGTCAACGGCCCGCTCATGGTGAAGTTCAACGTGAGCCTGACGATGAAGCTCCCCGCGAGGTTCGACTTCGCGGCGCAGCAGCGCAGCGGCGAAACGGTCGATATGCCCGTCGGCGTCGTCTATACGCTCCGCAGGGGCAGCAGATATCTCGAGGTCGAAACGACGATCGACAACAAGGCGCGCGACCACTATTTCAAGGTCTGCATGCCTACGGGGCTGAACGCCGAAAAGACCTGGGCGGAGGGCTCGTTCATGGTCTCCGAGTTCCCGGTACGCCCGACCTGGGAGGACGGGATACGCGGGAACTCTCTCGCCAGGCATCCCGCGCAGCTCTGGTACGACCTCGCGGATGAGGAGAACGGCTTCGCCGTGCTTTCCGACGCCGCGAAGGACTATGAGATACTCGAGGACGTAAAGGAGCAGACCCTCGCGATGGGGCTCGTCCGCTCAACGAGGCTCCGCATCCCCTGCGACAACAGGCTGTGGATGGAGTACCCCGGCGACGAGTCGAGCCAGTCGCTCCGCTCCTTCACCTACCGCTACGCCTTCATGCCGCACACCGGCACGTGGGAGACGGCGGGGCTTTACAACGAAGCCCTCGCCTTCGCCGCGCCGCTCAAGGTTTGCGAATTCGGCAGGCAGGACGGCGACCTTGACGAGGAGAACAGCTTCGCGGAGCTCGAGGGCGAAAACCTCGTGCTTTCCTCCGTCACGAAGACGGAGGACGGCGCGGTCAGTATCCGCCTGTTCAACCCGACCGGACACGAGGTGAGAGGAAAGCTGACCCCCGGCTTCGATTTTACACGCGCGACGGCAGTCGGGCTCGACGGAACGCCGCGCTTCGAGCTGCCCGTCAAAGACGGTCCGCACCCGGATCTGCCGGGTATCGGCAGAAGCGTGCCGCTTACCGTCGGCAAGGGCAAGATATTAACCGTTGAACTCAGGTAAGACCATGGATCACATCCTCAAAGACGAGTTTTTCGAGGTCGGCAGGGACGGGGTGCTCGACATCCTGACTCCCGCCGACCGCAAGACGGATATCATCGTTTTCGCCGACAAGCGCCTGTGCCTGGTCAAGAGCGCGGCGGGCTATCCCGCGATCTATCCCCTGCGCGAAGCGCCGTTCGAGCCGAAGGCGGAAGCGGTGCTCATGGACCTCGACGGCACGTCCGTGCGCTCGGAGAGCTTCTGGATGCGCGTGATCGAAATGACGACGGGGCGTTTGCTCGGCGACGCGTCCTTCCGCCGCGAAGCGGAGGACGAGCCGTTCATCTCCGGTCATTCGGTCTCGGAGCACCTGCAGTACATGATAGACAAGTACGCTCCCGGGCAGCCGCTGCCGCTGGCGAGACGGCATTATTTCGACATAGTCCGTTACGAAATGGCGGAGATAATGGCGGGCAGGGGCATGACCGACGCGTTCACCCCCGCGCCGCACCTTAAGGAAACGCTGCTCGCTCTCAAAGGCGAGGGCGTGAAGATAGGGCTCGTTACCAGCGGGCTTTACGAGAAGGCGATGCCCGAGATAGTCTCCGCCTTCCGTCAGCTCGGCATGGGCGACCCGGAGGAGTTCTACGACTGCATAATCACAGCCGGTCAGACCCTCGGCGCGGGAGCGGCAGGCACGCTCGGCGAGCTCGAGCCCAAGCCGCATCCGTGGCTTTACGCCGAGACCGCCTGCGTGGGGCTTGGGATACCGTTCAGCCGCCGTCACAAGGTCATAGCCGTCGAGGACAGCTCCGCGGGCGTCGTTTCCATCAGGCTCGCGGGTTTCGCCTGCGTCGGAATGGCGGGCGGCAATATAGAGAAAGCCGGCACCGCGGAGCTCTGCGGGTACCGCATAGACGACCTGCGCGATCTTCTGCCGATCGTTTTGGGTTGAATACCGGCCTGTCGGGCGTTTTTGCCCGATTTTTCATCGTTCAGCGTAGGGTAAGGGGAGTCGAACCCGAATCGCCTTTGGACGGGTCTTTTTGGCTCTTTCGCGCTCTTCATCCTTGCTTTGCGTCAGCAAAGCGGCGTCTTCA
>JAFRXS010000011.1 GCA_017443405.1 Clostridia bacterium | reverse complement strand
CGCGATAACCTCCTACTACGACAAGAAACACGGCAGGGAGCTCGTCAAGGCGGGCGAAAGGATGAACGTCTTCTCTGTCTACCGCGACGAGGGCGACTGCTGGGACATCCGCCCCGTCGAATATCAGGGAACGAAGCAGGACGCGCGCTGCGTGCTGTTTGAAACGGGCACGGACGGTCCGACCGCCTTCGCGAACATCTCCTGGCAGATAGGCGGGACCTACATCAAGGAGAAGGTCACGATCACCGACGGCGAGCCCTCCGCGGTATTCGATATCGACATGGACGTCCGTCAGAGCAAATCGATGCTCCGCGTCGCCTTCCCGACGACGGTCAACGCCGACGAGGCGAAGTTCAACATCCAGTTCGGACATATCGCCCGCAGCACGAAGGAGGACACTCCCGCGCACACCGCGCAGTACGAGGTCTCGGCACAGAAATTCGTCGATCTCAGCGCGGGCGGCTTCGGCGTTTCGCTGCTCAACGACTGCAAATACGGCTACCGCATGAAGGGCTCGACCATCGACGTCGACCTCGTCCGCAGCCCCAAGGGCGGCCCCGGCAAGGAAGTCGATCAGGGCCCGCAGAGCGTAAAGCTCGTCCTATTCCCGCATTCCGGCGAGCTTTCGCTCGAGACCTACAGGGCGGCGTACGCGCTCAATATGCCGCCGGTCAGGATAAACGGCTCGGCGGAGACCGACAGGACGCCCATATACACGACGAACAACGAAAAGATCGTGCTTGAGAGCGTCAAGCTCGCCGACGACGGCAGCGGCATGATCGCGAGGTTCTACAATTCCTCAGAGCAGCCGCAGAAGGCGTTCGCGTCCTTCGCGGGCTATTCGCCGAAATGCACCGTCGACATCCCCGAAAACGAAACGGGCGCCTTCGGCGGCGAACTGGACCTCAGGCCCTTCGAGCTCGTTCTGGTAAAATACTGCTGACGATACCGCATCCCGCCGCGCCGCGGCGGGACTTTTCAAGGAGGCGGATGAAATGGCTTCACACGAAGTCCCGCGAGAAGACCGCAAAAAGGTAATAATACTGGGTTCCACCGGTTCGATAGGGACGCAGACGCTCGACGTCTGCGAAAGAATGGGCATGGAGGTGCTCGCGCTGACCGCGAACAGCAGCGCGCGGGCGCTGGAGGAACAGATAAGGAAGTTCCGCCCGCGCTGCGCCGCGCTCCGGGACGCCGCCGCGGCAAAGCAGCTCGCGGCGGCGGTCGCCGATCTGCCCGTCAGGATCTATCCGTCGGTCGAAGAGCTGCTCGAAAACGAGGACCTCCCCCGCGAGGCGACCGCCGTCAACGCGATAGTCGGACTCGCCGCGCTGGTCCCCGCGCTCATCTGCGCGAAAAGATTCGCAACGCTCGCGCTCGCGAACAAGGAATCCCTCGTCGCCGGCGGCGACATCCTCTTAAAGACGGCAAAGGACTGCGGCTGCACCGTGATCCCCGTGGACAGCGAGCATTCAGCGATCTTCCAGTGTCTGAACGCCGCGCCTCCGGACAGAGCGGTCAAGCGCATAATCCTCACCGCGTCCGGCGGCCCGTTTTTCGGCATGACGAGGGAGCAGCTCGCGAAGGTCACGCCTCAGCAGGCTCTCGTCAACCCGAACTGGAAGATGGGCCCCAAGATAACGGTCGACTCGGCGGATATGTTCAACAAGGGCCTTGAGGTCATAGAGGCGGTCAGGCTGTTCGGCGTACCCGCGGACAGGGTGAAGGTGGTCGTGCACCGCGAGAGCATAATCCACTCGGCGGTGGAGTTCGAGGACAACGCCGTCATCGCGCAGCTCGGCACGCCCGATATGCGAATACCGATACAGTACGCCCTGACTTATCCCGAGAGGCTCCCCTCCCCCGCGGGCGAGCTCGACCTGGCGGCGCTCGGCAAAATGACGTTCTTCGAGCCGGATACCGACACCTTCGAGTGCCTTGAGATCTGCCGCGATGCCGTGTCGCGCGGAGGTCTGCACCCCGCCGCGGTCAATTCCGCCAACGAGTGCGCCAACCTCATGTTCCGCGAGGGAAAGATCGGGTTCACCGACATCGGCGCGGTCATCAGAAAGGGCGATTCACTGACGCCGGAGGTCGGAAGCTTCACTGTCGACGACGTCCTCTCCCTTGACGGAGAGATACGAAAATACCTTTTTTTCGGAACATAATTTGTGACAAAACCGACATATTATTCTGATTTACTTTACACTCACGGTGTGATATAATAGCTTGATTATAAGTTCCGGAGCAATTTTTTCGATGGATATCAGGACCAAACTCACCGAAGCGGCCGGGGAGAGGCTTATCTCCGGTCTGCTTAAGTATATAGAGAAGGATCCCGACCGCAACATGGTCAACATCCTTGACGCAGTCGAAAAATACGCGGGCAGGCTCATCCCCGAAAGGCTCAAGCCCGGGCTGCGCCGCGGCGCGGAGGATCCGACCAACGTCTATCACCGCTATATCGTCGACCTGTTCACCGGGCTCGACCGCAACGTTCTCGTATCCATGGGCAGGGCGCTCGGCGTCGACGCGGCTTATCTCGGCACCAAAACGCTGCGCGCGAACAGAGCGAAATACGACTGCAACATCCCCTGGCTCATACTCATGGACCCCACGAGCGCGTGCAATCTCCGCTGCACCGGCTGCTGGGCGGCGGACTACAACAAGGCCCAGAACCTCACGCTCGACGAGATGAGGGACGTCATCCGTCAGTGCAAGGAGCTGGGGACGCACGTCTTCATGTTCACGGGCGGCGAGCCGCTCATCCGCAAGGACGATATACTCACCCTCTGCGAGGAGAACAGGGACTGCGCCTTCCTCGCCTTCACGAACGCCACGCTCATCGATCAGGCGCTGTGCGACAGGATGCTCAAAACCGGCAACCTTGCCCTCGCCCTGAGCATAGAGGGCACGAAGCAGAGCAACGACGAGCGCCGCGGCGAAGGCGCCTACGACAAGACCGTAGGCGCCATGGAGCTTCTTAAAAAGAACAGGCTGCTTTACGGCATCTCGGTCTGCTACACGAGGGAGAACGACGAATTCGTCACCTCGGACGAGTTCCTTGACAAGATGATAGACGCCGGCGCGATGTTTGCGATGTACTTCAACTACATGCCCGTCGGCAAGAACGCGACGGCCGACCTCATCCCCACGCCCGAGCAGCGCGCGTATATGTACAAGTGGATACGCAAAGTGCGCGACCCGCACACGGGCAAGAAGATATTCCTGTTCGACTTCCAGGACGACGGCGAATACGTCGGCGGATGCATAGCGGCGGGACGCAACTATTTCCACATAAACTCCGCCGGCGACATCGAGCCCTGCGTGTTCATACATTTCGCGGACGCGAACATCAGGACGGACACGATACTCGAGGCGCTGAAAAAACCGCTCTTCACCGCCTATTATCGCGGTCAGCCGTTCAACGACAATCATCTGCGCCCCTGCCCGATGCTCGAGAATCCGCACCTGCTGCGCAAAATGATAGCCGATACCGGCGCGCGCTCGACGGACTTCATAGCGGAAGAGAGCGTCGACGAGCTCTGCCGCAAATGCGACAGTTTCGCGTACGAGTGGGCTCCCGTCGCGGACGACATCTGGAACTCCACGGTGCACAAGAAAACCACGACGAGGTACTATCGCGATACGCACTGAATGATATAACGCCGCGCGATATAACATACTCTCCGTTTCCCGCGAAACGGAGAGTATTATTAACGGGCGCGGACCTTGCCGCGGCGCTTTGTTGCATACAGTTTCCTACTTTGTAAATATTATTCCGTTCACTTGATTTTTTCTTTCGTTTGTGTTATTCTGCATACAGGAAATAACCGAAAGGGGCATATCATGACAATGTTCAAAAAAACCATAACGGTCCTGCTTGCCGTTTGCCTTATCGCGGTCCCGTTCGCGTTCAGCGCGTCCGCCGCCGATCATACGGTCCTTCACTATATCACCCGTCCCGAGGGCGGGGCCTATTCCATCGAGGTCCTGACGACCGACGTCGAGGGCAATCCCACGCAGTACGTCGCCGACGGCGAGTCGTTCTCCTTCAAGATCACTCCCGCCGAGGGCCAGTCGCTCGATATCGCGCAGGTATCCTACCACGAGACGGGCACCGGCGCGCGCGACAAGCTCGTTTACAACATCGAGCATGACGTGACGAACGACGTCTACACGATCGAAAACGTCAACTTCGACCTCACGATCACCGTCAACCTCGTCATGGACTCAAGCAGCGCGGATATGTTCCGTTCCCTGTTCGAGTTCCTTCGCAGCATCATCTACTTTATCGGCAAACTCTTCAATATCGACGTCGGCAGGATAGTCTGACGCCGGGGCATACGGACCGCCGTCCGAACGGACGGCGGTTTTATTAATTTTCTTTTATTCTTTTATGTTGTACAATCCGGATTTATATGCTATAATCATTATGAATATCTGTATAATGCTCCTTTTCCGAAATCCGATTTACTTTTTCCGGGGAGACTGACGTTGAAAAAGCTTCTTAAATATCTTAAACCCTTCCGGTGGTACGCGATCGCGTCGGTACTGCTTGTTCTGGCGTCCAACGTGCTGCAGCTCATACTGCCGACCTATACCAAAAACATAATAAACGAGGGCATCCGCGGCATAAACGGAGCGGACCCCGATCTTATCCTCAACCTCGGTGTGAGGATGCTCGCTTTATCCGCCGCGAGCGTCGTCGTGTCGATCCTCAACAGCTACTGCTACTCGAAGACCGCCGCGGGCTACAGCATGGGGCTGCGCAAGGTCATCTACCACAAGGTGCAGAGCCTGTCGCAGAGCGATATAGACAAGGTGGGCGTCGCCTCGCTCATAACGAGGACGTCGAGCGACATCATCAAGGTGCAGGACCTCATCGTGTCCGCCCTTTCCGTGCTCATCACCGTGCCGGTGCTGTTCGTGGGCGGCTGCGTGATGGCGATCGTCATCAGCCCCGAGATGTCCAAGGCGATACTGCTGATCATCCCGATCATCGCCCTGCTCGTCATCACGGTCGTGCTCATCATGCTGCCGTTTTACGAAAAGCTGCAGAAAAAGCTCGATAAGCTCAATCAGGTCATAAGGGAAAAGCTGTCCGGCATCAGAGTCATAAGAGCCTTCAACCGCGTCGCCTACGAGGACGGCAGATTCGAAACAGCGAACACCGACCTTACCAAAACGGCGCTCAAGGTGCAGCGTATGATATCGTTCATCCTGCCCGTCGGCGTGCTCGTGGCGTTCGGCCTGATCGCGTTCATACTGTCGCGCCTCACGGCGAGCGTCGACGCGCTCGACCCGTCCATACCCGAGCAGTACGAGAAGATTAATAACACCATCGGCGATTTCTCGACCTTCATCACCTACCTTATGCTCGTCATAACCGCGGTCACGGCGGCGAGCGGGCTTTTCGCCTCGATACCGCAGGCGAATATCTCGGCAAAGAGGATCAACGAGGTCCTCGAGATGCAGACGGACGTTCCCGAAACGGCGGAACCCAAACATATCGACCCCGCCATGAGAGGCGTCATCGAGTTCCGCGACGTTTCGTTCAAATACCCCGATAAGCTGCCGGACCCCGGCAAGAAAAAGAGGCGCAAAAAGAAGCCCGCACAGGCGAAAGTCCCCGCGCAGGGCGTCCTTCCCTTCGGCTCGAAGGAGGATGAAAACAAAAAGCTGCGCGAGGGTCCCGCGCCCGACACCGAAGCGCTCACAACGGATATAGAAGAAGCCCGCGACAATATCTCGGGCGTCAGCTTCACCTGCCGTCCCGGCGAGGTCACGGCGATCATCGGCGGCACGGGCAGCGGCAAGTCCACGCTCATCAACCTCATCCCGCGCATGTACGACGCGACCAAGGGGGAGGTGCTCGTCGGCGGGGTCAACGTAAAGGACCTCACTTTCGAGGAGCTTCACAGCGGCATCGCGTTCATACCGCAGAAGGCGTTCCT
>JAFRXS010000136.1 GCA_017443405.1 Clostridia bacterium | reverse complement strand
TCCTCATATATTTTTCGATTATATCCTTCATAACGATATCTCTATTCCTTTATTTGGCGATCCTTTGCCGTTTTGATGGAAGAAATCAACATTACGCGAATGCTTGTACAGGCAGAATCTAGCAATTTATATGATGGTTCTGTAACATAACCGGTTTTATAAAGCAGTTCCAGCCAATAGCCGGTTTCATTCGCTTCTTTCAACGCGATTTGAAGCTTTGCGATAAAGTCCGCTGTACCGTGTGCGTATTGTGCTTCCCGGATGTTTGCACCGATAGATGTGCCGCTTCTGCCGATCTGATTGGAAATCACGGATTCATGTTTCGATTTTAATTCCCTTACAAGGTTGATGATCGAAACGGCAAAATCCATTGATTGCATAGAAAGTTCATCGTTACGCATATTACCACCCTCCTTTTGATTGTATCATATCAAAAAGCGTTATTGGAATCAAGGCTGTACGATTGAAATGAGAATAATGGGAGTTTAATGAAGACGGGCTTCGCCCTAATGAAGTCACTCGCTTCGCTCGTTAATGAAGACGGCGGCAAAAGCCGTCTAATGAAGCGAAGTCGCCCCAAAGATCATTAGCTCCACAGGAGCGACTTCGTTAGCGAAGCGTCTTCACTCCTTCATTAGCCCCGCAAGGGGCGACTTCATTGAAAATCACGGTGATTTGTATCCAAATCACCGTGATTTTCTGGCAGGGATGGCGGGATTCGAACCCACGCATGAGGGAGTCAAAGTCCCTTGCCTTACCGCTTGGCTACACCCCTGTATATAAATGGCATAAAAGAAAAGCCCTGCCGTTTCCGGCAGGGTATTTTATGGGGTGAGTAGTCGGACTTGAACCGACGTTCTCCAGGGCCACAACCTGGCGCGTTAACCAACTGCACTATACCCACCGTACAGGCGCGTCCGCTCACGAACGCGCGACTATTATAATTCAAGTACGCCGATATGTCAAGTGTTTTTTATCAGTTATTGCTGCTCGGATGAGGCATATAGTTGTAAAGCAGCGCAGCCGTCTTGCTGACCGGCATCGTCTGAAGAACGATATGGCCCGGACCGTTGATGACGGTATTGAAAAGTCCTTCTCCGCCGAGGAAGATATTCGCCGCGCCCTTGACTCTGACGATGTCTACGCTGCAGGTCCCGTCCATCGCGGCGAGGTAGCCGGTATCGACTATCTTCCTTCCGCCGGCGGGGATGTCATACTCGATCGCGCTGCCGTCTATCTCGGCAAAAAGCATACCATCGCCGGTGAATCTGTTCATGATGAAGCCCTCGCCGCCGAAGAAGCCGCTGCCGAGCTTGCGCTGGAAAAAGATCTCGCTGTCCACACCGGGCGTCATAGCGAGAAAGCTCTTTTTCTGCAGGATGACCGGCTTGTCGGGAGTGACGCGGAACGCGACGATACTGCCGGGAAAGCTCGACGAAAACGCGATCTCCCCCGCCGTGCGCGCGGTATACCTGTTGATGAAAAGCGGCTCGCTGCCGAGCAGTCTGCCGAACATCTTTTTAAGACCGCCGCCGGTCGTGGTCATTTCCATACAATCGTCCATCCACGACATGGCGCCCGCCTCGCAGATGATCTCCTCGCCGGCGTCAAGCTGACATTTAAGGACCGGCAGATTGCCGCCCGTGATATCGTAACGCATACCTTTTCTCCTTGCTATGATATTCTGATAGATTTTATCTCAATATATTTGCGGAATTTTTTAAAAACGACTTTGATATAATCCGTCTTGGTGACGGGAAGGTCGAATATCTTCTTATGACCGACCGTGGTGCCCTCGCAAAGCGTCTTTATCTTGCCCTTGGGATTGCGGAACAGGACCTCGAACTCCTCGACGCGCTGACCGCCCGCGATATTCTCGGTGATGACGAGTTTATCGAACACCTCGGGTTTGTCGAACGTTATCTCGACGGACGGTTCCTTATCGTCGGGCGCCGGACGCCAGAAGGACGCGCGGTCCGAAACGACGTTCTCACCGGAATAGATATCGCCCATTTCGCTCGACACGCTCACGATGCCCTTGTCCGCGACAAGATCGTAGGAGAAAAAGGCTTCAAGATCCCTGCCGAACGCCGAAAGTATGTGCATCTCGGTCTCGTCGAAAGCGCCGCGGCGGTCGGGTGAAAGACCGAGCATGAAATTGGCGTTCGAGCCGACAGATTTATAATACTTATCGAAAAGCTTGTCCTTGGTTTTGGACGAGAAGTTATCGTCCTTTGTAAAGAACCAGTGATTACGCATCGGTATGCTTATCTCAAGCGGATACCAGACGAACTCTGTATCGTTTTTTATCGAGGACCTTGAGCCGAGGTCGCGCGGCATCCTGCCTGTCATAGGCGTGTCCTTTATCCTCTCGGGAAGGACGCTCCACTCGTTGGGCAGCGCGAAGCCGCGGTCCGTGCCGTCCCAGCGGACGTCGGGTCCCAGCCCCGAAATGACGCAGTCCGGCTGAAGCTCGCGGATAAGCTTGAAATACCGTTCAAGGTCGGGCTTCTGCACTCTGCCGTTCCTGCCCTCGCCGATATACGGATAAAGCCAGACGCTGAATATCTCGCCGTAAGAGGTCAGAAGCTCCGTAAGCTCTCCGCAGACCTTGTCATCGTACTTTTCTCCGGAGCCGTAGTCGGCGTCGTGCTTGTCCCAGATGCTGTAAAACACGCCGAATTTAAGCCCGTGCCTGCGGCAGGCTTCCGAAAGCTCGCGGACGATATCGCCCTCGCCTTCACGCCAGTTTTTACACGCCGCGACGCTGTAATCGGTATACGCCGTAGGCCAGAGACAAAAGCCGTCTATATGCTTGACGGTGAGAAGAAGCGCTGACATACCCGCCTTTTCAGCGGTTGCCGCCCACATATCGACGTCAAGCTCCTCGGGCCAGAATCTGTCGGGCGACGCAAGACCGTCGCCCCACTGATCGCCGGTAAAGACGTTCATGCCGTAGGAAATGAGCCCGTAGAAC
>JAFRXS010000135.1 GCA_017443405.1 Clostridia bacterium | reverse complement strand
CCGCGGAACGACGGCGGACGCCATGCATGGCGCGGGCTCCGGAGAGACCGCCCGCCGTCAGCCCATCCGTTCAAAGGGATCCGTCGGGATCTCCTTCGGATCTGAACTCTGCGATCTGGACAAGCTCTCCATCGGCGAAGGCGGGACGTTTTATCATATCGGATGGACAAGCGATTTCGCCGACCCGAGATATAACCTTAAAGGTCAGCTGAAAAACGTCGAGTACGCAGAGAAAGCCGCTCTGCTTGCAGCCGCGTGTTCTTGCGATACTTTTGTTTCGATCGGTTCGCAGGCGGAGTGCGGGAGAATCAACGGAGCGATCACGCCTCATACGCCCTCAAAGCCCGAAACGGCTTACGCCATCGCGAAAGTCGTGTTGAATGAAAAGGTGCGCGGCATATGCGAGGAGCGCGGGATGAAGTTCTGTTCTCCGAGACTTTTAAGCGGTTACGGTCCGTTCGACCGTCCCGCGACAATGATAATGTAGTGTATCAGGGCGGTGCTCGACATCGTGCCTTGCAACACTACGCCCGCGGCTCAGATCTGGGACTACGTATACGTCGACGATATAGCGAAAGCGCTCTGGTGCATCGCGAAAAACGGCGTACACGGAAAAAGATATCCGATCGGCTCCGGGATCGCGAGGAGTCTCAAAAGTTATATCGCCGAGATCGCGGAAGCGACCGGATCGGACGAGCTCATGAAGGGCGTCGGTAAGATGGCGTACCGTGAGGATCAGGTGATGAATCTGCTCGCGGATATCACGGAGCTTACCGGGGACACCGGATTTACGTGCGACTACGGTTTCACCGAAGGGCTCGCGAAGACGATCGAATTTGTTTCCCGGAGTTAGCGCCAGGCGTCGATAACGGGAAAGGAAGATACCTTATGTACAACGTATTTGACGTTACCGCATACGGAGCGGTCGGCGACGGAGCCACCGACTGCACGGAGGCGTTTCAGAACGCGCTGGACGAAGCCGCGAAGGTACGAGGAACGGTAACAGTCCCGCCCGGGACTTATATCTGCGGCCGGCTGAAAATGAGCCCATCCGTCTGCCTCTCGGGGTACCGCGGATGGGGATACAGAGAGCGCGGCGGGTCAGTGATAAAGACGCGGGACGGCGAGGACGTTTGCCTCATCGACATGAGCGGCGCGTTCGGCGCGTGCGTCAGAGACCTGACGCTCGTCGGGAACGGCTGTTACTGCGGCAACGTTCACGGAGTGTACGTGAAGTGGGAGGATCAGGAGAGCCGCCTGCGCGACGATCCCGCGCGCGAGGGCAACCTGATCCCGGAGGAGACTCATACCGGTTTTCGCGAGTACAGCGTGACGGTCGACGGCTGCAGTATAAAGAACTTCGGCGGAGACGCGATACACCTTGAGAAAATATGGGCGTTCACGGTCGACGGATGCCTGCTCGCCTCGAACAACGGAAACGGCGTGTATATAAAGGGCTGGGACGGCTGGATAAGGAACTGCGTCATGTACGGAAACCGCGGCGCGGGGATCCTCAGCGATTACATCTGCGCGGCGGTGACGGTCATTGGGAACCGGCTCGAGTGGAATCACGGCGGCGGGATGGATCTGACCGGCGGCCGTCAGCTTCAGATCACGGGCAACTATTTCGACAGGTCGTACGGCCCGGCGATAAAACTTTTCGGGAAGGACTTCCCGTGCGACAGTATCGCCGCCACTGCGAACTACTTCAACCGCAGCGGGAAATATAAAGAGAGCTTCAAGGACGATCCGTACGGGAACTGCCATCTGTATTTCGATAACTGCAGATCTCTCGCCCTCACGGGGAACACCTTCTCCGCGGGGCGCGACGACTTCGGCACGGGCAACCTCAGCCCCGAGTACGCTATAGTATACCGGAGGCTCGAGTGCTGTTCGATCTCGGGAAATACTCTTTACAACGGGGCGGCAAAAGAGCTTTTCGCAGACCTCGGGGAGAATACGGACGATAACGTCATCCGTGACAATCCGGGCGGGCTTTATAAAGAAGATAAATGACGGCTCTCTTATGACGACATTTGATTTTTGTCTCCGGTGTGCCGGGACCGATAACGGAAAAAAGCGCTCTTGAAAGAGCGCTTCAGAGTGAAGACAAACTTGCCATAGCGGCAATGACGCGAATACTTCAAGGCTGATAATTGCAAAGCGACTTGAT
>JAFRXS010000010.1 GCA_017443405.1 Clostridia bacterium | reverse complement strand
CGCGCACACCCGCTGCGACAGGATACTTTACGACTCCATCCTGAAAAAGACGATACCCAACGGCGTGACTCCCTGGGGCTTCACGTTCTCCGACTCTCACTCCGCGAATACCCTCAACGACGCGTATACGGTGATGTATATGCCGGAGCTCACGAACGAGGCCCTGCGCGACAGTATGCTCGGCGGCACGTTCTTCGCGGTTTCGCACTACTCCAACGGTTTCGAGCTCAACGGCATGCAGGAGATGGAGGGATACCTCGATGAAAACTGCGACGACGTGATCTGGTGGGAGGACGATACTCCGCTGGTCACGCGCGTCGAGGTCGACGACGAAAACGACGTGATAAAGGTATGGGGCGAGAACTTCAACTATATAACCTGGGTCTCCGGCGGAAACGTCGTCAAGCGCGACTATGACTGCGCCGAAGGTTACGCCGAGCTCGACCTGAACGATCCCGACCTGCTCGACGGTATCGACACTTTTATCCGTTTCTACCTGTCCGGAGACAACGGCATCTGCTACGCGCAGCCGATGACCGTCATTCCCGAGGGCGAGAGCTTCGAGCCGGTGTTCGTGCCCGAAACGCACGATCTTTCGACCTTCCTGCGTAAACTCGTGACGGTGCTTGACTGGCTGGTGTTCAAATTCAACCCCGTCATCTGGGCGTTCAAATATTTCGCGCTCGGTTACGATCCCGTCAAGCAGGCTTACGAGTCCGTGGGCGACGCAGTGAGCGAGGCGGCGGGCGGCGTCGCGGGGCTTTTAAGCGCGCTGCGCTGACGATTGTTTCTTTACGGGGAGACGAACCTATGAGGATAATAAGACCCGGTGAAAAGCTCGGCAGAAAAGAGCTCAGATACTTCGCGAACATGGCGGGAAGGGCGTACGTGAACGACCCGGTGCACGTTTACGCCACAAAGGACCCGAAAAAGCGCGTGAGATTCGTAAGTCATTTCATGATGGAGAGGCTCAACACCTCAAACGGCGAGGATTGGTTCTATATCGAAGACGGGAACAGGGGAGTCTGCGTCTGGAGAAAAGCCCGCAACGAATACGGCGTGCTCGATTTTCTCAAATGCATCGACTGGTGGGCTCTTTACTGGCACTTCCCGAGCACGATACGCACGCTGAAGGCCTACGGTCCGCTCGACGTGAAGGTTTTCGACGAGAACTGTCTCATCATCTCGCCCGTTTTCGTCGACCCGGAGCATCAGGGCAAGGGCATCGCTACGGAGCTCATCACGAAAAGCATGGAGGAGCTCTCGAAAGAGGGTTACACGTTCGGGCTCGAGGCGCAGGACGAGAAGAACGTCGCGTTCTATAAAAAGCTCGGATTCGAGGAGATAGGGCGCGTCCGCTACGAAAAAGGCGATATCACGCACGTTTACATGGTAAAGAAGTAATATCCGGAACAACAAATAATACCGCGTCCGTTTTTTGCCGGACGCGGTATTTGTATATTTGCCGAAAAGTATCAGTAATCGTATTTGCTCACGCGCTTCATTCCCGCTTCTATGTCGCGCTGAGCGTCGCGTATGGCGGCGTCCTCGCGCTTGTCGTAGAGCTTCTTGCCCTTGCACAGGCCGATCTTCAGCTTGGCTTTTCCTTTTTTGAAGTAGACCGAGAGCGGGATTATCGAGAATCCCTTCTGCCTCGTCTGCGCAAAAAGCCTGCGTATCTCGTTCTTGTGCATCAGCAGGCGTCTTTTGCGGCGCGGATCGCGGTTGAAGATATTGCCGTGCTCGTAGGGCGAAATATGTATATCGTTCGCGAAAAGCTCGCCGTTATCTATGCTGCACCAGCTGTCCTTGAGATTGAGCCGACCCTCGCGGATGGACTTTACCTCGGTGCCGATAAGCTCTATACCCGCCTCGAATTCCTCGAGTACGAAGTAATCGTGGTACGCCTTTTTATTGGTGGCGACCGGCTTGCCTTCGTTTTTGCCGCCCTTGTCGGTCTTTCCCATCACATACTCTCCGGAGCCGTGACCTTGAGAAGCGAAAGGACGTTTGACAGAACGGTCTTTACTCCCGCGCAAAGATAAAGCCTCGCGCTCCTGACGGCGGGATCGTCGCCGTCTATGCGGCAGCTGTTGTAGAATTTGTGGAACAGCGACGCGACCTCGTAGATATATCTCGTGATGCCGGACGCGTCAAGGCTCTGCGCCGCCTTGTCGATCTCGTCGGGCAGCAGGGCGAGCATGCGGACAAGCTCCTTTTCAGCGTCGTGCATGAGCGTGTCGAGCGTTTCGGGCGTGACGGCGTCAAGCTCGGACACGCTGAAGCCCTTTTCCTCCTGCTTTTTGAATACGCTGCAGATCCTCGCGTGGGCGTACTGGCAGTAGTATACAGGATTATCGGCGGAATGTTCGACCGCCTGATCGATATTGAAATCGAAGTGGGAGCCGGGCTCGCGCAGGTTGAAGAAGAAACGCGCCGCGTCGACGGGGACTTCTTCAAGAAGCGTGACGAGAGTTATCGCCTTGCCGGAGCGCTTGGAAGCCTTGATTATCTCGCCGTCGCGGTTGACGAGCCTGACCATCTGCATAAGAACGACCTTGAGTCTGTCGGGATCGACGCCAAGCGCCGCGAGGCACGCTTTGAGACGCGGCACGTAGCCGTGATGGTCCGCGCCGAGAACGTCGATGGCGACGTCGAAGCCGCGCACGACGAGTTTGTTGTAGTGGTAGGCGATGTCGGGGACGATATAAGTCGGGATGCCGTTTGAGCGCACGAGGACGAAGTCCTTCTCGCAGCCGAAATCGCGCGCCTTGAACCAGAGAGCGCCGTCGCTCTCGTAGGTGTTACCGCTTTCCTTCATCAGGCGTATCACGTCGGCGACCTCGCCGCCGACGTGGAGACTGCTCTCCCTGAACCACGTGTCGTAGGTTATCCTGTAGGAGGCGAGGTCCCTTTCGAGACCCGCTATGTTCTTCGGCAGGGCGAAATCGACGAGAGCCTTGCGGCGCGTCTTTTCGTCTACGTAGATATACCTGTCGCCCGCCTCGCGGACGTCGATGAACGAGTCGGAGTGTATCTCGGCGAAATCGGCGGCGTGACGGATTATGTCTATGCCTTTATAACAGCTGTCCGGCATCGGAACGTCGGGCTTGTATATCTGCAGATAGCGGCGGGAGAGCGATTCTCCGAATTTTTCTATCTGGTTGCCGGCGTCGTTGATGTAGAACTCTCTTTCGACCTCATACCCCGCCATGTCAAGGGCTGAAGCGAGGCAGTCGCCTATGGCGCCGCCGCGGGCGTTGCCGACGTGCATAGGGCCGGTCGGATTCGCAGAAACGAATTCGACGACCACGCGTTTGCCTTTGCCGGAATCCGTCCTGCCGTATTCCGCGCCCTGCGCTCTGATGTCGATCAGGATGTCGGAGTAATACCTCGGACCGAGAGTGAAATTGATGAAGCCCGGTCCCGCGGATTCGACACGTTCAAAATACGTGCCGTCAAGCTCCGCGTAAGCCACTATCGCCGACGCTATTTTAGCCGGGGCGCAGTGAAAGGACCTCGCCGCGGCAAGGGCGGCGTTGGTCGAATAATCGCCGTTTTTCCTGTCCGCCGGTATCTCGATCCTTATTTGACCGATATCGCCCTCGGGAAGCTCGCCGGCGCTCTGCGCGGCGGCGACGGCTTTGTTTATCACGGCGCGCAGCTGTTCCTGCGCAGTCGCTGTCGTTTTGTTCATATCATCACCTGTGCGGTTTTCTGTCGCAGACGGACATGTTCACGGTAAGAGAGTGTTCCGACGTGAAAAGCCCGAAGCGGTCGAGAGTAAAACTGATCTTCATTTTTCCGCCGCGCCCTATCCGCGCGCTGCTCTCGGCGCACTTGCCGAAAACGCCGACCGTCACCTCGCTGTTGTCGGGCGCCTTCAGGTTGGTCGCGTAGCGCGAGCCGACTATGACGCTCAACGGGTCGTAGGAGTTGCGGACTATATACGCGCTCTTTTTGTTCAGGACGGACACCTCCGTGACGAGACTGTCGCCGAACTCGTCGTTGCCGAGGCTGCGGAAGGTCGTCCTGCCGCTGTCGTAAAAGACGAGCTCCCCGGGAAGTGTGAGGGTGTAGCTGCCCTCGAACTCGTCGTTCGCGAGGTTCTCGGTCCTGAATTCCGCCAGCACGCGGTCGCTGGCGATCGGTCTTTCCTTATCTTTCATTTGATCTCCTGAACGCGGTCCTGATAAGGGAGCCGATGAGCTCCTGACCGCTCATCCCGGTCTTCGCGAACAGCTTGGGATACATGCTTATCGACGTGAAGCCCGGTATCGTGTTTATTTCGTTGAAGTATACCTTGCCGTCGTCCTTGCCGATGAAGAAATCGACGCGCGCCATGCCCTCGCAGTCAAGGGCGTCGAACAGTTTCAGCGCGAGAGCGCGTATCTCCTGCGTGTGCTCTTCGCCTATGTCTGCGGGGATGCTCAGTTTGCTGTCGGCGACGTACTTGGAGTTGTAGTCGTAGAATTCGTCCGCGGCGACTATCTCGCCGACGCCGGACGCTCTCGGTACGGCGCCGCCGAGCACGGCGCATTCGACCTCGCGGGCGTTTATGCCGGTTTCGACGACGACCTTGCCGTCCTCCGCGAAAGCGTTTTCGAACGCCGCCGCAAGACCGGATCCGTCCGCGACCTTCGAGATGCCAACTGACGAGCCGCCTATCGCGGGTTTGACGAAAACGGGATATTCGAGCTCTTCCGTGACGCGCTTGACGCAGTTTTCGGGGTCTTTCTCGTACTCGCCCTTTTTGAAGACGAGCCAGTCGGCCTCGTTCACGCCGTTGGCGCGAGCGATGAGATTGGTAAAAGCTTTGTCCATGCAAAGCGCGCTCGAGGTCATCCCGCAGCCGACAAAGGGTATGCCCGCCATGGTCAGAAAGCCCTGTATCGTGCCGTCCTCTCCGTTTCTGCCGTGCATGACGGGGAACACGACGTCGAAGGGGATCCTCATAAGCTCCTCGTCCGACTCGACGAGAAGGTAATGCCCGTTGGGATCGGGAGATATCATCGCGCGGGAGCAGTCCGTATCGACCCAGCTGCCGTCGGCTATCTTGGAGGTCGGGCAGGTGCAGTACAGCCAATTGCCTGTGTCCGTCACGCCCATGGTGAGCACGTCGTAGTCGTGCCTGTCTATATTGTCGATGACGTAAGCGGCGGAGCGCAGAGCGACCGAGTACTCGCTCGATTTACCGCCGAAGATGACAAGAACCGTTTTTTTCATGATTTCCCCCCCCGGGACAGAATGATCATATTGACAAATTGATGTATTATAGCATAATTATCTGCCCGTTGCAATTGAAATAAAGAAAAAAGTATGGTAGAATATACGTGATATTTGTATTATAATATATCAAAATCCTTACCGGGATCGGTAAATATACGAGGTGACGGTCCATGGAACTCCTCGGAGGACCCGAAAACGGCAGACCTGCCGGCGGCGGAAGGTCGGAGATAGAGAATAAGACCTACGATCTGCTGGATTCTCTCGGCGTCGCTTATACCCGCGTGGATACGACTCCCGCGGAGAATATGGAGGACTGCGTCTTTATAGAGGAGGTCCTCGGCGCTCCGGTGTTCAAGAACCTGTTCCTTTGCAACAGGCAGATGACGGAGTTTTATCTGATGCTCATCGACTCGAAACGCCCTTTCAGAACGGCGGTCGTGTCAAAGCTGCTCGGCGTGTCGCGCCTTTCGTTCGGCACGCCCGAAAAACTGAAGGAGCTTCTCGGTCTCACTCCCGGGAGCGTCAGCGTTTTCGGGCTCATGAACGACGGCGAACGCCGCGTCCGCCTCGCGGTCGATAAAAAGATAACGGAGTATGACCGCGTCGGCGCGCATCCCTGCGTCAATACGAGCACCGTCGGGTTCACGGTAAACGATCTTATGAACGTCATAATACCGCACTTCGGCAGGGAACCGGTCATTCTCGACCTCGACGCTCAGCTATGAGCCGCCCGGAGCTTCTCGCCCCGGCGGGCGATATCGAATGTCTGCGTACGGCGCTTCATTTCGGCGCGGACGCGGTCTATATAGGCGGCGACTTTATGCAGATGCGAAGCGGCAAGGTCGGTTTCACCCGGGAGGATATCGAAAACGCCGTCGGTATAGCGCATGAAGCCGGCAGAAAGCTTTACGTCGCGGTCAACTGCTTCGCGAGGAACGAAGAGATCGATTCGCTTCCGGAATACGCGCGTTTCCTTGACGGCGCCGGCGCGGACGCCGCGATCATATCGGATATCGGCGTCGTCGGTCTGTTCAAAAAGACCGTTCCGTCTCTGCCTGTGCATATAAGCACGCAGGCGAACTGCACCAACTACGCCGCCGCGAACGCGTGGCGCGCGCTGGGTGCGAGCCGGATAGTGCTCGCCCGCGAGCTGAATCTTGACGAGATCGCCGTTATACGCAAAAACACTCCGCCCGACCTCCAACTGGAATGCTTCGTGCACGGCGCCATGTGCATGGCGTATTCCGGGCGCTGCCTTATAAGCTCGTTTCTGAACGCGAGGAGCGGCAACCGCGGCGAATGTACGCAGCCCTGCCGGTGGGAGTATTATCTCGCGGAGAAAAAGCGTCCGGGCGAGTATTTCCCGGTGGAGGAGCAGGACGGCGCGAGCGCGATACTCAGTTCTCACGACCTGCGCTGTATAGATTTTCTCGACAGGATAGAAAGCGCCGGAGTGTGCTCTTTCAAGATAGAGGGAAGAATGAAAACCCCATATTACGTCGGGACTGTCACGAACGCCTACCGCCGCGCGATAGACGGCGGCGCGGATACGGAAGAACTCAGACGCGAACTCGACTGCGTCAGTCACAGACCGTATTCGTCCGGTTTCTATTTCGGCAGGGAAAAGGACGGGCACTATAACGACGGCGCGTATCATACCGAGTGCTCGTTCGCCGCGAAGGTGCTTGACTCGCGCGGCGATGAAATGACCGTCGAGCAGCGCAACGCTTTTTCCGTCGGCGACGAGCTCGAGGTCGTATCCCCCTGTCTTTTGGGCGCGAAGCTGACCGTAGAAAAAATAATATCCGCCGAGGGCGAACCGAAGAAAACCGCGTCGCTCGTTCAGGAGCACGTAAGGATAAACGGACTTTCGGGCGTACGCCCCGGGGATCTGCTGCGAATGAGGGTAAAGAACGATGGATGACATGGATCTGGTGACTGTAGCCTCCGGATATATGGAGCGCGCGCGGGCGCCGTATTCGCATTTCAAGGTGGGCGCGGCTCTGCTGTGCTCGGACGGAACGGTCTTCGGCGGCTGCAATGTCGAAAACGCTTCCTACGGAGCGACTATGTGCGCCGAAAGGTGCGCCGCCTCGACGGCGGTTGCCGAGGGGAAGACGGAGTTCGTGAAGATAGCCGTGGTAGGCGGACACTACGGTATTATAAAAGATTTTACCGCACCGTGCGGCATCTGCCGTCAGTTCCTTTCGGAGCTGTGCGGCGCGGAGTTTGAGGTCCTTCTTTACGACGGCGAAAACATTAAAAAGAAAACGCTGGGCGAGCTGCTGCCCGATTCATTTTCACTTGAAAAGGAGTACGACAATGACTGACGACAGGATCAACGAAATACTCGGTAAACTTACTCTTGAGCAGAAAGCCTCTCTGTGCTCCGGCTCGTCGTTCTGGCTCACCGAGCCGATACCGGAGGCGGGCGTACCCGCCGTCAGGGTCTCCGACGGTCCGAACGGCGTCAGAAAGGAAAAGACCTCGGCGGGCACCAACGTCATGAAAGCCGCCGAAACCGCGACCTGCTATCCGACGCTCGCAACGCTCGCGTGCAGCTGGGACGAGGACCTCGCCGAAGAGGTCGGCGCGGCTATCGGCGAAGAGGCCGCGAACCTCGGAGTCTCAACGATACTCGGCCCCGGAGTCAACATAAAAAGAAGTCCGCTCTGCGGCAGGAATTTCGAGTATTTCTCGGAGGATCCGCTGCTCGCCGGCAGGCTCGGCGCGGCATACGTCAAGGGGCTGAAATCAAAGGGCGTCGGCTGCAGTGTCAAACACTTCTGCGCCAACAACCAGGAAACGCTGCGCATGAGCATAGATACCGTCGTCGACGAACGCGCTCTTCGCGAGATCTATCTGCCCGCGTTCGAGCATATAGTCAAAACGCAGAAGCCGCGCACCGTCATGTGCAGCTACAACAGGCTGGGCGGGACGTATCTTTCCGACAACAAGCGTCTGCTCAACGATATACTCCACGGCGAGTGGGGATTTGACGGCATTGTCGTCAGCGACTGGGGCGCGGTGAACGACAGGGTTGAGGGCGTAAAAGCCGGTCTCGACCTTGAAATGCCGGGCTGCAACGGTGTGACCGACCGCGAGATAGTCAAGGCCGTGAGATCGGGAGCCGTGTCCGAGGAGGAGCTCGACGCCGTCGCCCGCCGTATGCTCGGATTCATCTTTGAAAGCGTTGAGGCGCTTCCCAAACCCGGTGTCACCGATTTCGACAAACAGAATGCCGTAGCCGCGAAGGCCGCGGCTCAGTCCGCTGTTCTGCTCAAAAACGACGGCGCCGCGCTTCCGCTCGCGGAAAACGCGAACGTCGCCGTTATAGGCGCGATGGCGAAGCATATCAGGTATCAGGGCGGCGGTTCGAGCCATATCAACACGCCCTATACCGTTTCGTTCTGCGATGCGATGAGAGCCGCGGGAAAGAGTTTCGCTTACGCCGACGGCTACGATATAAAGACGGATATCCCGTCGCTGACGCTCATAAAAGAGGCGTGCGACAGGGCGCGCGGGCGCGACGCCGTCATCCTGTTCATCGGCCTTACCGATTCCTACGAGACCGAGGGCAAGGACCGCCGTCATCTCGATATCCCGCTGTCGCACGTCCTGCTGCTCGACGCGCTGAGCGAGGTCAGCGGCAACATCATAGTCGTGCTGTCGGGCGGCGCCCCCGTCAAGCTCGCTCACGTTTACGACAAATGCTCGGCTCTGCTCGACGTTTATCTGCCCGGTCAGGCGGGCGGCACCGCCGCTTACGATCTTCTTTACGGCAAGGTCAATCCCTCCGGCAAGCTCGCCGAGACCTTCCCTTACAACAACGACAGTCTCGCCGCCGAGTACTTCCCGATGGGCCCCCGCGCCGTCGAGTACCGCGAGAGCGTGTTCGTCGGCTACCGCTACTATGACACCGCGGGCAAGGCGGTCCGCTTCCCGTTCGGTTACGGTCTGTCTTACACCGATTTTGAGTATTCCGATATGAAACTCTCGTCGGATAAGATAAAAGAGGAGGAGCCGCTTACCGTCACCTTTACCGTCAAAAATACCGGCTCCGTCTCCGGCGCGGAGGTTGCGCAGGTCTACGTTTCCGACGTCGAAAGCACGCTTTTCAGGCCCGAAAAGGAGCTTAAGGGCTTCAAAAAAGTGTACCTGCAGCCCGGCGAGAGCACGGAGATAAGCGTCCCGCTCGATTCCCGCGCGTTCAGCTACTGGAACGTGGAAATAAACGGCTGGCACGTCGAGAGCGGTGATTTCAAAATACTCGTGGGCTCGTCGTCGAGGGATATCCGCCTGACGGGCGAGGTCTTCGTCGAGTCCGCGGCTCCCGACGCTCCTATACCCGATTACACCGGTACCGCGCCGAGCTATTACGAGATCAAAAACGGTTCCGTCGGCAGCATTCCGAAAAAGGAGTTCTACGCCCTCGCGGGCGCCGAGCCCCTCAATAATCTGCCCTTTGAAAAAGGCGGGCTGGATATCAACAATACGATCTCGCACCTCTCCGTCAACGGCTTCGGCAAGGCATTCAAGGGCATAATGTCCTTCGGAGGCAAGATCGCCTCGATCGGGACCGAAAACCCCGAGATGATCAAGCAGACCATCCTCGACATGCCGCTGCGCGGACTCACCGGTTTTTCCGGCGGTATTATCTCCAAAAAGAGCGCCGAGGGCATTATCGATATCTGCAACGGCGTCAAGGGCGGAGTAAGAAAGCTGATCGGCGGTTTTACCGATCAGCTCAAAAAGAAGGACTGAACAGGTGTATATCGGAAACGTACCGATAAACGGGCCCGCCGTCCTCGCTCCGATGGCGGGCGTCGCGGACAGGGCGTTCCGTGAGCTGTGCGTGTCGTACGGCGCGGCGTACTGCGTGACGGAGCTCGTCAGCTCCAAGGGCATGACGATGGGCGACCGCAAGTCGCTCGAGCTTTTAAAGCTCTCGGACAGCGAGCGCCCCGCCGCCGCGCAGATATTCGGCAACGATCCCGGCGTCATGGCGCAGGCCGCCGAAATGGCTATGAGCGTTAAGCCCGAGGTCATTGATATCAACATGGGCTGTCCGGCGCCGAAGCTCGTCAAAAACGGCTACGGCAGCGCGTTGATGAAGGACCCGAAGCTGATCGGAAGGATAGTCCGCGCCGTCGTAGACGCCGTCGACGTCCCCGTGACTGTGAAGATCAGATCGGGCGTGGACTCGGAGCATATCAACGCCGTCGCCGTAGCTCTCGAAGCCGAGGCTGCGGGCGCGTCCGCAGTGACCGTACACGGCAGGACGGCGGTGCAGATGTACGCCCCGCCGGTCGACAGGAGCGTCATCCGCGACGTGGCGAAAGCCGTCTCGATACCCGTCATCGGCAACGGCGACGTGGTGGACGGATCCTCGGCGAGGTCTATGATGGAGGAGACAGGCTGCGATCTCGTCATGGTCGGCAGGGGAGCGCAGGGACGCCCGTGGGTCTTTTCCCAGATCAACGCGTACCTTAAAGACGGTACCGTTCTGCCCGATCCGCCGCCCCGCGAAAAGATGGATATAATGCTCTCGCATATCGCTAAGCTCTGCGAATACAAGAGCGAGCGTATCGGTATGAACGAGGCGAGAAAACACGCGATCTGGTACACAAAGGGCATCCGCAATTCCGTGAGATTCCGCCGCGAGCTCGCCGCGGTCACGTCTATGGAGACCCTCACCGAGATAGCCGGCAGGATAGTCGACGCGTCGGAGGAATGATCAGCCGTTCCGAATCGCATAAAGACCCGCCGCGGTTTGCGCCGCGGCGGGCTTTGTATGGGGGGGTATCGGGGTGGATCGCAGGGGTCATACGATCTCGAGATGTTTTGTCTCGGGCTTCTTTTCCTCGAGCTTGGGCAGTACGATTTTGAGTACGCCGTCGGTGTAGGAGCACTTGATGTCCTCGGTTTTCACTCCGGTCACGTCGAAGCTCCTGGAGAACGAACCGAAGGAGCGCTCGCGGTGCAGATAACCGCCGTTCTTGTCGTCCTTGGTCTCTTTCTCGAGGCGTCTTTCGGCCTTGATGGTCAGCGTCTCGTTCTCGAGGTCGACCTTGATGTCTTCCTTCTTGAAGCCGGGCAGGTCGCATTCGAGTTCGAAAGCGTCGCCGGTATCCTTCACGTCGGTCTTGAAATCGCGTATGCTGCCGGTATCGCGGAACATCCTGTCGAGATCCTCAAAGCCCCTGAAAGGATCGAAAGAGCCGAGCGCGGAGCGTCTTGTCGCGAAAGGTATAAGTTCAAACATATCTATTCCTCCTGTGCATCTGTCCGATGCCTTATAGTATTTGTTCGGGGAGAACCCTCTGTTCCCTTCGGACAGCTATAATATACACTCTAAATATTAACGTATCATTACTGTATAGTAAACTATTTGTTAAATCTGGCACTCTAACGAAAAGAGTGCTAAAATATCGGGATCATCTCGCTCTTGATTATATTATTATATCGTGATATAATTTATATCGATTTTACTTAAATGGTGGGATCATGACCGATCATGTTTTTTTATGAGTTCCTGATAGCCGCCGCCGTAATCCCCGCCGTCGTTCTGCTTGTCTACGTTTATAAGAAGGACAGGACCGAGAAGGAGCCCATTGGGCTTCTGCTGCTTCTTCTCGCCCTCGGCGGACTTTCGACGCTCGCCGCCGCAGGGCTCGAGGTGGTGGCGTCCGGCGTCCTCGACGGCTTTTTTGTCGACAGCATATACTATAATGCCGATGGCGAGGCCGTGTTTTCGGGCGGCGGAAAGTATCTTTATTATTTCATCGAGAATTTCTTCTGCGTCGCTCTTATAGAGGAGGCGTGCAAATGGCTCATCCTCTGGTTCGTCACTCATAAGAGTCGCTATTTCGCCTGTCTTTTCGACGGCATGGTGTACGCTGTGTTCGTTTCTTTAGGTTTCGCGCTGGTCGAGAATATCCAGTACGTCGTGACCTACGGCTTTTCCGTCGCCGTCATCAGGGCTTTCACCGCGGTGCCCGGCCACATGTTCGACGGCGTCTTCATGGGCTATTTCTACAGCTTCTGGCATTCCTACAAGGTCACCAATACTATCGAGAGCAGGTTCTGTCAGACCTATTCGGTTCCGCTTCGCGGGAACAGACTCCCCGAGGGCAGGGCTCTCGCTCTGAGCTTCGTTCTGCCCGTCGTCATGCACGGCGTTTACGATTTCACCGCCTCAATAGAGGAATGGTGGGCGGGAGTGTTTTTTGTCGCGTTCATCGTGTTCCTGTATGTCTACTGTTTCCGCAAGGTCAGGGAGCTTTCGAGGCGCGACAATCACGATATAAATATAACGGCTTACTGGCTGTACCGCAAATATCCCGAATACACGGGATATCTTTACGATTTTTTAGTTCAGAGGTGGTAAAATGGGTGACCTGAGGATTATACGCGTCGGCGTCGTCGGTCTCGGCGGCAGAGGAAGAGACGACGCGAGGATACTGCTCAACGTTCCCGGCGTCGTTATCCCCTGCGTCTGCGACGTAGTCGAGGAAAGAGTCAGGCAGGGTATCGAAGTGGTCAAGTCGAATTCCGGCGACGCTTATCCCGTGACCGGCTATAGCGATTACCGCGAGATGTTCGAAAAAGAAAAGCTCGACGCGGTGCTGTGCGCCACGACGTGGATAACCCACGCGCGCGTTGCGGTCGCCGCGATGAACGCCGGACTCGACGTCGGCATCGAGGTCGGGGGCGCCGCGAGCGAACGCGAGTGCTGGGATATGGTCCGCACGAGCGAGCGCACGGGCAAATTCTGCATGATGCTCGAAAACTGCTGCTACGACCGCAACGAGATGCTCGTCTGGAATATGCACCGTCACGGGCTTTTCGGCACCCTGATACACTGCGAGGGCGGTTACCGCCACGACCTGCGCGACGAGATAAGCCTCGGCAGGGAGAACATACACGGCAGGCTCTATAATTTCCAGCGCCGCAACGGCGAGCTGTATCCCACCCACGAGCTCGGCCCGCTCTGCAAGCTGCTCGGTATAAACCGCGGCAACAGGCTGCTTTACCTCACCTCCATGGCGTCCAAAGGCGGCGGTCTCAACCGCTGGATAAAGGACAACAAGGGGGCGGATTACGATCTCGCCGATTATCCCTTCAACGAGGGCGACGTCGTTACGACGATGATAAAATGCGCCAACGGCGAGACGATAACCCTCAATCATGACTGCAGCCTGCCGAGGTT
>JAFRXS010000134.1 GCA_017443405.1 Clostridia bacterium | reverse complement strand
GGTATTGTTGAGCTATTTTGTGCTCTGAAGCCGCCGCTTTTCTGACGCAAAGCAAGGATGAAGAGCGCGAAAGAGCCAAAAAGACCCCTCCAAAGGCGATTCGGGTTCGACTCCCCTTACCCTAAGCGGCGCCTGCGCCGCAGCTAAATTCGCCTTGCGGCAAGCTGAATTGCGCAAAAGCGCAGCTAAATCGACCTTCGGTCAGCTAAATTCGCTTCGCGAGCTGTGAGTTTTTCAGCTCTTTAAAAGAATATGACCCGCTATGACGGAAAATCATGTCAGGCGGGTCATTTTACTTTTTATGTCAAGTTGGGATAACGGAACGTTTCGTATACCCTTACTGCGTTATCTCGTACTCGCCCGGGGCGAGGTTGATGACGTACCTGCCGTTCACGGTCTCGCAGTCCTTGCCGTCGTGCTCCACGCCGTTGACGGTGAACTTACCGGCGAACACGGGCAGCTCGAGCCTCGCCACGGCGCCCTCGGGCACCGCGCAGTCGTAGACGAAGCCGTCCTCGGTGCTCCACGCGCTCTTTATAAGACCGGCGGCGGAGTCGTATTCCGCCTTGACCCACGTCACGCGCTCCTGCCCCTCGGGCAGCTCGGCGTCCGTACGCGTGTCTGGCGTGGGCCTTAAGAGGATCGACCTGAAGCCGGGCTCAAGCGGCTCTATTCCCGCCGAGAAGCGGTAGATCCACTCGACGACCGAGCCGTAGGCGTAGTGGTTGAAGGAGTTCATGCCGACGTGGCCGAAGCCCGTGGCTTTGGTGTAGGAGTTCCAGCGCTCCCAGATGGTGGTCGCGCCCTGGTCGATGCTGTAAAGCCAGGAGGGCTCGTTCCTCTGCAGCAGCAGATCGTACGCCGTCTTGTCCTGCCCGAAGGAGGAAAGAGCGGGGCAAAGGGTGTAAGAGCCGAGGAAGCCGGTCGAGAGCCTGTCGCCGTTTTCGGCTATCTGTTTCGCGAGAGCCTTCGCCATCGCGTCGGCGTCCTTGCCCGTGACTATGCCGAACGCGAGACACAGCACCTTTTCGGTCTGCGTATCGCCCTTGAGCTTGCCCCTGCGCATGAAGGTCTTACGGAAGTACGCCAGCGCGTCCTCGCGCAGCTTCGCGTATTTTCTCGCCTTGCCGGGCTTGCCGATCTCGGCGCTCATATACGCCATGAGCTCGAGGTCTCGGATGAAATAGACCGAGGAAATGAACTCGTTGGAGCATTTGTCGTAGGCGAGCCAGTCGCCGAAAACGGGATACGCGCCGGCGAGCCCTCTCGCCTCAAGAAGACCGTTTATGTACTTCTCCATCGAGGCGAAATGCTCTTCGACGATCGTCTTGTCGCCGAACATGCGGTACATATTGTAAGGAATGATGACGCCCGCGTCCGCCCAGGCGCTCGCGTTTTCGCCGTCGCAGCAGCCCACGCGGGGATTGACGTGACCGTAGCCGCCGGTCTGTTTGCCCTGACTGTCGCGCATATCCTGCAGCCATTTGCGGAAGAAGCCGTAAACGTCCGCGTTATAGGCGGCGGTCACGCTGAACGCCTGCGCGTCGCCTGTCCAGCCGAGCCTCTCGTCGCGCTGCGGGCAGTCGGTCGGCACGCTGAGATAATTGCCGCGCTGCCCCCAGAGGGTGTTGCTTATGAGCTTGTTGACCATCGCGTTCGAGGTCTCGAGTTTTCCCGTTTCGCGGTTGTCGTTGCCGACGACCTCCGCTGTGAAAGAAGTGAATTCGACCTCGCCGTCCGCCGAAAGCTCGACGTAGCGGAAGCCGAAGAAGGTGAACGTCGGGCGGTAGGTCTCCTCGCCTTTTCCGGCGAGGACGTAGTACGCCTTGCCCAGAGCGGAACGCAGATTGATCGTGTAGACGGAGCCTTCCGGACCGTCGTTCCCGCGGGAGATCAGGCCGGAATCGTTGAGGAACTCGGCGTAGCGCATCTTGACGGTCACGCCCTTTTCGCCCTTTGCGGCGACGGCGAGGTGACCGACGACCTCCTGACCGAGATCGAGGACCATCTTCTGCCCTCTTTCCAGCTTCACGGGCAGCTTATCGTAAACGCCGCAGACGTGTATCTTCCCGTAATCGGAGCCGTTATGCTCAACGCCGTCGAAGACCGTGAGCGTTTCCGGCGCGCGGGAAAGGCCCTCGCGCACGCGGACAGTCGAGCCGATATAGGGCGTGATCTTGCCTGCGTATTTCGTGACGCGCGCCTTTTTCCAGCCGTCGAGAACGCGGCCCGGTTCGGAGAGCTCCGCGTAGCCGGTCTCGTTTCCGTCGCGGTACTCGCCGTCCCAGATATCGGCGAGGCGTATCGGACCGCCGACAGAAGCGAGCCAGCTGCCGTCGGTGCTGACAAGCTCTTCGCCGCATTCTATTTTAAGAAGGAGCGACGGCGCGCCGTTTCCGTAATAGCCGCCCGCTATGCGCCCGGTGTACCACCCCGGGGAGACGACCGCGAGAACGCGGTTTTTTCCGCGGCGCAGCAGGGAGGAAACGTCGTACTCCCTGTAAAGCGCGCGCTTGTTGTAGTCCGTCCAGCCCGGAGCCATCTCGTCGTTTCCGACGCGCTGCCCGTTGATATATATCTCCGCGCAGCCCAGAGCCGAGAAGTACAGCTTCGCGCCCTTCGTCCGGCGCGCGTCGAAGTCCTTCGCGAACATCGGCAGTCCGTCGCCGGGAACGAGCTCGGTGTGCTGATACAGCGCCGGTCTGCGCTGTCCCCAGACTTTTTCGCCGTTCTCGAAGTAGTTGGTGAAATCGGTGGTTATGAATTTCGCGTGTTCAAAAATACCTGTCATCGATCATCCCTGCCTTGCCGTATATAAAATTTCGTTTTTAAAACCGTCCGGGTCATCCCCCGGGCGTTATCTGTTCGATCGAGTAGGTGCTGCGCTCGATGTGAAGGCTGAATTCCTTCTTTTCGCCGTCGGGCGAGGTCAGAGTCACCACGGTGTCCCCCGCCCTTTTAAGATCGGCGTGGACGAACCGGTCCTCGACGCTGTCGATATATATTATGCCTACGTCGCCGTACTTTTCGTCGGCGATGGAGACGGTATACGTACCGTCGAATCTCACCTCCGCGCCGTTCGACATTATCTCCGTGCTGTAAACGGGAGGACGCAGCAGACATAGGACCGCCAGAGCGACGACCGCGGCGGCGCCGACAGCCGCGCCCGCGGCTCTTATCTTCTTGTTTTTGAATACCGCGACGGGATAAAGGATCATCGCCGCGGCGCAGAAAAGAACGACCAGGATGTACCGCGGACGGGAAAAGATGAGATCGGAGAGATACGTCAGGTACGAATAGCCCGTCAGCCCCACCATCGGCAGCAGGATAAGCAGCCCCCACCATCTGTCCTTTTTCATCAGGTAGCCCACGAAGCCCATCGGGAAGCACAGCAGCGTCCAGATGAACCAGTATTTGTAATAGCCGAAAAGCTGCCACCCCATCGGGCTGAACGGCACCTGCACGAGATAGACCAGCGGCTGGCTGATAAGGAAGAAAACGAAGCATTTCAGCGCGGAGTCGAGATTCGACCTGCTGTTCATTATTATGACTATCCCGAACAGTATCCACGCCTCGAACGAAACGGTTATCGCATTGAACGAGGTATAGTAAAGCGCGGGGATGAGCGCCATGACGCCGGTGTACACGCCCGCGATCACAGCAAAGACTGTCAGCTTCGGCCAGGTCAGGTCGATACCGCCGAAAAGCTTCGCCCGTATTTTTTCAAAAAAACCGCAGACCGTATCTGTCATAAAACAGGACCTCAAGTATATTCCGGAATGAGAAGAAAACGAAATTTCCGTACGACCGTATTATATCATCCACACGGCCGTTAATCAATGATAAATCTTAAATTCCGCGCGCCTGTTCTTATTGACATGAAGCGCGGTTTTTATTAAAATAATAGCACATATACTAACGCGCTTTAAACCGCGAAACGGGATAATCAAAGCAACGGAGGGTCATACAATGGATAATACCGGGATTTTTCCGCAAAAATTCATCTGCGCCGCGACGGAGAAGAACACCTACGAAAGCTTCGTGCCGTCGCCCTATTTCAGAAAGACCTTCGTCCCCGGCGCCGCCGGCGGGCGGCTGCTCGTGACGGGTCTGGGCTTTTACCGCGTCTGGATAAACGGGACGGAGATCACCAAGGGGCTGCTCGCGCCTTATATCTCCAACTCCGACGACCTCGTCTATTTCGACGGCTACGATCTGTCCGCGTACCTCGTGCCTGGCGAAACGAACGTCCTCGGCTTCCAGCTCGGCAACGGCATGCAGAACGCCCCCGGCGGCGAGATATGGGACTTTGACGAGGCGCCCTTCCGCTCCGCTCCCAAGCTCGCGTTCGCCCTTGAGGCGGGTGAGCTCGCGATCTGCTCGGACGAGAGCGTTAAGACCGCCCCCTCGCCCCTTTATTTCGACGATCTGCGCGCGGGGGTCCGCTACGACGCGCGGCGTGAGATACCCGGCTGGAACCTGCCCGGATTTGACGACAGCGGCTGGAAAAACGCCGTCGTCTGCGACGCGCCGAAGGGCGAAAAGCGCGTCTGCGAGGCGCCGCCCGTTCTCCCGGTGAGGGAGCTGAAACCCGCGGATATCCGCCCCGGCTCGCTCGCCGCCTACGAGCCGCGCGGCGACGTCCCGCCCGTGACGGTGCCCGAGGACGCGGACGACGGGCGCGAGGGCTTCCTCTACGATTTCGGTCAGAACAACGCGGGCGTCATCCGGCTCAAGATAAACGGGACTCCCGGTCAGCGCGTGGTCCTGCAGTTCGGTGAGCTTGCCGAGGACGGCGTCCTCGATTATCACAATATCTGTTTTTATCCCGACGGCTTCTCGCAGCGCGACGTCTATATCTGCGGGGGCGGCGAAGAGACCTTCGTGCCGCCGTTCACCTATCACGGCTTCCGCTACTGCCTCGTCATGGGAATAACCGAGCAGCAGGCGACGCCGGATCTGCTGACCTATATCGTCTGCACGTCCGCGCCCGGCGAGACGGGCGGCTTCGCCTGCTCCGACGAAACGGCGAACACCCTTTACCGCATGTGCGACGCCTCCGACCGCTCCAATTTCTACTACTTCCCGACCGACTGCCCGCACCGCGAGAAAAACGGCTGGACGGGCGACGCCGCCCTCTCCGCGGAGCATATGCTGATGACGATGGACGTCGCGGCGAGCTACCGCGAGTGGCTGCGCAATATCCGCGCCGCGCAGCGCGAGGACGGCGCGATACCCGGCATCGTCCCCACGGGCGGCTGGGGCTTCCAATGGGGCAACGGCCCCGCGTGGGACGCCGCGCTCATCTGGATACCCTACTATTCCTACCGCTTCACCGGCGACAGGGCGATACTCGAGGAGAACGCCGGAGCCATCGGGCGCTATCTGCGCTACGCCGCCGGCAAGCGGATGGAAAACGGACTCGTGAAATACGGTCTGGGCGACTGGTGCCCGATCGGCGGCGAGGTAAAACCGACGCTCGAATTCACCGACAGCGTCACGACCCTCGCGACAGCCGAACGCGCGGCGTTCATCTTCGGCGTCCTCGGGCTTGAGGACGAAAAGGCCTACGCCGAAAAGCTCGCGTGCGAGTTCAGGACGGCTATCCGCCGCGAAAAGATCGACCCCGTGACCCTCACGGCGGACACCGGCTGCCAGACCGCGCAGGCGATGGCGCTGTATTACGGCGTTTACGAGCCCGACGAGAGAAAAAAAGCGGAAAAAGCGCTTATAGATATGATACACGACGGAAACGACTTCATGGACGTCGGCATACTCGGCGCGCGCGCCCTTTTCCACGTTCTGAGCGACGCGGGCGAGAGCGAGCTTGCCTATAAGATGATAACCCGCCCGGAATTCCCCTCCTACGGCGCGTTCATCCGCTTCGGCGAAACGACGGTCCCCGAATGCTTCGAGCTGCCCGGCGAGGGGCTCTACTCGCACGATCACCACATGTACTGCGACATCAAGGGCTGGTTCATCTCCCGCGTGGCGGGGCTGCGCTACAACCCCGACGGGACCGCGCACGACCGCGTCCGCGTCGAGCCGTCGTTCATAAAGGCGCTCGACTTTGCCGAAGCGCGGTACGACTCCCCTCTCGGCGGCATAAGCCTTCGCTGGGAACGCTCCGGCGGCGGAACGGTCCTCGAATTCAAGGCGCCGGACACGGTTGAGTACGAGCTGATCCTGCCGGACAGACCCGCTTCCGTCGGGCGCGGCGGCTTCAGAACGGCGGTAAAAGAGTAACTGTCGGGAGGAAACGGAATGAACGGTACAATCATCTTCGCCCTGTGGTTCATTGCCGCCGAGGCGGCGCTCACAGCCGTACAGCTTATATTCCGCAAACGTAAACTGAAGACCGGCGCGCGCGTCGGCGTCATCGCCGGAGAGCTGCTGCTCGCTGTCCTGTTCGCGTTCCTGCCGCTCGGCGGTCCCGTACAGCTCCGCGCCGTTCAGCCGTTCATGTTCGCTTTGTACGCGGCTCTGCTGCCGGACGTCTGCGCCGATATCATCTGCGGCGTCATTTACAAGGTCCGCAAAAAAGAGCGCCGTTTCGGCGCCGTCAAAGCGGTCAGCCTGATCTTCGGCGCGGCGTTCTTCGTTTTCGGCGTCGTCAACATGCTGACCGTCACGCCCAAGTACCACACCTACACGTCGGAAAAGCTGAAAACGGAGCATACCGTCGTCTTCATCGCCGACCTGCACGTCGGCAGCGCGCAGCCGTTTTCCGTGACCGAAAAGACCGTCGCCGAAGTCCGCGACCTGAAGCCGGACGCCACGATACTGGGCGGCGATATCGTCGACGATTACACCACGAAGCAGGAGATGGAGGCGACGTTCCGTCTGTTCGCGGATTTTGAAACGCCCGTCTACTATCTCTACGGCAACCACGACCGTCAGGGGCACGCCGAATACGCGGGCGGACGCAAGTTCACGCAGGAGGACCTCGAGGCGGCGATGAGGGAAAACGGCGTGACCGTTCTGCGGGACGAATACGCCGAAATAGCCCCCGATCTGCTTCTTCTCGGGCGGGAGGATATCTCCGAGGACGAGGGCAGGAAGGATATCGCGGACCTGCCGAACCCCGCGCCCGAAAAATATCTGATAGTTGCGGACCATCAGCCCTCAGAGTTCAAAAAGAACCTCGCGGCGGGGACCGACCTGCAGCTCTCCGGCCATACGCACGCCGGGCAGCTTTTCCCGCTCGGCCCGCTTTACCGCCTCATCGGCTACTGCCACGGCGACTATACCGAGGGCGAAGCCGTGATGAACGTCAGCGCCGGCGCCTGCGGCTGGCGCGTCCCCTTCCGCACGCAGGCGAGGTGCAATTACGAGGTGATACGGCTTACGCCCGGCGTTGCCGGCTGAATTCGCCTTGCGGCGAGCTGAATTGCACCGGGGCGCAGCTAAATTGACTCCGTCAGTTAAATTCGCTTCGCGAGCTGAAAGGCGGATCTGATTTAGCTGAATACCGCAAGGTTTTCAATTCAGCTGAAGATGTAAAGCTTCAATTCAGCTGTGAGCGCAGCGAACGATTCAGCCCTGCGCATTTCCCCGAACACGAAAAAAGCACGCGTACGCGTGCTTTTTTCGTCCCGTTGTTTTTTCAGACGGTTTTATGCAGCTTTTCGAGTTCGCGTTTCTTCTCGTCCCACTTTTCGCCGTAGAGCGGGTAGAATCTCATCGCGATCGCGCATATCACGAGCATCGCGGCGGGGATCGCCATCCACGCGACGAGGATCCCCTGTTTCGCGGTCTCGCTCTGAAGACCCGCGGCGAGCTCGGTGTTGTACCCGAACGCCTTGGATATCATGATGAAAGCGGAGTTCGCGAAGCTGATCGCCGGTTTTGTTATCAGGCTGTTGACGCCCGCGTACATCCCCTCGCGGCGCTGCCCCGTGACTGTCTCATCGTAGTCGATGACGTCGCCGTTCATCAGCGGGATGAGGAACATTCCTCCCGCGAAGCCCATGCCCGCGGCGAAGAAGCCGATACCGGCGACTATATTGTTCTTGCCGAAGACGGCCGTCGCGGCGGCTCCGACGGCAAAGATGACGCACATCAGCAGGGTGCAGCGCTTCACGCCCCAGGTCTTGACTTTTACGCTCCAGAGAACGACGCCGAAGACCGCGCCGACGCCGAGGACGCCGTAGGCTATCGGCATGGGCATGTCGAACTCGTCGAAGTAGTAGATGACGCCCTGCATCAGTATGGTCTGGATGAAGATGACGGTAAAGGACAGGACCTCGAAGATGATGAACGAACGGTTCTTGAAGCAGGCGGCGACGGACTTGAAGATATTGACGGGCTCGTCCCCGACCGTCGTGACCTTTTCCTTATAGAAGAAGGTCGAAAGGAAGATCACAAGGAACGTCACGACGCCGATGCAAAGCATGATGATCTGGAATCTCAGCGGGCTCTCGCCGACCTCCGGCTTGATGATCGGGAACAGGACGAGCGGGACGCCCATCGAGAGAAGAGTGAAGAAGATCTTGAGAACGAAGATATTCCCGCGCGCCTTGTTCGAGATCGCCATCGTGTAGGGCATGACGTAGAGCGAAGTGGCGATCGCCGTGTAGAGCGTATCGAAGAGGAAGAGCGTCGCGAGCATCTGCACGAAAAGCGCGCCCTGCGAAGAGCCAAGCGGCCACTTCACCCAGGTAAGCACGAAGAAGAGCGAATAAAAGAATGCGCCGTAGCGGATGTAGGGGACTCGCCTGCCGAGCTTGCTCCTGGTCCGGTCCGAGATATAGCCGAAAAGCGGATCATTGAACGCGTTCCAGATCGCGAAAATGATCCAGACCGTACTCGCGAGCCCCTCGCCGAGACCGAGGAATTTCGTGAAGAAATAGGTCATTCCGCCGCCCGTCAGCAGCCCGTTGAGCGCGGCGCAGAGACAGTCGGCGGAGCAGAGCCAGAGCTTGCTCGACAGCTTGACCTTTTCCTCCGCCTCGACGCTCACGGCTTCAATATTGTCCGTCATCGTTTTCCTCCTTGGATCTGCTATGATCAATCGTCAAAAATATTGTCCGTTCTGTAAAGTATCCCGTCCGGCCGGTCGGGCCACCGCGCGAAACGCGGCAGGCGGGTGTTGCGTTTATTCGAGCTCAGTATCTCTTCGCCCCAGCGGACGACCTGCCCGATATACTCTCTGTCGAGCTCCGGCGTGCGGTGCCCCCAGAAAACGCGGTACCGTCCGCTCATTTCATAAAGCCACCGCGCGGACGGCAGCCACCGCTCGACCGACGCCGCCCCGGGCAGATGCAGCCAGAGCGCGTCGCAGACGTTGTCCCCGCTGAAGACGATCTTATCCTCATGATCGACAAACGCGACGCTCCCCCGCGTGTGCCCGGGAGTGTGGCGCGCCTCGACGGTCTTGCCGCCCAGGTCGGCGCGGAAGCCGTCGAACGGGATGAGGCGCGCTCCCCCGGGATAGCGGCGGACGTCCTTCGCGCCGGCTCCGCGCTGCTTCATCCCACCGCTCGTCGCGGCGAACAGCTTCCGCAACGGGACCGCCGTCTGTATCCTGTTGAGCGCGCGGCAGTCCTCGCGGCGGACGAACACCCCGTCGAACTGCCCCGCTCCGCCGATATGATCGACGTGGCCGTGCGTCGCCGCGACGGTCAAGGGCAGATCCGTGACGCGGCGCACGGCGGCGTTCAGATCGCAGACCCCCGTCCCGCAGTCGATGAGAAGCGCCTTTTCGCACCCGACGGCGAGATAGCAGTTCGCGCCGTCGAATTCGTTGATGAGATAAACGCCGTCGGCTATCCTGTTTATTTCGGGCAATTTCTCCATTTCTTCCGCCTCCGGTCAATACCGCCGTCAAAAAAAGAAAAGGCCGCCGTCACGTGTTTTTCATGATGACCGAGCCAACGCAGTCGCCTACGTGCTCGCAGCCGTCGGCGCACGCCTCAAGGCATTCGTAAATATCGCGCCAGGAGACCGTCGTCATAACTTCGGCGGATCTTTTCGTAAGCGCGCGCATACAGTCAAGGTACAGCTTGTCGCACTCCTCCTCCGCGTCGTTGAGCCCGACGATGAGGGCGCGTATCTTTTTGGACCGTTTAAAGTTCGCGAATTCGTCCATCAGGTCGCAGAGCAGCCCGCAGGCGGAGACAAGCTTCTTCGCGAATTCGACCGCGTCGGGCTCGACCGTCCGGATATCGTAGACGTAGAATTTCTGCAGGACCTCCTCGAGCGCGTCGGTCACGTTGTCCAGGTCCCGGCTGAGCATATCCAGATCCTCGCGGTCAACGGGAGTAACGAACGCTTTGGCGAGAGCGTCGTTCATTTCGTGCTTCTTGAGATCCGCGGCGTGCTCTATACCGTGCATCTCCTTAAGCATTTCTTCTATCCTGTCCGCGTCGTAGCTTTCAAGACACCGCGCGAGATACTCCGCCGCTTTTTTTGAGAGCGCGGCGCACGCCGAAAAATTATCAAAATAAACCTTATCGCCTTTTGCCATTCTCATTTTAATTTTCCTTTCCGGTTCAGAAGATCCGCAAGAACAGTTTGGTCACCAGGAACGCAAGCAGCCCGCACCCGGGGAAGGTAAGGACCCACGTCAGCGCCATATCCTTTACCACGCCGAAGTTGACGGCGGAAAGACGCTTTACCGCGCCGACGCCCATGATCGACGTGGTTTTTACGTGAGTCGTGGATACGGGCAGACCGAACACCGAACAGAACACGAGGGAGAGAGCGGAGGCTATGTCCGCCGAGAAGCCCTGATATTTCTCGAGCTTCACCATATCCATCCCGACGGATTTGATTATCTTCCTGCCGCCGATCGCGGTCCCCGCGCTCATTACGACCGAGCACAGGATCATAAGCCATACGGGAATGGAAAAGGTCGCTTCCGCCGCGCCCGTCCCCTGCAGGGTGAACACGCACAGCAGGATTATGCCCATGAATTTCTGACCGTCCTGCGCGCCGTGCATGAACGCCATCGCCGCCGCTCCGACAATCTGAGCGCCCCTGAAAAACGGCTCCGTTTTCGGGCGGTCGGCTTTATAGAATATTACCGTTACGAGCTTGCAGATGAGCCACGCCAGACCGAAGCCGAGCGTAACGGAGACAACGATACCGTAGATCACCTTGAGCCATTGAGGCCAGACGATAGCGTCAAGACCGGAAAGAGCCATGGCTCCGCCCGTCAGACCGGCGATAAGAGCGTGGCTCTCGCTCGTGGGGATGCCGAACAGCCAGGCGAGCGTCGACCAGACGACGATGGCGGACATGGCGGCGCACAGCACGATTATGACCGTCTCGCTGCCGGCGCCGCCGAAATCCACCATGCCGGTGATGGTGACGGCGACCTCGTTGCTGATCCCGGTCATTATAAAAACGCCGAGAAAGTTGCACACCGCCGCCATGATC
>JAFRXS010000009.1 GCA_017443405.1 Clostridia bacterium | reverse complement strand
TCAAGGTCGCTCTCTGCGGGCTCCTCGACCTGGAAGCAGATGGTGTTGACGTAGATATAGGGCATCGAACCGCCGTGATAGCCGAACATATCGACGTATTCTGTCCCGCCGTTGATAGTTACGGTGAAGTCCTCGGCAACGGTCCAGCCGTCCTCGGGGATGATCGTCAGATACAGATGATACTGCGCCTCGGGATCGTCGAAGACGTCCGTATCGGTCATCATGCCGACGCCGCCGCCCGGAACGTACCAATCCCAATAGGTGTCGCTCAGCGCGATAGAATAATGCGCGCCATCGGGCACGGAGAGCTCAAGGTCCGGGTTCGCGCCCCATTCGGGAGCGGTGAAGCCGAGGATCTCGACGGAGTCGATATAATTCGGCTCGGGAGCTTCGACGGTGAACGCGACAGAGAAGACCTGGAACATATCCTCGATGATTCCGGAGCTGCCTACCAGCGAAGCGTCGCCGTTGATGGTCACTTCAGCGTCGCCGGCGATCTCAAAGCCCTCGTTCGGCTCGATCACGATCGTCATCGTGTATGGGCAGCCCTCGATATCGAAGACGTCGCTCTGGATCATCGCCTCATAGTCGCGCAGCCAGCCGGCGTATTCGATGTAATAATCCGCATCCTCGGGAACGGAAACCTCGAAATCGGGATGCTCGCCCCATGCGGGCACGGTGAAGCCCTCGATCTCGATCGTATCGATCATAATGGGCATGGGCTCGCCGTTGAGGGCGATCTCAACGTTGTCGACGGCGAAACAGTCGCCCTCGTTGCTCATGGAGCCGTCCTTAGAATAGGACCATACGAGCTCATGCTCACCGGCTTCAAGGTCATAGCTGAAGGCTTCCCAGTCGTTGTCGTACGCGCCGTAATCGAGGACCACAGCGCCGTCGACGTAGAAGCGGCAGTGGTCCCAGATGGTCCTCTCGGACTTGCTGCCCTCGCCCCAGGCCTTGAAATCGAAGGAAACGGTGCCTGAGGACGGCAGATCGACGTAGGCCGTCATCTCGGAAACGGAGCTGTTGACGCCCGCGTTGCCGGACTTGCCGTATACGCGGCCGGTCGTTTCATCGGTCTCGGCGAACCAGGGATAATCGCCGAAGGAATAGAAATGGATCGTGCCGCCCTCGGCGTTGACCGCCGCGTCGAGCTCCTCGTTGACGGGCAGGGGCTCGCGCTCCTCGAAGCGGACGTTGTCGACCGCGAAATAATCGCCGGTCGGGTCGGTGGTGCCGTCCTTTTGATAGGTCCAGGTGAAGGTATGCTCGCCCGAGGGTACGTTGAGAACGTACTCGGTCCAGTCGTTATCCAGCGCGCCGTAATTGAAATAGCGGGTGCCGTCCATCGCGAAGATGCACTTGTCCCATGCGGTGCTGGTGCCCTCGCCCCAGGCCTTGAAATCGAACTTTATGCACATGTTCGACTCCACCTCGGCGGTCATGGACAGCGTGGATTCGCTGCTCGCGACGCCCGCGTTGCCGCTCTGAGCATAGAAGCGGCCGCTGTCGCTGTCGGAAACGACGCCCCAGGAGTATTCGCCCTCGCTCGTGAAAACGAGCGTGCCGCCCTCGACGTTGAGCGCATCTTCAAGGTCGTCCCGGACCGGAGCCGAAGCGGCTGTTTTGGCGAATGCTGCGGGAACGAGCCCGAGCAACAGCATCGCCGCTGTCAGAATGCTTACGATTCTTTTGACCATGGTATTTCCTCCGTTGATTTATTTATGGATATACTCATCCATGCCGCTAAATTATATCATTTCGAAATCCAAAGCGCAATACCGTGCAAAGGAAAAGGCGGCGGGCAAGCCCGCCGCCTTTTGGGTCGGTTTAGTTAAGCTTTCTGCTTATTCGAGCTCGATCGGGAACTGGTCGATCAGGCCCATCGCGTAGCGGAGGATCAGGACCGCGTCGACGAGGTCATAGACGCCGTCGCCGTTGACGTCCATCTGCACGAGCTGCTCGTCGGTGAGCTCGATAAGGCCCATCGCGTAGCGCATCGCAAGGAGCGCATCCTCGGCCTCGACATTGCCGTCGAGATCGACGTCGCCGAAGGTATCGACGGCGGGCGCTTCGACCGTGAACTCTACGGACATGCCGTAGAAGTAGCCTTCGAACGGGAAGCCGAAGTCAAAGAGCTCCGCCTGTCCGTTGACCGTTGCGGTGCAGTCTTCCGCGAAATCCCAGCCCTCTTCGGGGGTGAGCTCGAAGACGATGTAATAGACCGAATTCGGATCGTCGAATACGTCGTCCTCGGTCATGATGATGTCGTTCTCGCCGTCATACCTGTTCCAGGTGAAGTCGGAGATCGAGTAGTGCGCGCCTTCGGGGACCTCGGGGGTGAAGTCGGGAGTCGCGCCGTACTCCGGAATATCGAAGATCACGTCGACCTCGGTGATGATCTGCGGCTCGGGCGGAGTGGAGCCGCCGCTGACCTCGATATCATCGACGTTCAGCATGAACATATCGGTGCAGTTGAAGTGACGGAACGCAACGTTCTTGGTGCCGCTGTAAGCGGAGAGATCGATGGAGTACTGGGTGTACTCGGTGGGGCTGAAGCCGCTCCAGAGAGCATCGCTCCAGGTCTCGCCGCCATCGGTGGTCACGTAGACCTCAAGGTAATCGTTCGCCCAGGAGGTATCCTGTGCAACGAGCCAGAAGGTGAGCAGCGTGCCGGTGAAATCGGGGGTGATCATCCAGTTGTCCGGGTTAAGGGCAGCTTCGGAATCGTTATCGTAGGAAGCGCTGGTCGCAACGCCGTCGCCGCTGTGGGTGGTGTGGTTGCCGGAACCGGTGTTCACATGCCACTGCCAGTTGAAGCCGTCGCCGTCCTGATCGATGAACTGGAAGCCCTGGCTGATCGGGTCGGTCTCGAAGTCCCAGATGATGGAGTTGGGATCGTGATACATAGCGGTGATCGTGGTGTCAACGGTCACGGCCTCGCCGTTGTAATCCCAGCCGTCGAAGATATAGCCGGTGTGCTCGGGTGCCTCGGGGAACATATCCTCGGTGAGCACGGTGCCGGCCTGCACGGTCAGGGTGTCGATGGTCTCGCCGTTGATGCCGTCAACGAAGGTGACGGTCACGTCGGGCGCTTCGCCGATGGAGACGTTATCGACTGCGAAGTAGTCGCCGGTCGGGTTGACGCTGTTGTCCTTGGTGTAGGTCCAGGTCAAGGTGTGTGCGCCGGCGGGGATGAGCGTGGTGAAGAGCTCCCAATCGTTGTCGTATGCGCCGTAGGTGAACTGGACCTCGCCGTCGATCGCGAAGTCGCAGTGATCCCAGAAGGTGTAGCTGCCTTCGCCCCATGCCTTGAACTCGAAGTAGATGCTCTGCTACTCTTCAAGGTCGACATTCAGGGTAAGTACGGAGGTGGTGCCGTGGTTGCCGCCGTTGGAGCTCTGTGCGAAGACCTTGTCGCCCTCGGTCACGACGATCCAGGGATAGGTGCCCTCGGTCTCGAAGTGGAGGGTGCCGCCCTCAACGTTGAGCGCTTCGTCCAGATCGGTGACTACCGGGGGTTCCTCACCTGCGGTCGCCTCTTCGGGAACGGTCCATACGTAGCACTGGGTGTTGTCGTCAGGGTCGAGTCCGGAATAGGTCCAGTCGACAAGGTCCGCATCGTCGTTTACGTAGATAACGACGTCATCCGCGAAGTAATAGCCTTCATCGGCATTGAGGGTCACGCCTGCGGAATAGTTGGTGCCTTCGAAAAAGATATCATAGAATGGAACATCCTCATCGTTATCCCACCAGCAGGG
>JAFRXS010000133.1 GCA_017443405.1 Clostridia bacterium | reverse complement strand
CGTCGGAGCTTTCGTCGTATATGTTCGCCGCGGCGATGTTCATCGCGGGCTGCGCGGCGGCGGAGCTTTTCGGTCTCAGGGCGCCGACGTCCGATCTTACCTGCACGTTCGCGCTCTCGCTGATCACGTTCTTCCTTATCAATCTCTACGGCATCAGGTCGCACGGTCTCGGCGGCAGGCTCGCCTCCATGGGCGGCTCGATAAAAGCCATGAGACCGATAATGATCCCGCTCAAGATGATCAGCGACATAGCCACTCCGGTCTCGCTCGCGTGCAGGCTGTTCGGTAATATGCTCGGCGGTCTCATCGTTATGGACCTTCTCAAAGGGGCTCTCGGCGGCTACGCCTCCGGCATCCCCGCGGTCGCCGGGCTTTACTTCAATCTGTTCCATCCGCTCATCCAGGCGTATATATTCATCATTCTTTCGCTCACGTTTATCGACGAAGCCGTCGAATAACTATAAAAGGAGGGTCTGTTATGCTCGGTATCTCAGCCGCGCTCGCGCTTCTTCCCGCGCTCGGCGCCGCAATCGTAATGGGACTTGCCACCGCGAAGGCGGTGGAGGCAGCCGCCCGCCAGCCCGAGGCTTCAAGCAAGGTCCAGGTGATCCTGCTGCTCGGCTGCGCTCTAACGGAGTCGACCGCCATCTACTCGTTCGTTATCGCGCTGATACTTACTACCAAGATCTGAGAGAGCTGAAAATGGAAATCACTTCCGATATGCTGGTCGATCTGGCGATCAATATTGTAAACATCGTCGTGCTTTTCCTTGTGGTGAAGTTTCTTGTGCATGATCCGGTAAAGAAGTTTATGGACAAGCGCTCCGCCTCCGTCGAAGCCGCCCGAGCCGAAGCCGAAAAGCTTTCCGCCGAGGCGCTGGAGAATAAGAAGAAGTACGAGGAACTCGCCGCCGCCAACGTTTCCGCTTACGAGGATGAGATCAGGAAGGGCGAGGAATCCGGACGCGCCAAGGCCGCCGAGATCATCGAGGCGGCGCGCCGCGAAGCCGGCGGCATCGTGTCCGACGCAAGGAGCAAAGCCGCGGATCAGCGCGACCGCATAGTGTCCGACGCCAAGGGCGAGATAGCGTCTATCTCGGTCGATATCGCCGAAAAGCTGCTGCAAAGAGAGATGACCGCCGCCGATAACGACGCGATCATCGACAGTTTTCTTTCGTCTCTCGGAAAGGCGGACGGCAATGCGTGAGGCGATCGTTACCGTCGCTTCGAATTTCAGCGACGAAAATTACGAACGCCTGCGCGAGGGGCTCCTGAGGCGACTCGGGGGCGATATCGTATTCCGCCGCGTCGAGGATGAGAGCGTCGTGGGCGGGTTCATCCTCCGGCTCGACGGCATAGTCTGCGATATGAGTCTTGCTTCCCAGCTGAAAAAATTAGGAAAGGAGCTTGCTGATGATTGAACCCGGAATATCGGAGATAAGCTCTTTTCTTAAGGAAAAAGTGGCGGGCTTCAGGAACGATCCGATCTCTTATCACGAGGGGAAGGTCATAAGCGTCGGCGACGGCGTCGCCCGCGTGGCGGGGCTTCCCGGCTGTCTTTACGGCGAGCTGCTCGAGTTTCGGGGCTGCGTCTACGGAATGGCGATGGACCTGTCGGCCGACGGTCTCGGGGCAGTTCTTTTCGACAACGCCGACACCGTGGCGATAGGCGACACCGTTCTCGGAACGGGACGCGTAGCCGAGATACCCGTCGGAGAAAAGCTGCTCGGAAGGGTAGTCGACCCGATAGGCAGACCGATGGACGGCAAGCCTCTCGAGGCCGACAGATTCCTTCCCGCGGAACGTCCGGCGCCTTCAATCATACAACGGCGCCCGATAGATACTCCGCTCGAGACGGGCATACTCGCGATAGACAGTATGATACCCATCGGCAGGGGGCAGCGCGAGCTTATAATCGGCGACAGGCAGACGGGAAAAACGTCGATAGCTCTCGACGCAATCTTCAATCAGAAGGACACGGACGTTTACTGCGTGTACTGCGCTATCGGGCAGAAGGCGTCGAGCATCGCGTACACCGTGCAGACGCTCAGGGAGAACGGCGCGATGGATTATACCGTCGTCGTCGCGTCGCCCGCATCGGACAGTCCCGCGACCCAGTACCTCGCTCCGTACTGCGCCTGCTCGATAGCCGAAGGCTTCATGCAGAAGGGCGCGGACGTCCTTGTCGTTTACGACGATCTCTCCAAGCACGCCGTCGCCTACAGGGCGATGTCCCTGCTTCTTCACAGGCCGCCGGGGCGCGAAGCGTACCCCGGGGATATCTTCTATCTCCATTCGCGCCTGCTCGAGCGCAGCGCCGCGCTCAAAGAGGAATTCGGCGGCGGCACCATTACCGCCCTGCCGATAATCGAAACTGCGGGCGGTAACATCTCGGCTTACATCCCGACAAACGTCATTTCCATAACCGACGGGCAGATCTTCCTTGAAAACGAGCTGTTCCACAGCGGTGTCAGGCCCGCCGTCAACACCGGCCTTTCGGTGTCGCGAGTGGGCAAAGCTTCGCAGCATAAGGCGATGAGGGGCGTCAGCGGCACGCTGCGCATAGATCTCGCGCAGTACAGGGAGCTTGCGGTCTTCACCCGTTTCGGCAGTGATATAGACGAGTCGACGGGCAGGCAGCTGCGCCGCGGCGAGTGCCTTGTCGATCTTCTCAAACAGGGCAAGGGCAGACCTTACAGTCTGTTCCAGGAGGTATCCGTTCTCACGGCTTACCGCGCGGACGTCTTCCTCGGCACTCCGTCAAAGGAGGTCCCGGCGCGGCTCGAAAAGATGTTTGCCTATCTGCACCGCAGGTGCGCCTCTCTTGAAAAGATCGTCAACGCCCACGGCGAAATGGACGACGAGGAGTTTGAGGAACTCAAGAACGCGATAGCCGCTTTCGGCGCGCAAACGCAACAGTAAAGGAAAGATACGGTCTTGCAGACGAACGACGTAAACGAGATAAAACGCCGTCTGAAAGCGGTGAAGGACACGCGGCAGATAACGAACGCGATGTACCTTCTTTCTGCGGCGAGAATGAAGAAGGCGATGCAGAGCATCGACTTCAATCTTCTTTATTTGCGCCGTTTGCGCGAGACCATAAAGGACATCCTCTGCAGTACGGAAACGAGCAAGCTTAGCAACCCGTTCATGGAGGACAACGGCAGAGGCACGGCTGCTTTCATCATCCTGACGGCGGACAAGGGCCTCTGCGGCGACTACAACTCCGCCGTCGTCGACCTCGCCATGCGGGAGATGGCAAAGTACGAGTCGCCCTTCGTCTACTCTCTGGGGCTCATGGGCGATCTGATCCTGCGGCGCAAGGGGATAATACCGTCCGAAAGCTGGTACGGCGCATCGCAGCGCCCGACTCTGACGCTTGCGGACACCGTGGCGGACAAGGTGATCGACCTTTACATGACGGTCGACTGTCACGTCGTCTACATAGTCTATACCGAGTTTATCAACTCCTCGGTTCAGAGTCCGCGCTGCGTCAGGATGCTTCCGCTGTTCAGAAGCGATTTCGTCGACATATCGGACGGACTCATAGACGAGGATCCGATCATTTACGAACCGTCGGTCGAGGTCGTCTTCGATAGTTTTGTCGACCAGTACATCACCGGTTTCATCTACGACGTTCTTATGCAGGCTTCCGCGTGCGAGAACATCGCGAGGATGAACGCCATGCGCGGAGCGAACGACAAGGCGGACGAAATGACCGAGCTGCTCGAGCGCAACGTCAACGCGCTCAGGCAGCAGCAGATAACCAACGATATCACGGAGATCGCAGCGGCGATCGAGGCGGGAGGCGTATGATGAACGAGACCGTAACGGGGAAAACAGTACGCATAGTCGGCTCCGTCGTGGACGTTAAGTTCCGCGAGGGCGAGGAGCCTCCCATAAACGCGCTCATGACCGTCGCCGGCAGCGACAAGCATCTCGAGGTCGCCTCGCATATCGGCGGCGGGATCGTGCGGTCGATCGCGCTCGACGCCCCGGAGGGGCTGAGCTGCGGGCTCGACGTCACGACTGACGGCAGGGGCATAACCGTCCCCGTCGGCGAGGAGCTTCTCGGCAGGGCTGTCGACGTTCTCGGCAGACCGATAGACGGCAAGGGCGAGATAAAGAGCGAAAAAAGGCTCCCCGTGCACCGCGCGCCCCCGCCTCTGCTCGATCAGCGCCCGGCGACGGAGCTGTTTGAAACCGGCATAAAGGTCATCGATCTTCTCGTCCCCTATACCAAGGGCGGCAAGATAGGTCTTTTCGGCGGCGCCGGCGTCGGCAAGACGGTCCTCATAATGGAGCTTATCCACAACGTCGCCGTCAAGCACGGCGGTTACTCGGTCTTTACCGGAGTGGGCGAGCGCAGCAGGGAAGGCAACGAGCTGCTGACGGATATGACGAACAGCGGCGTCATCAACAAGACCGTCCTCGCGTTCGGGCAGATGAACGAGCCGTCCGGCAGCAGGATGCGCGTCGCGCTCACCGGGCTCACGATGGCGGAATATCTGCGCGATGAGAAAAAGCAGGACGTTCTTCTGTTCGTCGACAATATCTACCGCTTCATCCAGGCGGGCAACGAGGTCAGCGCCGTTCTGGGCAGGCTTCCCAGCGCGGTCGGTTACCAGCCGACGCTCGCCAACGAGCTCGGCGCGCTCGAGGAACGCATAGCCTCCACTAAGGACGGCTCGATAACCTCCGTCCAGGCGGTCTACGTCCCCGCGGACGACCTTACCGACCCCGCTCCGGCGACGATATTCACTCATCTCGACGCGACTACGGTGCTGTCGAGAAACATAGCCGAGCAGGGGCTTTACCCAGCCGTCGATCCGCTCGAATCCGCGAGCCGCGCTCTCGAGCCCGAGATAGTCGGCGAAAAGCACTACCGCGTCGCCCGCAGGGTGGAGGAGTATCTGCAGCGTTATTCCGAGCTTCGCGACATCATTGCGATACTCGGCATGGAGGAGCTGTCCGAGGAGGACAGAGCCGCCGTGCGCCGCGCGAGAAGGATACAGAAATTCCTCTCCCAGCCGATGAGCGTCGCGAAGGCGTTCTCCGGCGTGGAGGGCGTATTCGTGCCGGTCGACGTCACGGTCGAGAGCTTCCGCCGCATAGTCGACGGCGAGGTCGACGACGTTCCCGAGGAGGCGTTTTTCAACGTCGGCGATATCGACGACGTGTTAAGAAAGGCGAAAACGCTGTGAAAACGTTCAATTTCGACATCTTCACACCCGAAAAGCAGTTCTTCTCCGGCACGGCGGAGGCGGTCGTCTGCGTCGCGCCCGACGGGGAGTTGTGCGTTTACGCCGGTCACGTGCCGATGACCGTCGCGCTCAAGCCCGGCGAGCTGAGATTCAAGACAGGCGGACAATGGAAAAGCGCCTATAATTCCGACGGTTTCATGGACGTCCACCAGACCAAGGTCGTCATCTTCTTACACGACTGCGAGTGGCCCGAGGATATCGACGAGGCGCTGACCCGCCGCGAGATAGACAGGCGCACCGAGCAGCTCCGCAACCTCGAAAGTCTGAGCGACTACCGCCGGACGGAGATCGAGCTCCAGCGCATGATGGCGAGGCTGCGGTATAAAACGTCGAAGAGCATCAATATCGATTGATCGGATATATGTTATCTGCCCGTCGGGAGACGGGCAGATTTGTTTTCAGAATTGTATTTAT
>JAFRXS010000132.1 GCA_017443405.1 Clostridia bacterium | reverse complement strand
CTTTCCCGCCTGTTACCGATGAGTATACAGATGAAACCCCGGGGAGATATGTCTCCTTATACGTATTTATTCCTGTATTCGTCATAGACGGCAAGATATAAGTCGTTCCATATCGACTAAATCCCCACTTTGAAGGCAAAACTTTGGTGACAAAATCCTCAGGATTAACTATATTGAATATTCTCGCGAATTTGCTGTGACTAAAGTTGTTTACTGTCTTTTTGACACAATTTGGAGTTGCAAAAGTATAAGCGAAGATGTTGTCGAGATTTGCCAGTTTTGTATAATGGCTCTCGCCGGTTGCTCCGCGAATCAAATCTGCTGCAACAAGGTTTGCCGTTGCAGCACCTCTTGAATGACCGGTGATTAAAAGTACAGTGTCATCGACGGAAACATTTTTTTGGAGATTTTGAACATATGCCGTCAATTTCTTGGATACGAAATACCTAGCGTCATCAAACCCCAAATGAACATCTCCCCAGTTGTAGGATGCATGGCCATTCGAAGATGAACTTTTTGTTGCAAGAGGATCAAAGTTTGAATTCCACTGCATTTCATGTGAACCAATAAAACCAGTAAAAACAAGGCACTTTGTTTTTCCATTTGCTTTGATATTTCGTGATGCGATAAAATAATTAACCTCATCTCTACCAGTTTCTAAATTGATCTCAATATTTGAAAAACCGAGCTTTCTTAAAGCTGCCGATAATTGGTGAGATGGTTTATACCCAAGCACTGTAAAGGATGAGCAGAGTTGAGATATGTTTTGATTGTAGCTATCGGAACCATTGAAAAACCAATCGGATTGGAATTCTAATATAGCACTGTCATGGGTCGTGGTAATTGGCTCATCAGTTCTTGTATCATCCACAACAGTGATTCTGATGGAGTCTGAATAACCACCATCTTCAGTTTGCCCGGTAATAGTTACAATTCCAGGTTTTTTTGCAGAAACAATACCGTTTGATACCGTTGCAACATTAGTGTTTGACGAGGTCCAGGTGATTGTTCGATTTGTTGCATTCCAGGGATCAAGATTGAAATATATCTGATATAAATCAGACGCGATTACAGAATCAGCGGTTTTTTTGATGTTGAAACTCGTTACCGAAATCGTTTTGCCCGTTACAGAAACAGAGCAAGTCGCAGAATATCTGCCATCAGTTGACCTTGCAGTAATTGTTGCCGTTCCGGCGCTTTTTGCCGTAACTTTTCCTGTCGATGAAACGGTCGCAACAGAAGTGTTTGATGAACTCCAATTGACTTTTTGTTCAAATGCCTGGTTCAGTGACAACTGAGACGTTGCGCCAACTTTCAGATTAATAGAATCCCTGGTAATTGTGATACCCCGCTTAAAACATAATGCAGGTCGGACTCCGATATTAGTTTTATTTACATCATCCGAATGAGAAAGCTCACCGCCCCATAATACATATTCCGCTTTATGGGTTGAATAACGAGGATCATAACTTGTTCGTAACCACCAGCTAGAATCTTTCTTATTAGTAGTTACAACAAGACCATTTATTTTTGCATAATCGGTACCATAGGCACATTGCAAGTTTTTATAGGTATTATAGCCGCCAGAACCAATTAAACCATACGAAGAATTTTGAGTATCTCCACTTGATATAAGAAAAATCTTATCTTTAATGACATACGGATTATTTGGTGATTGGCAAGACAAAGTTTCCGATGATGTTGAATAATCGATCAAAGTATCATCTATACCAGCTTTTTCACTTGGCGAAAATGCTGCATTATAAAAATCATCTTGTAACCAGCGACGAAGACTGCTTGCTGCATAATCATTTGCCAAAACATCACTGGTTTTTCCTTGATAGAAATTATTGTACTGGTTGCTTGAACCACGACGATAAACAACATTTTGATATGGTTGAGTATCTATAATGCTTTCACTAATAACAAAGCCTTCGTTGGCATCAAGCACTCGCCATTTTAACGGTTCATATTTAAAGTAATAGTTAATACCGATGTCATAGTCGTCGTTGGAATAAAGCAAACTTTCATGTATAGCGGTAGAACTTGTTTTACTATATCTATAACTATTGATTTTTACGACCCTGTATTTTATACCATTTGATATTATATCCGCATACGACATGCAGTTGGAGGGGCGCATTTCGCCATCATAATCAGTACCTGTGCCAGAGTAATACCCAAAAGAATACCATGTTGCAGTGTTGGCTATTTGATTTAGTTGAGTTTTTATGGTGGCATTTGTCACCATAGTTTGCGGATAACTACCATATTCTATAATATCCCCTGTATTATAGCTTTTCGCACTTGCGATCGGTATCAAGGATAAATCAAAGAAAACAGTAATCGGTAATGTTCCGGTTGCTATTACGATGGTAAGGATGACAGCCAACATCTTGTTCATTCGCCTCATAAAGATTACCTCCAAAACTAACTATATATTATTATAGTCATAATTATGACTATTGTCAACTGAAATCCGGCATATTATCATTTATCCGGTGATAGTAATGATTAGTTACGAGCCGTTTTGGAGAACGGTCAGGGAGCGAGGGGAGAGCACGTATTCCCTTATAACTAAGCACGGCATAAGCAGCGCGACGATCGACCGGATAAGGAAGGGGAGCGGGATCACGACGCAGAAGCTCAACGACCTGTGCCGTATCCTTCATTGTCGGGTGTCCGACGTCATCGAATACGTTGAAGACTGAAAAGCGACCGGTCAGACGGCGCTTTTTTGTTTGTGTCGGCGCGGTGTTGGATGAGATTTGACGAATAATTGAAATATGTTATCTGCTATGTTATAAAATATAACATATATTTTAGGTCCCTGTCAAGTCATAATAATAGCGAGGTGTTATTATGGACGACAGAAACGGCAGGAAAGACTCCAAAGAGGCAAAGAGCAAGCTCATCATAACAAAAAGATCGCCTAAGGGCGACGACGGACACAAGACGTTTTCGATACGGATAAAGGACGAGACCGTAGAGATGCTCGACGAGCTGGCGTCGAGGACGAACCGCTCGCGCAACGACATCATCGGGATACTGCTCGAATACGCGCTGAGCAATTGTGAGATAGAATAAAGACGGCAGAAATGGTTCCGCCGTCCTTTTAAATGGTGATCGCCTATCGGACAAATGATGATGCCACAGGCGCTACCGGATTTGGGTAGCAGGTAGCAGTGAGCAGTTAGAAGGTGAGGGTGGGCTGTCTCGCCTGTCGGCTCGGTCAAGCGCTTCTCATCCTGCGGATGAGAAGTCTCCCCCGGAGACCCGCACCGCAAAACGCAAAACGCAAAACGCGGACGAAGTCCGCACGGCGTCAGCCGACCTTATACACGCTGATCGTATACGCCGTTCCGGTGTCGTCCGTCGCCGACGAGAACACGACGTTGCCGCCGGAGATGAACGGGGTAGTGATATACCTGAACGCCTCGTTGTAAAGGGCTTTTCCGTTTCCGTTCGAGCCGACGACTATCGCGGCGGTATTCTGCGACAGGCCTCTCATGAAGAACGAGCCGTCCTCGGAGCAAACGAACATATCGGGCACGAAGTCCTCCGAACCGGTGATCGTGATCTGCCCTATCTCGTCGGTGACGAGGTTATATGTTTCGAACGTCTTTTTGTTGAGGATGATATCGCCGTCGCGCAGATAGTTCTCGTAGAAATTGCCGTCGAAGCTCCTGATGACGGTATCCTCGCCGTCGCCGGAGAGCGGATGGCTCATCACGTCAAAGCCGATTTCGGTCGATTTTAGCCAGATGACCGCGTCGTCCGTGTGGCGGATGTAAAACTCCGCCGCGTTTTCGAGATAGCGGATATTGTCGGTATTGTTGCCGCTGCCGCCCGCCTGGATTATATCCATCTTATGCTCGGTCTCGAAAAGCTGGTAATGCCTGCCCGAGAAGAAGAGCCACTTGCCGACGCAGTCGTCGACGGCTTCGTTCGTGAACATGCAGTAGTCCGCCCTGCCGGCGCCCGTATAGTCGAACGTGCGGTTGTCGACGGAAACGAGGTCGGTCGTCGTGCCGTTGTTGAGGTTGCAGTAGAAGCACTCCTCCCAGACCTTGAAGCCCTTGTAGAAATCGGACTTGGTCGTGTCCATGAGCAGGAGAGCGGTGTTGCCGCGCTCGTAGGACTCGGGGAGGTCGCGGAGCTCGAAAAGAGCGTAGTCGAAGATCAGAACCGACGAGTCGTCGCCGGGGGTGAAGAGGCCGTAGCCGGTTAGCCTGCCGTCCTCGTTCTCGTAATAGTGGATCGTGGCGGGCACCGTCTGACCGCTGCGGCTGACGGTTACGTCGAGCGTGCCGGTCTCCGCTATCGGAGTCGGGGCGGAGCCGTCGAAGCCGTAGAAAGCGACCGAACCGTCGAGACCGACGGTATAGAAAACTCCGTCGATATTCGTCTTCATCAGCGGGGAGGTTATAGGAGACTCGGATACTCTGTAGCCGAGGTATTCCTCGGTGTTGAGCTCGACCGCGGGTTCTGTCGTCGTTACGTCATGGGGGATGGGGAACTTGAAGCCCGTCTTGTAAAGCAGGATGCCTACCGCGGCTGCCGCGAGGAGGCACATGACGAGCGCTATGATCACAGATCTTTTTTTCATACCGTTACCTTAAATAGCTTTTCTTTTTTCGGGCGGGGGACTTACATGGACTTCTTGATGACGATGGCGCCGATGACGCCGCAGGACATGATCACGAGGATCGCGCCGGCGATCTTCTTGCCGGAGATGGAGTTCGTCGTTTCGAGAAGGCCCTTGCCCTCGGCGACCGTCGTTAGCGCGCCGTTGGCGTCGGAGTAGGACGAAGCGAGATAATACTGAGTGGTGATCTCGTCGACAAGGGTGGGAACGGTGACTACCGCGCCCGGAGTGACCGCGCCGGCGGGAGAAGCGGAGTAAACGGGGCTGTAGGGAGAAGCGGCGGGATAGCCCGAACCGGAGGAAGAATAAGTCGGACCGGATGAGGAGGAGGAAGAGGAGGACGAGCCGCCGCTGTAGCCGTAAACGTAGCTGTAGGAGGTGCCGGCGGATTCTTCGTTCTTCACCGTGGTGGTCGGAGTCTGCCTGCCGGCGCCGCCGAGAAGGTCGGTTATGCTGCTGAGGTCGCCGAGGCTGAGACCGCCCAGGTCGCCTATGCCGCCTATTCCGGAAAGGATGTCGCCGCTGCGGACGGTATCCGACATACGGCTGATCGCGGATGAGAGACCGCCGACGATCTCGGACGGATCGGCGTTGAGGACGTTGCCGATAACGCCGTTGCCGTTGATGATCGACTGCGCGTAATCGCCCATCGTCTCCTCGAAGCTCTTGGTCTCGGGCTCTTCGCCTTCCTCGCCCGCCGGGCGTGTCGGCGTGCTCTGCACGTCGGACGGCGTTGCGGCGACTACCGCGCCCTGGAAAGCCTCCATGATCTTGTCGAAGTCGACCTCGCCGGCGTCGGCGAACAGCGAAACGGCGATATTGCCGAGATAGCCCGCGACGTCGTCCATGCCGTCGATAAGACCCTGTGCTATGCCCTGATAGTCTTTCGACTCGTCGTCCGACTGTATCTTCGAGAATGCCTCCGAAAGGTTCGATTTGCTCGAGGGCTCCTCGGCCGCTCCCGCGTAGAACATGAATGCCCCGGTCAGGAACACAGCCGCCATCGCGAGAAGTGTTATAACGGAAGTAAAGCGTCTGAATTTCATTATTCGTACCTCATAAAAACGAAGCGCTGTATGATAAAAATATTACTCTATATAGACTTTTACATCATACCACGAAAGGCGGTTTTTGTCAACGGATTTGGCGCTTTTTGAGGGTTTTTGATAATTTTTAAGCTTTTTTCCCGCGCGATGATCTTGAGATTGACAAAGCCCCCCGGCGTATGGTACAATCGTAGCTCTGAGAACTTGTATTATATCCCTTGGTATGGAGGTTCTTTTTATGAAAACTATAGGCGTGCTCACAAGCGGAGGAGACGCTCCCGGCATGAACGCCGCCATCAGGGCGGTCGTCCGTACGGCGAGAGAGAACGGCATGGACGTTTACGCCATCTACCGCGGCTATCAGGGCCTGATGGAAGACGATATGAAGCTCTTTGACGTCCGCGACGTTTCCGATATAATCCAGCGCGGCGGCACCATACTATACAGCGCCCGCAGCACCGGCTTCAACTCCCCCGAGGGCGTGGCGAAGGCGGTCGAGGTCTGCAGGAAACGCGGCATAGAAGGCCTTGTCGTCATCGGCGGCGACGGTACCTTCCGCGGCGCGCGCGACCTCTCCAACGCCGGCATACCCTGCATAGGCGTCACCGGCACCATCGACAACGACATAGCCAGCACGGATTACACGGTCGGCTTCGACACCGCGCTGAACACCGTCAAGGATATGGTCGACAGGCTGCGCGACACGGTCGAGTCCCACTCACGCTGCATCGTCGTCGAGGTCATGGGCAGGACCTGCGGTTATCTCGCCCTTTACGGCGGCATCGCCACGGGCGCGACCTGCATCCTCATCCCCGAGAGGAAGCTCGATCTTGACCGCGACGTCATCGAAGTCATGCGCAGGACGCAGAAGACGGGCAAGAAGCACTTCGTCATCATGGTCGCCGAGGGCGTCGTGCCGATGCTCAAGGAGCAGGGCATTGACGATATCAGCGGGCTCGCGAAGTTCATCCAGTCCAAGACGGGCGTCGAGAGCCGCAGCATCGACCTCGGCCACTGTCAGCGCGGCGGCTCGCCCACGGTAAGGGATCGCATCACCGCCTCGATGACGGGCAACAGAGCCGTGCATCTCCTGCTCGAGGGCATGAGCAACAGGGTCGTCGTCATGCAGAAGGGCAGCGTGGTCGACTACGACATCACGGAAGCCGTCGATCGCATGACGAAGGAGATAGACCTCGACCTTTACAGGCTCGCGATGGAGATAAGCATCTGAGCCAATGTGCAGTTAGCAATGTGCAATGTGCAATGAATGGTGGGCTTCGCCCACACCCATTTTAAGTTATGGTCAGTCTGATGGCAAAATGACGCTGCTCGCGACTATGATAGACTTCATACTTATTACTTCGCCCTCCATATAACCGGGCGCGGGGATTTGCCCCGCCCGAAATTGCACATTGCACATTTTCTTAAGCACGTTGAAAAAAACGGCGCCGACGAAAGTCGATGCCGTTTTTTGATGAAATCACTTAATCTTGCCGTAGAGCGAAGTGCCCGACATATCCTGCCTCGGGACCCTGTCGGGGTCGACGGCGGGCTTCGCCGCCTGCCTCGGGGAGGAGGAACGGCCGCCGCCCGACCTGCCGGACGGGGAACCGCGTCTCGGGGACTGCCTGCCGGATCTCTCGCGCGGGACGAAGGTCTCCTTCGGAGCGCCCTCGACGCCGATGATGACGCGTCTGGCGGAATCTGTGCCGAGAGAGTAGGAGGTCGCGCCGGGAACTTCCTGGACGGCGGTGTGGATAACGCGCCTCTCGTAGGGGTTCATCGGCTCGAGCGCGACGAAGCGGCCGGACTTGACGACTCTCTTCGCGGTGTTAATAGCGAGCTCCCTGAGCGTATTGTCGCGTTTCTCGCGGAAATCGCCGACGTTGAGGGAGATCCTGTCGTATCTCTTGCCCGCCTTGGCGGAAACGAGCCTGCAGAGGAACTGCAGCGCGTCGAGGGTCTCGCCCCTCTTGCCGATGATGTAGCCGGGCTCGCTGTCGCTCTCGATATCGTAGATGTGAGAGCCGTCCTTTTCCCTGGTGTAGATGCGGATATTGCCGACTCCCATCGCGGTGAGGACCGAGGTGAGGTAAGCCGAGACCTCGTCGTCGGCTAAAACCGCCGGAGTCTCTTCCGCGGGCGCTTTTTTGGCGGGTTTTTCCGTCTTTTCGGCCTTTTCCCTCTTCTCGGTTTTCTCCGCCCTGACGGGCTTATCGGCCTTTTCGGGCTTCGGGGCGGGAGCCGCCGCGGGAGCAGCCGCCGTGACTTTTACGGGAGCGGGATCGTCCGCTTCGTAGTAGGCGCGGACCTTTGCCTCCGAGCCGCCGAAGATGCCGAGTACCTTCTTTTTCGGCTGCTCGAGTATCTCGAATTTTATGTCTGTCCCGAACGGCGCGTCAAGAAGCTCGCGCGCGTTCTGCATGGCGGAGGTTATGTCTTCGCCGGTACCGAATGCTTCTTTGATCATAATTATCTCCGTTGAAGTGCGTCGGGCGGGAGGTCTTATTCTTCCTCCCTCGTCGACGCTCTGAGTTTTTTGATGCTATCCTCACGCGACCTGCGCTCCACGGTCTCGTCGATCATAAGCTGCGCGACGAGCTTGCGCGGATCGTGCGTGTAGCTGAGTACGACCGTCTGGACGAAGCTGATGATATTGGACATGATCCAGTAAACGCCCACGCCGCAGGGGAGGATGAACGCGAAATAACCGGACATGAGCGGCGACATCAGTATCATACAGCCGGCGGAGGGGTTCTTCGCCTGGTCCGGATTGGTCTTGCGCTGTTTCAGGAACATGAAAAGGCTCGTAAGCAGCGAGGAAACAGCCGCGAGGATGGGGATGAGCCAGAGGATGTTGAATTCCTTGAAGTTCGGGGTCTCGGCAAGGTCTATGCCGAAGATGCGGAACTTCTGATAGAACGTGTGGACGGCGTCCGCGTAGGACTGTGCCTCCGGAACGCTGCCGACTATCTGGTCGAAGAATTTGAGGATGTAGATCTCCGCCATGCTGGTCGCTCTCGAGCTCGCGGTGGAGGACGCGCTGGTCTGCGCGATATAGTCCGGGAGCGTGACGAGGACGGCCTTCATCTTGTCGACGATATCGGTCGCGATGTTGAGGACCTCCGTCAGCGGAGAATACATGACGCCGTAAAGACCCATGAGGATGGGCATCTGTATGGCGAGGGGAAGGCAGCCCGCGTACATCGAACTGAAGCCCTCTCTCTGGTAGATGGCCTGAGTTTCTTCGTTGATGCGGCGCTGGTCGCCCTTGTACTGCTCCTTGATGCGGGCTATCTTGGACTGAAGCCTGAGCTGGCCGGCGGAGCTTTTCTGCTGCTTTATCGCCAGCGGAAGCAGAAGAAGCCTTATGATCAGCGTCATAAGGAAAAGCGAGAGCAGGTAGTTGCCGGAAAGCGTGTAGAAGACGCTGACTATCCACCCGAAGGGGATGGATATGGCATGGTAGAATGACTGCATCTGTTAGCCTTTCGGGGACCCGGCTATCAACCGCGTCCGAAAAAATGGAATTCCTCCGGTACGGGATCGTACCCGCCCGGCCAGAGAAGATTGCAGCGGGAGAGTCGCCTGACCCCGAGATACACCCCGCGCGCGAGGCCGAACCTTTCGACGGCGGTGTACATATACTGCGAGCAGGTGGGATAATACCTGCACATCGGGGGCAGCAGCGGAGAGATATGACGGCGGTAGAACCGTATGACCGCGAGAAACGCGTTTTTAAGCATTTTCGCCGCCCTCTCGGGGAAGGAGAAGACCGAGCTTCTCAAGATGAGCCGCCATTATCTTCTGTATCTCCGTGCTTTTCTTCTCACAGGTGAGCGTCCTTGCGACAAAAACGTAGTCATAACCGGAACGAACGCGCCCTCCGAGAGACATGAACGCCGCTCTGATGACGCGCCTGCATCTGCTGCGGCAGACGGAATTGCCTATCTTTTTGCCGGTCGTGATGCCGAGCCTGACGCATCCCCTGCGGTTTTTTACGGCGTAGGTCACAAGAGCGGGATCGCGGCGGGAGACCCCGCGCGCGTATGCTCTGTGAAACTCGCCGTTTTCAGTGAGCGTAAGATAATCCTTCTTGCCGCCCGTCATGGCTCAGTAGCTGAGCTGCTTCCTGCCCTTGGCTCTGCGGCGCGCGAGGACCTTGCGGCCGTTGGCGGTGGACATCCTCTTGCGGAAGCCGTGCTCCATCTTGCGATGGCGTTTCTTGGGCTGATATGTCCTTTTCAAATCAGTACCCTCCGATCGGTAAAATATTGATACGCGGCAAACGCGGAACGTTTTCGCGTTCTGACCTACGATTTGCCATTATACAACAAATATGCGACCCATGTCAATCTAAAATTTTAGTTTATTTCGGTCTTTCGGACGGAATAATTGGTGAAAATGCGGATAGGCGGGCGCAACGGAAAACTCGCGGTAAAAACAGATCTCAGTACCCGCGAATGCTATTAATAATCTATTCATAATTTCGCAAAAAAAAACACAAACTGTATGTTATCGTTTATTAAATATATATTCATATTTTTGCTGATTATAAATTCGGAAAGGAAGACAATTATGAAAGCCAATGTAAAAAAGATACTCGCGTTTGCGATGTGCGCGGCGCTCCTGCTCGGTCTGCTGCAGGTCTCGTCTGTCAGCGCGGAGACCGTCGCAAGCGGCGCCTGCGGCGATAACCTGACCTGGACGCTCGACAGCGAAGGGCTGCTGACGATATCGGGTACGGGGGATATGTACCGTGGCGATGATATTGAAGAACACAATTCATGGATGTATGCTACATCAGTATTAATCGAAGATGGCGTTACAAGCATAGGCGACAGTGCGTTTTATCAAAATGCATTATTATCATCTAGATTAACGAGTATAACTATTCCCGGAAGCGTTAAGTATATCGGAGCTTATCCCTGGGGTCCTTTGAATACGATTGATTTGTACTATACGGGAACATTATCTGAATGGGTTGAAATTGAATGGAAAGGACCTCGACAGTCGCCTCGTAGAGTATTCTTTAACGATTCTGATTTTTTAGCTGACGGTGTTTTTTATATTCCTGAAGGGATATTGAAAATTGGTGATTGTGCCTTTTGGGGGATTCAAGATTTGAAGGGAGTCTCAATACCAGACAGCGTGACAAGTATAGGTGATTATGCATTTTATGATTGTGGGAGCCTTATGTCTATAAATGTTCCTGGTAGCGTTGAAAGTATCGGAATGCGTGCTTTTTCCGAATGTGGCGAGCTTGTCGATGTCAATATCGCAGCTGGGGTTACAAGCATAGGCGACTATGCTTTTGGTGCGTGCGGGAGCCTTATATCTATTACCATTCCCGGTAGTGTTAAAAGTATCGGAAGAGATGCTTTGGATACCCATGGAATGGATATTCATTATAAAGGTACCCTAAGCGAGTGGATGGAAATTGACTGGGTGAACGGTCGTTCTCCTCACCATAATGTGATTATTGAAAACGATTTATTTACTGGTATAGTGGAGATACCCGAAGGTACGACAAAGATAGATGATTATGCTTTTTGCGGGATTCAAAATCTGTTAGGAGTCACAATTCCGGACAGCATTACGAGTATAGGAGATTACGCATTTTTTGGGTGCTCCGGACTTTCAAACATCAATTATTTACCTGACAGTATTTCAAGTATAGGATATTGCGCGTTTTCCGGTGCGGGGATTACGAGCATCAATATACCAGATAACGTGGACTTTATAGACAAGTACACATTTTCTTGCTGTAAGGAGCTTTCCGAGGTTAAGTTCGGATCGGGGGTGACAAGCATACCCGAACAAGCGTTTTACGGATGCCGCAGCCTGAAGAAGGTCGAGCTGCCCGAAGGAATCACGAGCATCGGCGCGAGCGCGTTCGAGGGCTGTAAGGGTATCACGAGCGTAACGATCCCCGCGAGTCTGACTTACGTCGGCGGCGACGCCTTCTACGGCTGCACGCGGCTCAAGGACGTGTATTACGCCGGCAGCGAGGACGACTGGGCGGAAATAGATATGCAGAAATACAATTACGAGCTTATCTACGCAAACGTCCGCTTTAACGGCGAGACGGACGACCCCATCGAGGAGCCGACCACGGAAGAACCCTCCACGGAGCCCGTGAGCGAGCCCGGCTCCGAGCCGGTCACCGACCCCGTAACGGAACCGACGACGGAAACGCCCGCCACCGAGCCGACGGCGACCGAACCCGCGACGGAACAGAAAGAGATCGCGAGCATTTTAACTATACTTGCGAATCTTATCCGCGCGATCGCTTATTTCTTAAGCGTGATAACTCGTATCTGAGCAAGCGATCACGGATAATCAGAAGTAAAGACGTCGGATGATTCCGGTAGCACTGCTGCCGGTCGGTCTGCGTTCCATTGCTGAAACGCGTCAATAAAAACGAAGATACGATAAAACCCGCCCGGCTCGGTAAGGAGTCTGGCGGGTTTTTGTTATTTGGTCGGTGAAACCGTAAAATCGCCGCCCGTCGCAAAGCGCAAACTCTCGCCTGTCGGCTCGGTCAAGTGCTTCTCATCCTGCGGATGAGAGGTCTCCACCGGAGACCCGCACCGCAAAACGCAAAACCTAATTGCACATTGCAAATTGCTAATTGCACATTGAGCGGAGCTTGCCTGCAAGCGGAGCGATCAGAATATGCCCTGCTCGAGCATCGCGTCGGCGACCTTCTTGAAGCCCGCGATGTTGCCGCCGGCGACAAGGTTGTAGCCGAGGCCGTACTCCTCGGCAGCCTCCGCGGAGACCTTGTGGATGTTGACCATCATGTTGTGCAGCTGGGTGTCGACCTCCTCGGCGGTCCAGACCAGACGCTCGGAGTTCTGCGCCATCTCGAGAGCGGAGACGCCCACGCCGCCGGCGTTGACCGCCTTGGAGGGGGCGACGACCGTGCCGGGCTGCGCCATGAGATAGGCGAGCGCGTCGTTGGTGGTGGGCATGTTGGCGACCTCTATGTAGTACTTCGTGCCGTTGGCGACGATGAGCTTCGCGCTGTCGATGTTCACGTCGTTCTGCATGGCGGAGGGCATGACGACGTCCGCCTTGACGCCCCAGGGCTTCTCGCCGGGATAGAACGGAACGCCGAATTTGTCCGCGTAATCCTGCACCTTATTGCGGCCGGAAGCGCGCATCTCGAGCATGTACTCGACCTTCTCCTCGCTGGAGGAAACGCCTTCCGCGTCGTAGATGTAGCCGTCGGGACCGGAGAGGGTGACGACCTTGGCGCCGAGGTGCAGCGCCTTCTTGCAGATGCCCCACGCGACGTTGCCGAAGCCAGAGATGGCTATGGTCTTGCCGGTGATGTCCTCGCCCTAGTGATTGAGGACTTCCTGCAGATAGTACATAGCTCCGTAGCCGGTCGCCTCGGGACGGATGAGGGAGCCGCCGT
>JAFRXS010000131.1 GCA_017443405.1 Clostridia bacterium | reverse complement strand
GCTGGCGCGGCTTGGCGTTGACGTATTCGCCCATGCCGACCTTGCGCAGGTTCGCGATCGCGGTCTGCTTCGCCTCCGCCTTCGGGACGCGCAGCACGTGCGTCATGCCCGCCGTGCAGTTGGACAGCACGTTCAGGTTCTCGAACAGGTTGAACTGCTGGAACACCATGCCGACCTTCGCGCGATAGGAGGAGAGCTTGAAGCCCGGGGCGAGGATGCTCTGCCCGTGGAAGAGTATGTCGCCCGTCGACGGCTTCTCGAGGAGGTTGATGCACCGCAGACAGGTCGATTTGCCGGAGCCGGACGCGCCGATGAGGCAGGTCACGTCGCCCCTGTCGACGGAAAAGCCGATATCCCTGAGGACCTCGTGATCGCCGAAGCTCTTGCCGAGGCTCCTGACTTCGAGAACGTGTTCATCTGCCATCGCGGATATCCCCCTTTCCCTTCTGTACCTTCGGAGCGCTCAGTGAGCCGGATGTCGCGACGAGCAGGTCGTTCGCCGCGAGCTCGTAATTGTCGGGACCGTCCATCAGCTTTTCGACGAACCTCAGCGTCCTTGAGAAGAACACCGTCATCACGAGGTACATGACCATCGTGATCGTATAGACCTCGAAGTAGCTGTAGTACACGCCGGCTGCGGACTTCGACTCGAAGAACAGCTCCGAAACGGAGATGACCGCGAGCACGCAGGAGTCCTTGATGTTGATGATGAAGTTGTTGCTTATCTGCGGCATGATGTTGCGCAGTGCCTGAGGCAGCACGACGTAGAGCATCGTCTGGAAGTGGTTCATCCCTATGCTCTGCGCGCCCTCGAACTGGCCGTTGTCGACGGAGATTATGCCGCCGCGGACGGATTCCGCCATATAGGCGCCGGTGTTGATCGTTATGACAACCAGTCCGGCGGTGAAGGCCTCCATATTGAGACCGAACAGCATCTTCGCTCCGTAGAAGATGAACACCGCCTGGACCATCATCGGCGTGCCCCTGAACACCTCGACGTAGATGTTGAGTATCAGCTTGACGACGCCGAGAAGCGCCTTCGATACGGGGTTGTTTGCGGGAGTCGTCTGGATTATTCCGCAGACGAAGCCGATGACGCTGCCGCCGGCGGTGCCGACCAGAGCCATTAGCAGCGAGCGGCCCGCGCCGTTGAGCATCGACAGGCCGTATTTTTTGAGTATGAAAGCGATCCTGTAGCTGAAATCCAGCTCGCCGAATCTCAGCCCCTTCTCCGTTATCTCACGCGAAGCCTCGAAAAAATAAGCAACAACGAGGGCGATAAGGATCGCCCCCGCGATGATGCCTATTAAGACGCCCGCGAGCTTGAGGGAGAACCTGAATTTCTTTTTGGTTTTTCCGCTCACGTTGTTAAGCCTCTTTTTTTGTCTTTTACTCGTTCATGGGCTGGACGGCGATGGCGTCCTCCATCCATGCGGTGTAGTCGTCCTTGGTGAGAGTGGCGAGGGCGGTGTTGAGAGCCTCGGTGAGCTCGTCGTTGCCCTTCGTCACGGCGATGCCGATGTTGACGTCCTCTTCGCTGACCTCAAAGTCGTCGTCCGAGCCGCTGAAGTCGAGCAGCTTGAGCGAGGGATTGGCGGTGACGGCGGCGAGAGCCGTGGGCTGGTCGCAAACAACGACGTCGACCGCGCCGCTGGTAAGAGCCGTGAACATGGCGGGAACGTCCTCCATGGCGGTCTGCTTGCCGACGTTCGGGATCTGATCGACGCACTTGTCGTACCAGATGGTGTTGAGCTGCGAGGTCGCCTTGGCGCCGTCGAGGTCGGCGAGCTTCGCGGCGTTCGCGTAGGCGCCGTCCGCGTTCACGACGCAGACTATCGTGGCGTAGTAGTAGGGGTTCGTGAAGTCGACGGTCTCAAGACGGTCGGCGGTGACGGACATGCCGCAGATCGCGCAGTCGACCGTGCCCGCCTGGACGGCGGTGGGGATGGAGTCCCACTCCATCTTGTGTATCTCGACTTCCGCGCCGAGGGCGGCGGCGAGATACTTCGCCATCATGACGTCGTAGCCGTAAGCGAAGTTGCCGGAATCGGCTATGCGGACCGCGCCGTAGGTGTCGTCAGCCTGCGACCAGTTGTAGGGAGCGTAGGCGCACTCCATGGCGACCTTGAGCACTCCGCCCTTGTACTTGGTGTCAAGACCGAGGTCCTGAACGGCGTTCCTCTTGAGAGCGGATTCCGCGTTCGTCGTAAGGACGGCGGCTTCGGCTTCGGTGACGCCGGCTTCCGTCGCGCCGGTTTCGGTCGTGGTCACGCCGGAGTCGTTGGCGCCGCAGGCGGCGAGCATACCGACGAGCATGAAAGCGACCAGGATGAGAGAAAGATACTTTTTCATGGATCGCACCTCTTGATAAAAGAATTGTTTGAAGTTTAGCATAATAAAGCGTTAAAGTCAATAAAGAAGACCGCGCGCGCCCAAAAATCATCTTATTGCAAAAAATATCAAAATCGCTATGGAAATTATTCGGGTATTATGTTATACTTTTTATGATAGTCGGCTTATCCGGCAGTGACGGTAATCGAAAGGAGTTCTTATGAGCGACGCCGCCGTAAAAAAATACGTGGACAAAAAAGAGCTGTGGATGTTCTCCTTGGGCGGACTCGGCCAGGGCATGATCTACGCGATGATGTCGAGCTACATCAGCGACTACTACCTCAACGTGCTTCATCTCGCGCCGGTGTTCGTCCTGCTGCTTCTGCTTCTCGCGAGGGTGTGGGACGCCGTGAACGACCCGCTCATGGGCATGATAGTCGACAGGCACACGACGAAGTGGGGCAAGATGAAGCCCTACATCCTCTTCGCGGCGGTGCCCATAGCCGTGCTCACCTTCCTGATGTATCTGAGCCCCGACCTGCCGCAGGGCAAGCTGATGATCTACTCCGCGGTCGTCTACGTGCTGTGGGGCATGGTGTACACTATGGCGGACGTCCCGTTCTGGAGCCTGCCGAACGTCATGACGCCCGATCCCAACGAGCGCAGCTCGATAGTGTCGTTCAGCAAGATATGGAACAGCATCGGCTCCGCCCTGCCCGAGGTCTTTTTCTTCGCGCTGGGCTACCTGCTCCCGCTGATGGTGGACACTTCCAACCCCGAGGCATATAATAAAAAGAAATATCTTATTATCGCCTGCATCGTCGTCATCGCCGGCTCGATACCCTACATCAACTCCTACTTCCATATAAAGGAGAAGGTCGTGCCGCCCGTCGCGAAGCGCAAGCCCGGCGAGCCGTCGCAGCTCAAAAGGGTATTTCAGTGCAAGCCCCTTATGCTCGTTATCCTCACGGGTATACTCTCCAGCGGCAGATATATGGTCCAGGCTGCGGCGATACACGTCGCGAGGTTCTCGTTCTATATCGGTCCGGACCTTACGGGCATGTCGCTCGCGGACAGGACCGCGGCGATCGACGCTTCCGTCTCGACCGTCAAGACGATATTCCAGGTCTGCGCGATCGTCGGCATGTTCGGCATGACGCTGTTCATGCCCTACCTGATGAAGAAGTTCGACTTCAAGAAGCTGCTCATCACGACCTGCCTCATCGGCTTCGTTGCCAGCATCTTCACGACGCTCATCGGCTGGTTCACCTCGAACCTCTACGCCTGCATCCCGTTCGTCGTCATCTCCTGCATACCGCTGGGCGTCATCAACACGATGTCGATAGCGATGATCTACGACTGCCTCGACTATATGGAGCTGACGACGGGCAAACGCGACAACGGTCTGGGCTCCGCGTGCCAGGGCTTCATCAACAAGCTCGGCAGCGCGCTGTCGACCTGCGGCATAATAGTTATGTATATGGTCGCGGGGCTCGACCCGTCCGAGATGCTCAACTCCACGACGATAGTCGCCGCGACGGAGCTGACGAGGGCGCAGAACTTCGCGATGTTCTCGCTCGTGTCCATCGTCCCCGGCGTTTGCATGCTGCTTTGCGCGATACCGATGTTCTTCTACACCATCTCCGGCGACGCCAAGAAGCAGATGCAGGCGGACCTCGCAGCGAAGCGCGAGGCGCAGCGTATCGCGGCCGCCGAAAACGCCGACTGAAAAAATCCCCGAAAACCGAAAATCACCGCTTGACTTTGCGTTTTCTTTGTGATATATTAGCTTTTACCGCTTGACAGGGGGTCATTAAGTCTGTCTTCACGGCAGCCCCTCCGGCAGCGAGTTCCTAAAAGGTGGTAAAACAATGTACGCAATCATCGAAACAGGCGGAAAGCAGTACAAGGTCGAAGCGGGCGATACCCTTTATATCGAGAAGCTCGACGTTGAGGCGGATTCCGAGATCACGTTCGACAAGTGCCTCGCGATAGGCTCCGACGACGGCATCACCGTCGGCGCTCCCTACGTCGCCGGCGCGACGGTCGCCGCGAAAGCGATCAAGAACGGCAAGGCGAAGAAGGTCACGGTCATGACCTACAAGCCCAAGAAGAACGAAAAACGCAAGCTCGGTCACAGGCAGCCCTACACCAAGGTCGAGATCACGGCTATCAACGCCTGAGGGCGATGATAAAAGCGGTCTTTACCGAAAAACAAGGCAGAGTTTTCAGGGCGGAGATCGACGGTCACGCCGAGTTCGCCGACCCGGGTAAAGACGTCGTCTGCGCCGCGGTCAGCTCCGCGTGCTATATGGCGGTCAACACCGTCACGGATGTCATCCGAAGCGACGCGAAGGTATCCGACGACAAAAAACGCGGGCGCATGCGCTGCGAAATAAAGGACGAGAGTCCCGCGGCGCGCCAGGTCCTTGAGGGCCTCAGACTTCACCTCGAGCAGCTCGCGCTGCAGTATCCGGGCTATATAACAGTTACTACGGAGGAATCGTAATGCTTAAAGTAAACATACAGCTTTTCGCTCATAAAAAGGGAATGGGCTCCACCCGCAACGGGCGTGATTCCGAATCCAAGAGACTCGGCACCAAGCGCGCCGACGGTCAGTTCGTCAACGCCGGCACGATCATCGTGCGTCAGCGCGGCACCCATATCCATCCCGGCGAGAACGTCGGCATCGGTAAGGACGATACCCTGTTCGCGAAGGTCAGCGGCACCGTCAAGTTCGGCAGATACGACAAGACCCGCCGCAAGGTCAGCGTCATAGAGGCCGCCGCCGAATAATATCGGCAAAATATCGCTGCCGGCTGAAAATATGTCTTGACAAAGCCGGCAGCGTATACTATAATTCATAACCTAAGCCTTTACGGCTGCGTAGCTCAGTTGGCTAGAGCACGCGGTTCATACCCGCGGTGTCACAGGTTCAAGTCCTGTCGCAGCCACCACCCCGGCCCGGTGGTCAAGCGGCTAAGACACCGCCCTTTCACGGCGGTAACACGAGTTCGATTCTCGTCCGGGTCACCACAGCGGTCGGCGCAGCAGCGTCGGCTGTTTTTTTATATTTCGGGGGGCATCCCACTTTGACCGGACGAGGATCGAACAGGGCGCGAGCGAAGCGAGAGAAAAGGTCCGGGGTGACCTTTTCGGCGCCCGCGTGCGTGCCGTAGGCGCGACAGCGCCGTAACGGGCGATTCTCGTCCGGGTCAGGAGCGGTCGGCGCAGCAGCGTCGGCTGTTTTTTCTTGTCGCGAAGCGACATATCGAATCCCGAAGGGATATATCGAGCTTTGGAGCGCAGCGACAAAGCATATCGAATATCCGCGCAAGCGGATATATATCGAGCGAAGCCGCCGCGTCTTTGACGCGCGAGCTTCGCAGCCCGCGTACCCATATCGCCTGACGGCGATTCGAGTTATCACGCTTGCGCGTGATGCGATATATGCTCACTGCGTTCGCATGAGATATATCGCTTGCGCGATTCGATATATGCATCTTCGGTGCATTCGATATGTTTGCCCTTCCGGCAAACATCGCATCATTGATCGCGCAGCGATCTGCATCATTTCCGCGCGATGCGAGGAAACATCATCAGCCGCCATAGGCGGCGACATCATTAATACGGCGTCCGGGTCAGGAGCGGTCGGCGCAGCAGCGTCGGCCTTTTTTTATTATTTCTGTGTTTTTCTTGACCGGAGCATGGTATAATCCGTCTATAAAGGCAGAGAGGCGATGCGAATGGAAGACAGCGCGATAATCGAATTATATAATTCCCGGTCCGAAAGCGCAATACGCGAGACCGATAAAAAGTACGGCAAATACTGCCATACGATATCGTTCAATATACTCGGCAACAAACAGGACGTCGACGAGTGCGTCAACGATACGTGGCTCAAAACGTGGAACTCGATCCCGCCTGCGCGACCGAAGAGTCTGAAGGCCTACGTCGGGCGTATCGTCAGAAACGTTTCCCTCGATCTTGCCGCGAAGAAAAATGCGTTGAAACGCGGAAAGGGAAGATACCGGGAGGTCTATGACGAGCTTGAGGAAACGCTTTCCTCAGCCGCGGGGGCGGACGTTACCGACCGTATGGCTCTGCAGGAGATCCTTAACAGCTTTCTTGCCTCCATGACGCCGGATCACCGCGACGTATTCGTCGGCAGATACTGGTATTTCGATTCCGTGGCTGCGATATCGGCGAAGATGGGCTTTTCCCAAAGCAAAACGAAGATGATACTGATGAAGTGCAGAAACGAACTGAGAGAGTATTTGAAGAAAGAAGGGTATGATATATGACCGGGGCGGTTTTATCGGCGCTGAACGGCGTTGATGAGGAATACCTTTCCTCTTACGAAAACAGAAAGCCCACGAAAACAGCGTATCTTAAGAATCGGAAAGTCCTGGTCGCCGCGGCGGCGCTTATTATTTGTGTCTCGGTCGGCGCGATATTTACAGCCGTCAGTAATAACGGAAACGAAAAGGATTTTATCCGAACGCCTTTTGAGCCTTATGAGTCGTTTGTCAACAGAGCGTCTCAACACATTGACGGCGAGGAGACGCTCTTATCATCGATTGCCCCGGAAGATTATGGCGATTGCGATTACTATACCGTTCGCAGAAGGTCAGTCGGAAACCTTGGGGCTCTGGGGCCTGAGATCTTTGTTGTGAAATTAGTTAAAGAAGGGATTACCTGCGAGATCGCCTATCAACCGAATAAAAATGATTCAAGCGGGATGCCTGACCGGTTCAGGACGGAAGCTCCGTATTCCGAATCCATCGTGATCAACGGCGTCAGTGTGGCTTACAGAGAGCGGAAAAAACTGACGGAAGGGGAATTCACTGCGGATTCGGGGTATTATAAAGTCATCTGTTATTCGGATCTATTCTCGGATTTTTCCGACGTCGTGATGAATCTTCTGAGGTGATCAATCAGCATCATTTTCTAAAGGGGTGGTATTCCATCTATTGCAGATCAAAACGAGGTAAATCTAAAACTAATCTAAAAAAGGAGAAGAAAACAATGAGTGTAAGAAGCAAAAGAAGCAAAACGAAAATATTGGCGATAATGATCTCGATCATTATGATGTTCTGCAACATAGCGTGTTTTTCGTCGGCATCCTCTGAGGACTCCCCGGATACAAACAGGATCCCTATCGATGATTATATCCTCGTATGCATGGAGCATGAGTATTCATTCCCCGAAAAGGATTATGAACCGTCGTATTTCGGCGAGGAATACGTTGAGAGAGTCGAGCCCATACTTGTTTATAACGAAGGACGTACAGCAAACAAGGATGATTTCAGTCGGTGTGAAATACTGTATCTGACGGAATTCGGAAAGGATCATATCGACTCTTTTATCGAACTGCTGAACGCCCGCCCGGATATCCTCGCGGCGGAGAGGGACTATAACGTACTGAACGCTTTTGAAGAAGGTATTGAAAATAATCGGCTTATGGGCGATGCAAACCATGACGGACGTGTCGACGCCGTTGACGGACGGCTGGTTCTTCGCCGGGCTGCCAAATTGGAGACGGACATTGCTCTGAACGAGGCGCTGTGCGACGTCGATTACGATAACGACATAACAGCCAACGACGCTCAGCTGATATTGAAGATCGCCGCCGGGCTGATCGATCCCATTCGGTAAAGACCGGCGGCATAAAAGGACGAACGGGCTGACCTTCCCCCGTTCGTCTTTGTTTGTAATAAAACGTCGTGTTTTGCTTTTTGTGCCGTCGGAAAAACAGACCGCCGTCCGAAAAGCGGTCTGTTCATCATCCGAGATGCGGGAACGGTCAGTACTCCACCGTCACGAATACGCCCTCTCGGCTTTCGAGCGTCATTTCGAACGTGTCGCCGGCGGTCGTCGAGGTCTCGCCCCTGCGGTAGACGGTGACGCTCTTCGCGCCGGGGAAGGTCGCGGAGAAAGCCGCTTCCTTGCCGTTTTGCGGCTCGTACATATTGGTGAAGACGAACGCCTTGCCGCTTCCGTTCTTCTCGGTGAAGCAGCCGCACAGCAGGGGATCGCCGGTCTTCACGTCCGGATTGTACTCGTCCGCGACCTCGAGGATGCCCACAACGGAAACCGCGTAGAGCACCGGAAACCATTCCGAGAACGAGTAGAAAAACAGTTCGCTGCCGGCTATCGCGGCAAGAGAGGCAAGGCAGGCAGACAAGGTCCGTTTCATCGCCGGATGAGCGTTCCGCCCGTTTTTGAGCGGGGAATGCCGGCACTGTGAGAATCGTTTAAAATATCGCGCCGTATTTAATAAATCTTTTACCATAACTTTGTTGAAACTTCGTTTTGATTGAGTTATAATCAACTCGTATGTTTTAAATTCGGCGCGCTGCCGGGCATTTCGGGCGGATGACGCTCTCCGGCGCGCGGTCAGGACTGGTCAAGATGGAATACCGAGGATATATCGACACGCACGTCCATACCGACAATTCGCCCGACGGGCATTTTTCCGCCACCCATCTCTGCGAAAAGGCGCTCGAAAAGGGTTTGCGGGCGGTCGCGTTCACCGACCACTGCGAGGTCGACGTTTTTTACGGCGAGGGCTACGACAGGCGCGTCAGGCAGGCGTATTTCGAGGTCATGAAGGCGCGCGAGGTCTTTACGGGCGACCTGCTCGTCCTTGAGGGCATCGAGCTCGCTCAGCCCGCCTACGAGCCGGAGACCGCGAAGAAGATAATCGACGCTTTCCCTTACGACTACGTCATCGGCTCCATCCACAATCTGCGAAACAAGGACGATTTTTACTATATGCCCACGTTCGAGGGGCTGGATATAGACGCCCTCATGCGCGAATACCTCAACGAAGAGAAGATCATGTGCGAGTGGGGCGGATTCGACTCTCTCGCGCACCTGACCTATCCGCTGCGCTACTTCTTCGCGAGGTCGCAGATAATCGTCGACATGGACCGCTACAAAAAGGAAGTCGACGAGATACTCGCCCTGCTCATAGAGAAGGACAAGGCGCTCGAGATAAACTCCGCGGGCCTGCGGCAGCCGCTGTGCAAGCTCTCACCCGAACGGGATATAATAAAGAGATACCGCGATATGGGCGGCAAGCTCATAACTCTGGGCTCGGACGCGCATTTCGACCGCGATCTCGGCGCGGGGCTCGACGTCGCGGCGGAGGCGGCGTACGAATACGGCTTCCGTTCGTCCGTCATATATCAGAACAGACAGCCTGTCGAGATACCGCTGTATTCGTCGGAGGCGTAAAATGGACCTGCCGGACAAAGTATACGATTTTCACGTCCACATCTACCCCGAAAAGATCGCCCGCAAGGCGGTCGAATCGGTCGGCAACTACTATCTCATCAAGATGCAGTGCGAGGACGGCACCGTCGACGAGCTCAAAAGGCGCGTCGCGGGAAGCGGGATAACGAATTCGCTCGTCCATTCCGTCGCGGTCGCGCCGCGTACCGTGCAGAGCATCAACAATTTCATATCCGAGCAGTGCGCAGCTCATCCGGAATTTGTCGGCTTCGGCGCGATGCACGCCGACTATCCCGAGCCGGAGGAGGAGATCGACCGTATGATCTCCCTCGGGCTGCGCGGGGTCAAGATACATCCCGACACGCAGTTCTTCGATCTGGACGATCCCAAAATGATGCGCGTCTACGACTATATGCGTCAGAAGGGGCTGCCGCTGCTCGCGCACGTCGGCGATTACCGCGTCGACTATACGCATCCGCGCCGGCTCAAGCACATCCTGCGCGAGTTCCCGGACCTCACGGTCATCGGCGCGCATTTCTGCGGCTGGTCGCTGTGGGATCTCGCGATAGAGTTCGTCAAGGACGAAAACTGCTTTATGGACACGTCGAGCTCGATAATGTACACCGGCAACGTCAGGGCGAAGGAGCTCATAAACATCTACGGCGCGGACAGATGCCTTTTCGGTTCCGATTTCCCGATGTGGGACCCCAAAGCGGAGCTTGAGAACTTCATGACGCTCGGACTTACCGACGAGCAGTACGAAAAGACCCTGTACATCAACGCCGAGAGAGTCCTCGGTATACGCAAATAAAAGGAGAGAATGAAAATGAAAAGATCAGTCAGAATCCTCGCTGCGGTGACGGCAGTCATACTTGCGCTCTCGGCGTTCCTTATCACGGGCGCTTCCGCGGCGGAATACAGGCTCGCCGACGTCGATATGAACGGTCAGATCAACGCGGAGGACGCGAGGCTCGCCCTTCGCGTCGCCGCAAAGCTCGACACCGTTTCCGCCCTGCAGATGAAGATAGCCGACATCGACGGCGACACCAACGTGAACGCCACGGACGCGAGAGCGATCCTTCGCTTCGCCGCCAAGCTCGACGACGCTCCCGAGACCTTCATATCCGAAGAAGGCGCCACGGACGAGCCCACGAGCGAGCCCACCAGTGAGCCGACCTCCGCGACCGAGCCCACCAGTGAGCCGACCTCCGCGACCGAGCCCACCGGCGAGCCGACCTCCGCGACCGAGCCTACGTCCCGGCCCGACGTTCCCGAGTATGATATCGGCGTCGACGCCTCTCTCGCGAAGATCGAAAAGCCCAAGGTCTTCTACATCAAGGCGAGGCTTTCCGAGGAGGGCGGGATCCCCGTCGAGGTCGCGTCCGACGGACGCAGCACCTATATGCACACCGTCGGCGACATCGCGGGCACCGGCAAGGCGGTCGATATCGGCGTGATCAACAAGAGCGGCATCCTGCAGTCGGGCAACGGCCTTTATCTGATCAACTACGAGAAGTCGAAGTATCTGTATATGCCGGAATCCATCATCCGTCTTGCGGGCATGGACCCCGCCGAGTTCAGCGGTTCCCTGAGCACCGAGCAGATAGATCTGCCGAAGATCACCAACGTTTCCGAGCTTAAGCCCATCACGAATGAAGACGGCACCGTGACCGTCCGTCTGCACGACTCGCAGAGCGTCTACACCGACTATACGTTCGCTTCCGCGGGTGAAACCGTGCCCGTCAAGGTCACGCATTACGTCGGCGAAAAGGTCGTTTCGACCGTCATCGTCGAAGGCTATACCGAGGACGCCAACACGGTCAAGTCGTATTTCGCGGCTCCGAAGGGCTTCACCGAGGTCAAGCTCTCGCTTCTGAGCATGGACGAAATGATGCAGTTCATGGACGAACTCGGGATGGCGTAAGCGGCGCGCTCCGCGCTGCCGCTGCGCCGAAATAAGCAATGTGCTATTATTAATGTGCAATTAGCAATGTGCAATTTCGGGAGGGCTCCGGTGAGGTCAGCACATCGGTAAGTAGATAGTGTCAGCACATCGGTAAGCCAGTGGTAAGTACACACCGGTCTCGTCAAGGTGGAGATCGGCGCAATTTCGGTAGGAT
>JAFRXS010000130.1 GCA_017443405.1 Clostridia bacterium | reverse complement strand
GGGCGACTTCATTGCGGTTATTTCGCTCTCAGCGAAATGACCGCCTCCCCGTCTCCCGCTTCCGCGGTCTCGCGGATGTCCGCCTCAGGCAGATCGGCGCCCAGAGTCAGCTCGTCGCAGAGCAGCTCGGAGGCGATGTGGTCCTTCTGCGCGGTGACCGCCGCCATTATCTCGGCGTCGGCGGAGGTGATGGAGGCGTCTATCCTGCCGTCGACCTCGTAACCCGCCTCCTTGCGGAGTATCTGGCAGCGGCGCACGATGTCGCGCACGATGCCGTCCGCCTTGAGCTCGGGCGTGATGACCACGTCGAGGGCGATGACGCCGTCGGTCCCGAATTCCGCGGCGGCTATGCCCTCGCGGGTGCGGGTGTGCTTCTCGAACAGGTCGGGAGCGTAAGCGCCGTCGAAGCCGGGAACGCTGACGTCCTCGCCCCTGTCGAACGCCGCCGCGCAGGCGGCGGCCTCTTCGCCGGAAAGGGCGGCGAGGGCGTTCTTCATGTTGTTGACCGCGCCCTTGAGCACGGCGCCCGCCTTTTTGAAGTTGACGGTCAGATACGCGTCCTCGAGCCTGCCGCGGTCCGCGACGAAGACTATCTCGCGGATGTTGAGCTCGCTCTTGATGTTCTCCTCGAAGACGGCGATCTTGCCCGCGTCCTCCCCGGGTACGCAGAGGAAGAGCTTCGCGAGCGGCTGACGGACCTTTATCTGGCTCTCGTTGCGGATCTTCATCGCGGCTGCGATGACCTCGCGCGCGAGGGCGGTCTGCTCGGTGACTCCGTCCTCGGTCACGCCCTCGTACTTTTCGGGCCAGTCTGCGAGGTGAACGGACTCGGGCAGGTCGGACCACAGCGTCAGGATGAGGTCGCGCCAGATGAACTCGGTCATAAACGGGATTATCGGCGACATGACCAGCGTCGCGCTCCTGAGAGCGTAGGCGAGCACCCAGTAGGCGGTCGTCTTGTCCGCGGCGTCGCCCGCCTTCCAGAAGCGGCGGCGGTTCACGCGGATGTACCAGTTGGAGATATCGTCCACGAGCGCCTCGAAGTCCTTGACGAGGTAGTAGTGCTTATAGTCGTCGTAGAGCTCGCCCGCCCTGTCAATGAACTCGTTGACGCGCAGGATGAGCCATCTGTCCGTCGTCGTGAAGGACGCGGCAGCGGGGTCGAAGCCGTCGAGCGAGGGCTTGTCTATCGCCGAATAGGTCTTTAAGAAGGTATAGATATTATAGAAGCCGAGCAGCTTGCGGCGCGCCTCGTCGCCCAGACCGAAGCCGAAGCGGACGTCGTTGGCGACCGGAGCGCCCGCGTAGAGGTAGCGGACGGTGTCCGCGCCCATCCTGTCGGCGGCGTCGTCGAATTTGATCATGAAGCCGTTCTTGTGGAACTGCTCGCCGTTCTCCTGCACGACCGCGCTGTTGCACAGAACGCGCTCGTAGGGCGACCTGTCCTCGAGGACGGTGCTCATGAACAGCATCGAGTAGAACCACAGACGCACCTGCTCGCGCATCTCGACTATCCACTCGGCGGGGAAGTTCTTCTTCCACTCCTCCTTATCGGAGAAGTAGCCGAATGTCGAGAACGGGACGATGCCGGCGTCGAGCCAGACGTCGCCTATCTCGTTTATCCTCGAGACCTCTTTGCCGCAGTGCGGGCACTTTATCTTGACGCCGTCTATCCACGGCCTGTGGAGCTCGGGCAGGGCGTCGACCGCGGCGGGGTCCGTCGCGAGCTCGCGCAGCTCGGCTTTGGAGCCGACGACGGTCACGTGACCGCAGTCGCAGGGATAGAACGGAAGCGGCATGCCGTAGTAGCGCTTGCGGGAGATGTTCCAGTCGCCCATGTTGGTCAGCCAGTCGATCATGCGCTTGCCGTTGGATTCGGGCTCCCACTTGACGCTCATGGCATTCTTGATGAGCCTGGGCTTGAGGCTCTCGGTGCGGATGTACCACGCCGGAACGAGCCTGAACACGACCTCGGACTTGCAGCGCCAGCAAACGGGGTAGCTGTGCTCGTAGGGCATGACCTTATAGAGCTTGCCGCGCTTTTCGAGCTCCTCGAAGACCTCGTCCGCGACGGCGTGAGAGTCCTTGCCCGTCATGAAGCCGAAGCCGGGCAGGAACACGCCGATATCGTCTATCGGCATGATCTGCGCGAGCCCCAGGCGCCTGCCGAGCTCAAAGTCCTCCATACCGCAGCCGGGGGCGATATGCACGACGCCGGTGCCCTCGTCGGCGGCGACGTCCTCCCAGGCGACTATCTTATGCTCGACGCCCGCCTGCTTCTCGAATTCGGGGAAGCAGGTCTCAAACTCTTTTCCGACGAGCTCGGCGCCCTTGACGAAGCGCAGGACCTCCTGCTTGTCGTCGCCGAGTATTTTGATCGCGCTCTTGGCGAGGAAGATGGTGTCGGCGTCGCTCGCGACCCTGACCTCGGCGTAGTCGAGCTCGGGATTGACCGCGAGAGCGACGTTGGAGGAAAGCGTCCACGGAGTCGTCGTCCAGACGAGCATCTTGGAAGCCATGCCCTTTATCGGCAGCTTGAAGAAGACGGAATTGTGCGTTATCTGCTTGTAGGAGCCCGTCATCTCATGCTCGGAGAGCGAGGTGCCGCAGCGCGGGCACCAGGGCATGGGCTTGTATTCCTGCTCGATGAGCCCCATCTCGTCGCACTTCTTGAGGAAGTGCCAGATGCCCTGGATGTTGACGTCGGTGTTGGTGAAATAGGAATTCTCCCAGTCCATCCACTGACCGAGACGCTTCGACTGCTCGGTTATGATGCCGGCGAACTTGTCGACCCTCTCCTCGCACTTGCGCGTGAAGCGGTCGATGCCGTAGGTCTCGATGTCCTTCTTGGTCACGAAGCCCAGCTCCTTCTCGGTGCCGACCTCGACCCAGAGGCCCTGCGAGTCGAAGCCGTTCTGGTAGCGGCAGTCGAACCCGCGCATCGCTTTATAGCGAAGGTAGATGTCCTTTATCGTCCTGCCCCAGGCGTGATGCACGCCCATGGGGTTGTTGGCGGTTATCGGGCCGTCGAGGAAGCGGAAGCGTTTGTTGCCCGCGTTCTTGACCTTGAGCTTCTTGAAGATCTCCCTGTCCTCCCAGAAGCGGAGCATCTCATGCTCGCGGGAGACGAGGCTGTCCGTCGAGGAACGGACTTCTTCGGTTTTTTCAGCGGATTCGCTGGGAACTGTATTCTCGGCCATGACTTATCCTTTCAGTACAACGGAATATGGAAAAACGGAAATATCGAAAAAGGGAAAACAAATATCAGAAATCGAGATCGGCGACGCTCTTGCCCGCGTTGGTCTCGCTGATAATGTAGACCGGACGGTGCTTGATCTCGACGAATGCCCTGCCCAGATACTCGCCCGCGATGCCGATGAAGACCATGATCAGGCCGCCGACGAACAGCAGGGCGGAAAGCAGCAGCGCGTACATGTGCGAGAGCACGGAGGCGGAGACGATCGACGCGATGAGCCCGTACAGGGCGAGTATCAGGCCGGCGATCACGCTGACGCAGCCCGTGTAGAGCGAAAGGCGCAGCGGCGAGGTCGTGAGCCCGAGTATGCCGTCTATCGCGTAGCGGGCGAGACCCTTTATGCTCCACTTGGTCTGCCCCGCGGCCCTCTCCTGATTCTCGTGCGGGAACCATTTGACCTTGAAGCCGGCGTAGGCGAACAGACCCTTGGAGAACCTGTTGACCTCCTTCATTTCAAGCAGAGCGTCGACGACCTTGCGTTTCATTATGCGGTAATCCTGCGCGTTGTCGTCGATCTTTATGTCGGAGATGCGGTTGAAGACCTTGTAGAATTCGCCGGACAGCGAGCTCTTGACCCTGCCCTCGCCGGCTCTGTCCGTCCTGCGGGCGGCGGCGACGTCGTAGCCCTCTATCGTGAGCGCGTCGAGCATGCCGGGGATGAGGTCGGGAGAATGCTGCAGATCGGCGTCGATTATGCCGATATAGTCGCCGTCGGCGTACTCCATGCCGGCGAGCATCGCTGCTTCCTTGCCGAAATTGCGCGAGAAGGAGATGTATTTTACGCTGCTGTTGCGGGCGGCGACCGCCTTGATTATCTCAAGAGTCTGATCGGTGCTGCCGTCGTCGACGAAAAGCATCGTGAAGCTGTAGGAATCCCTTACGGTCGAGAACACGCGCGAAAGCTCCTTGTAAAGCAGCGGTATCGACTCTTCCTCATTGAAGCAGGGGATGATGAGTGTGACTTTTTTCATTTGCTTTCCCGTCCTTTTATAAATATTATTTCAGTATATAATGATACAGAATATTGAATCAATGTAGTATAACACATTGGAGTGGGAAGATTCAATAGTTTTTTCGTTATAGTTTTGCGATTGCGCCTGCGGCGCGTGAATTGCCTGCGGCATGAATTGCGCTTACGCGCGTGAATTGACCTGCGGTCGTGAATTGCCCTTCGGGCATTTCGGAACGCTTCGCGTTATTTTATATAATCGGGTGCGGGCGGAGCCCGCCGTCAATGTGCCGAAGGCACACATCATTGCCGAAGGCAACATCATTAGCGAAGCGGCATCATTTGCCCGTCAGGGCAAGCATCATTCCCGACCGGGTGAGGGCGGAGCCCTCCCTTAATGCGTCGCGCAGCGACGCATTTCACGGAGCGAAGCGAGAATTCACGCGCGGCTCGCCGCGCAATTCATGACGCGAAGCGTCAATTCATCATTACAGACCGCCATCGCAAATTCTCGCCTGTCGGCTCGGTCAGGCGCTTCTCATCCTGCGGATGAGAGGTCTCCCCCGGAGACCCGCGCCCCAAAACGCAAAGCGCAAAACGCGCCGAAGGCGCCCCGCAATGCGCAAAACATTTTTACAGATTTCCCCTTGACAATTATGCTTTTTCGCGTTATAATGCGTGACTGTAAAGGTCAATGCCTTGACGGCGGAGGTGATCGGAATGGCTGTAAATGACCTGGAGATCGCCGCGCTGATCGACATCTACTCCCCCTTCCTCACCGAGAAACAGCGGCAGTACCTGCAGGAGTACTACGAGCAGGACCTTTCACTGTCCGAGATCGCCGACAATTTCGGCGTAACGAGGCAGGCTGTCGGGGACGACATCCGCAGGGCGACCGCCGCGATAAAGCAGGCGGAGGAAGCGTCCGGCATCGGAAAACGCTTCGCCGATATCGCTTCGCTCGCGAGGGAGATCAGGGATACCTGCCCCGGAAGGGCGGCGCAGCTCGCTTCGCGCGTGCTGGAGCTGACCTTCGGAGAATGAACGACGACGAAAGGAACGGCTATGGCATTCGACGGATTATCCGACAAGCTCGACTCCGCTTTCAAACGGCTCCGGAGCAAGGGCAGCCTTAACGAGAGCGACGTCCGCGACGCCATGAGAGAGGTACGCCTCGCTCTGCTCGAAGCCGACGTCAGCTACAAGGTCGCGAAGGACTTTACCAACAAGGTGACGGAACGCGCTATCGGCGCCGACGTCATGGAGAGCCTCACCCCCGCGCAGATGGTCATCAAGATCGTCAACGAGGAGCTTACGGCTCTTATGGGCGGGACGGAATCAAAGCTCGCCTACGCCGCGCACGGGCCGACGGTCGTCATGCTCTGCGGTCTGCAGGGCTCGGGTAAGACGACGCACTGCGCCAAGCTGGCGCTGCGCCTGAAGGGGCAGGGCCACAGGCCGCTGCTCGTCGCCTGCGACATCTACCGACCCGCCGCGATCAAGCAGCTGCAGGTCCTCGGCAGCCAGATAGGCGTGCCGGTGTTCGAGGAGGGCGCTCACGACCCGGTCGAGGTCGCGAAGGACGCCGTCCGCCTCGCGAAGGATCAGGGAATGGACTACGTCTTCCTTGACACCGCCGGCCGTCTTCAGATAGACGAAGAGCTCATGGAGGAGCTCCGCAGCATCAAGGCGACGATCCACCCGCACGAGATACTGCTCGTGGTCGACGCGATGACCGGTCAGGACTCCGTCAACGTCGCGGGCACCTTCAACGAGAAGCTCGGCATCGACGGACTCATCCTCACCAAGCTCGACGGCGACACCAGAGGCGGCGCCGCGCTGTCGGTCAAATCCGTCACCGGCAAGCCCATCAAGTTCGTCGGTATCGGCGAGAAGCTGGGCGACCTCGACGTTTTCCACCCCGACAGGATGGCGAACCGCATCCTGGGCATGGGCGACGTGCTCTCTCTCATCGAGAAGGCGGAATCCGCTCTCGACGAAAAGAAGGCGGAGGAGCTCGAGGCAAAGCTCCGCAAGAACAAATTCGACCTCAACGACCTCGTTGAACAGCTCGAGGAGGTCAAGAAGCTCGGCTCGATGAAGGACATCCTCTCCCTCATCCCCGGCATCGGCAAGAGGCTCAAGGACGCCGACATAGACGACCGCCAGCTTGACCGCACCGAGGCGATAGTCCGCTCCATGACGCCCGCCGAGCGCCGCAATCCCGACATCCTCAACGCCTCGCGCAAAAAGCGCGTCGCCGCGGGCTGCGGAATGACGGTCGAGGACGTGAACCGTCTGCTCAACCAGTACCGCCAGATGCAGAAGATGTTCAAGCAGATGAACTCCAAGTCCGCCCGCCGCCAGATGGCGAGGCACGGCGGCATGCCGCCCGGGTTCGGGGGCATGCAGTAAAAGAGTTCCCGAATAAGTTACCTCACAGGCGGGTCAGCCGCCGTCGATATAAAACAAGACAGGAGGAAAAACCATGGCAGTCAAGATTCGCCTGCACCGCATGGGCGCCAAGAAGGCTCCGTTCTACCGCGTTGTCATCGCCGACTCCAGAAGCCCGCGCGACAGCCGCTCCATCGACGAAATAGGTTACTATGACCCGATGAAGGAACCGTCGGAGATCAAGATCGACGCCGAGAAGGCCAAAAAGTGGATGGCTCAGGGCGCGCAGCCCACGGACACCGTCAGGGCTCTGCTCAAAAAAAGCGGCATCATAGACTGATACCGCAGATCGGAAAACAGATCGAAAGATCTTACGTCCCCCGGAAAAGGTCCTTGTCCCGACCGCTTCGGACCGCGGCTGACGTCTGGTTCGGCCGCGCTCGGTCGCGGAGGGTTTTGACACCGGGAAACGGCGGGGAGCGCAGCTCCCCGGCCGCAGTGCAAAATAACGCACGTCGTTATTTTATCGGTCGTACCGCGCGAACTGCACGGAGGCCGGAAAAATAGTATTACGCGAGCGCGAGGCGCCGCACTTTAAGAAGGGATCAAATCATGGAAGAAATCAATTACGCAGGGCTGCTCAGAGAAATGGTCAGAGGCCTCGTTGACGAACCCGAAGCCATCGAGATCACTGCCGACGAGCCCAACGATCAGGGTATAGTCGTTTACCATCTGCATGTCGCCGCCGACGATATGGGCCGCGTCATAGGCAAGCAGGGCAAGATAGCCAACGCGCTCCGCGCCATCATGCGCGCGGTCGCCAACCGCCGCGACGACATGGTCCAGGTCGACATCGACTGATCGGACCTGTTTCCATCCTTAACTTCCCGTAAAGATACGGCGCGATCCAAAGCGGAACGCGCCGGTTTTTTATGCGTTTTCATGGTCAGCACGAACGGGCGCGGCGTTATTCAGGGGCTTTGGTCCGCGATTTTTGTTTTTCCTCTTGAGGACAGGTTTATCCTGTGTTATAATGCGTCCGGACAAACCGAAACGGAAAGGAATGAACTCAATGCCATATATCAGAAGGCGCGAGGAGGAGCGCACCTGTGTGCAGGAGAGCGCTCCCCTGCTGCCGGAGACCGATTTCGGCACGGATTTCGTCTGCGTCTACGGCGTCGGCGCGGATATGGAGGAAAGGATCAGAAAATACCGCGACCGCGGCTACGTCGTCCACCTGATGACAGGCATCGCGTGGGGCGGCTACGAGGACTTCATCGAGGGCAGATGGGACGGCAGGGACCACCGCGACGAGATACAGCGCAGCCGCGACGGCTCGATCACAGGCGAGTTCGTCCATTCCACCGGCTATATCTGCCCGAGCGTCGCCTATACGAACTTCCTCATCGAAAAGCTCAAAAAGGCGGTCGACGCGGGCGTCGTCGCGATACACGTCGAGGAGCCGGAATACCTCAACCCCGCGGGCTACAGCGAGGCGTTCAAGCGGGAATATCTGCTTTTCTATCACGAGCCGTGGGTCGCGCCGCACGAGAACGTCGACGCTCACTACAAGGTCGCCCGCCTCAAGGCGTGGCTCTACCGCCGCGCGATAGAGCGCGTGAGCCAGGAGCTCAGGGAGTACGCCCTCGCCGTTTACGGCCGCGTGCTGCGCTTCTACGTGCCGACGCACAGTCTGCTCAACTACACGCAGTGGAAGGTCATGAGCCCCGAGGGGACGCTGACCGACGTGCCGTCGCTCGACGGCTACAAGGCGCAGATATGGATGGGCACGAGCCGCGAAGCGAACGTCTACAACGGCGTTTACAAAGAACGCACCTTCGAAACGGCGTTCCTCGAGTACGGCGTGATGCAGGAGCTCGTCCGCGGGACGGGCAGGACGATGTGGTTCGACAACGACCCGATAGAGGACAGGCCCGACTACGGGTGGGACAGCTACCGTTACAACTACGTGCAGACGCTCGTAGGCTCGCTGCTGCAGCCGCGTATAAACAGGTTCCAGTGCGCCCCGTGGCCTCGCCGCGTGTTCTCGCCCGACATGAAGTACCCAAGCGGCGCCCCGGACGCGACGCCGATACCGGAGGATTACCGCACGCTGCTGATGAATATCTTCCAGTTCCTCGGCACGCTGGAAACGGACGATTTCGAATACGCGGGCGAGATGCCTGAGGCGGGCGTGTTCATCTCCGACACAGCGATGTTCCAGCGCGACTTCCCGGACGACGTCCTCGCCGACAGATCGGGCTACGCCCCGGTCGGCAAAATAGACCTTGTCTCGCACGCGAACTACGAGGTCGGGCTCGAAAAGGCTCTGACCACGGGCGACAGGCTCGACTTTTATCAGTCCCTCGCCCTTCCGCTGTTCTACGGTCAGGCGCTGCCGCTGCTCAAGGGCGGCCTGCCCGTGCGCCCGGTACAGCTCGAGAACGTCACGCGCTATCCGCGCTACCTCGACGGCTATAAGCTGCTCGTGCTGAGCTACGAATTCATGAAGCCTCAGGGCGCGGACGTGAACATCGCCCTCGCGAACTACGTGCGCGGCGGCGGGACGCTCGTCTACGTCGGCGACGGCGTCGACCCGTACCACAAGATAAGATCGTGGTGGAACACCGGCGCGAACAGCTACCCCACCGCGCTCGAGCATCTTCTCGAGCAGCTCGGTCTGCCCGCCGACGCGAACGGCGAATACGCCTGCGGCAAGGGGCGTTTCGTGATCCTCAGGCAGAGCCCCGCCGACTTCTGCGTCGAAAAGGACCTGAGCGACGCCTACCGCAAGCTCGCCGGGGAACTCCTCGGCGTGAAGCTCGACAAAAACTACATCTCCCTGCGCCGCGGCGATTACCGCATAACGGCGGTCATGGACGAGTGCGAAAGCGCCGAGCCCTTCGTCCATACCGGGCTTTTCGCCGATATGCTCGACCCGAGGCTGCCGATCGTCACCGAAAAGACCGTCCGTCCCGGCGAATACGCCGTTCTCTATGACCTTGACAGAATAGCTGGCCGCGACAGCGGGATAATCGGCACGTCGATCCGCGCCGAGGAGTTTTCGGCGGACGAAAACGGCTTCACGTTCAAGGGCCGCGGCGCGTCCTGCGAGGCAGTCGTGCGCCTTAAGCTCCCGGCAAAACCGTCGGAAGTCACGGTGACCGTCACACCCGCCGAGGGCGCCCCCGCCCCCGTAAGCGTCCCCGCCGCGCTCGAATGGGACGAAAAGTCCTCCACCGCCCTCATCTCGTTCAAAAACACCGCCGGCCTCACCGTCATCGAAGGCGGAAGCCGATAAACCAAAACCAAAACTCAAATAACGCGAGCCGGTCCCCGATCGGTTCGCTGTTTTATTATTCGGGCATGCCGACGCCGTTTTTATTGTTCCCGAGCATTGATAAAAACGGTTTTTGGTGCTAAAATAAAGTACACTTTAATTCAGCACCGGGGTCACTTATGAAAAACTGCAAAAAAGCGCCGTTTTGGATATCCGTCGCCGCCGCGCTCGCCGGGGCGGTCGCCGCCGTCTGCCTGCTGACCGTTCCGAAAACCGGCAAGCCCGCCGGTGTGGAGCTGCTCGCGGAGAATGCAAAAGGCGAGTTGGCTTATTATAAGATACTGACCGACGGAACACTGCGGCAGAAGCCCGACGCGCCGGGCGGAGGCTACGGCGGCGTGAGCGCGGACGCCGACTGTTTCGCTTACCGCGAAGAAAACGGCGCGACCGAAGCGTACGTTGTCAAAACCGAGCTGTTGTTTTCCGACGGCTCCCCCGCTCCCGTCACCGAAGAAAGAAAAGCGGTCTTCCTCGCCGTCGCCGCCGCTTCTGACCGCGCGATCCGCAGGATGGAGATATTCGACGTCCCCGCCTATCGGACCTTCGTCTCGGTCGAATACGACGCCGACGGCGGTACCTCCACGACAGTCTTCCGCTTCGACCCGGAAAACGGATCGCTCAAGGAGCTCTGCTCCGGCTCGGACCTGCGCGTTCTGGACGTTTACGTCCCAGGAGACAGGCTTATGCCTTAGCGCCGCGCCGCCAAAAATCGCCCGAGACGGCTTGACAATTTGCGATTTTGTGATATAATTGAGCAAAAGAAATTGCGATTTTGCGCGTTTTTAGCCGAAAACATTTTGCGCATTTGCGATGTTTTCGCGAAATAAAAATTGCGATACGGAGGTGCGTGCATGTTCAGGAGAAAGATCTACGACCGGATGCTTGACTGGAAAAACGAGTCGGACGGCAAGACCGCGCTGATGATAGAAGGCGCGCGGCGTGTCGGTAAGTCAACCGTAGCGCGGGAATTTGCCGAGCACGAATACGAGAGCTATATCCTGATAGATTTTTCGACGGCGTCTCAGGCAGTGAAGGACCTGTTCGAAGACATTTCCGATCTGAACTATTTTTTCCTTCAACTGCAGCTGCTGTTCCGGGTCGACCTCGTCGAACGGAAATCGCTGATCATATTCGACGAGGTCCAGCTGTTCCCGCTCGCAAGGCAGGCGATCAAATCGCTGGTGCAGGACCGCCGCTATGACTATATAGAGACCGGCTCACTTCTCTCGATCAAAAAAAACGTCAAGGGCATACTGATACCGAGCGAGGAACGAAAGCTCGGCATGTACCCCATGGATTATGAGGAATTCCTCTGGGCGCTGGGGGATACGTCGACGATATCGCTTATCCGCAGCTGTTTCGAGAGCAGAAAGCCGGTCGGGCAGACCCTTAACAGGCGGCTCATGCGGGATTTCAGGCTGTATATGCTCGTCGGCGGCATGCCGCAGGCTGTTTCGGAATACATAGAAACGAACAATTTCAAAAAAGTCGATCTCATAAAAAGGGACATCCTGGCTCTGTACGAAGAAGATTTCAGGAAGTTCGATCCTTCAGGCAGAGCCTCGGCCCTGTTCGACGCCATACCCGCCCAGCTGAACAGGAACGCGTCGAGGTACCAGGCCTCGAGCGTACTGAAATCGAAAAGGACGCCCAGGCTGCCCGAGATCATTTCCGAAATGGAGAACTCAAAAACCGTTCTGATCTCCTACAACGCGTCGGACCCGAACGCCGGACTGTCCGCGACCAAGGACCTGTCCGTATTCAAAATGTACGTCTGCGATACGGGGCTTTTCGTGACGCTCATGTTCAGGAACCGCGACTTCACGGAAAACGTGATCTACGAAAAGCTGCTGAACGATAAGCTCAGCGCGAATCTCAGATATCTGTACGAGAACGCGGTCGCGCAGATCCTCGCGGCAAACGGCGACCGGCTTTTCTATCATACTTTTCGAAATGAAGAGTCCCACCATAATTATGAGATCGATTTTCTGCTGACGAGAAAAAACAAGATCTGTCCGATAGAGGTAAAATCCTCCGGATACAAGACGCACGTTTCGATGGACAGGTTTTTTGAAAAGTATTCAGGTAGGATACTGCAGAAGTATCTTGTTTTCACGAAAGACCTTGTGAAAGATACCGACACTCTGTGCGTACCGGTCTATATGGCGCAGTTCTTATAATTACAGAAAAAGGCAAAGGAATCGACGAACCCTCCGCCGGGAATCTGCGGAGGGTCGTTTTTTATCTATATATCGCCGTCGGTCACGCCGTCGCGAGCCAGGTCGCCGGGTCGTCGAGCTTCGCCGCCGCGCGGAGTATCATGCGGGCGTCGGTGGCGTTGATGGTGTTCGAAGAATCGGGGTCGGCTGCCGCGGCAAACGCGCCTACGAGCGTATCGAGCTTCGCCGCGGCGCGAAGAGCGAGCCTCGCGTCAACGGCGTTGACGTTCCCGTCGCCGTCCACGTCGCCGAGGTATACCACCGTTTTGGTCACGGACGCGTTTCCGAGCGTGACCGTTACGGTCGAGCCCGTTCCGAGGGCCGCGTCGCCGTCGAGCCCGTTGCCGTCCTTGTCCTTCACGGTAACTACGGCGCCCTCAAAACCTTCTATCGCCATTACGAGCCGCGACTTTGTGAGCGCCGCCTTTGAAGAATACTTTATTTCTCCGGAAGTCTCTGCCGAATTGATATTGCCTTCGTCCGGATTCTCAAAGATATTATCCGGTATCGCCGGTTTTTCGGGCTCTGTGGTATTCGGCAGCGTAGTAGACTCGGTGTTCGGCGCCTGAGTTGTCGGTTCGGTTGTGGAGTCGTCTCCGGGGACGGTCGTCGTCGGAGCAATCGGCTCATCGGTCGGCTGGGTTATGGGCTCCTCGGAGGGAGGCGTCGTCGGACCTGCGGCAGGGCGGGTCGTCGGCAGTTCGGCAGCTTGTGTAGTATGCTCTGTCTTCGGCTGCGTCGTCGGTTCTTCCGTCAACGGCATCTCAGTTGTAGGCATCTCTGCCGTCGACGCATCCGTCGTGGGTCGTGTCGTAGGCTGCGACAGAGGTACGGTGGTCGGCTCGATCCTCGGCTGCGTCGTGGGTGCTTCCGACGTTGGTTGTGTCGTGGGGTCGGTAGTAGGTTCTGTCGTCGGCTCGGTCGTCGACTTTATGATTAGATCACTAGTCAAATCTACAGTCATAGCAGGGGCTACACCGCAAATTTTGCTGATGTCGTAGTCGTTGTCATAGTAGTCAGAGTAGTGGACTTCGCCGGATGGGGTGACGAAGCAGGCATATCCGGAACCCCAGCCGGCAGAGCGCAGCCAACGAATAGAGTTCCCTCCTTGCGACTTTGCGTAATCGGAGGAAGAGGCTCTTCTTGCCTTGTCCGCCGAGCCGACGACCGCGAAACCGCTGTAAAAATAACCGTAGCTCGTATTGAGCATATCAGAGTAAGACAGCAGGTATATCTTATCGCTCGACGGCTGACTGTCATACTGCGGGTATGATGAAGAATACGCAGAATTATCAAGATCAGTAAAATGTATGATATTCTGCTGGGCGGCGGAAAAAGCAGAGTTGAAGAAGTCGGAGTTCAGCCATTTTCTTATGCTGCTTTCGTAATAGTTGTTTGCGTAATACGTCTTTGTTTTATCTTGATAATTGTTATATATTTGATAATTGTCATATATTCTAGATATTGTGTTATTATAAGCCTGAGAATCAAGTATCGTCTTGCTGACAACAAGCCCCTTTGCCGGGTCCAGCACAGTCCAGACTATGGGCTCGTATTTAAACCAGTAGACTGTGTTTACGTAATAACCGTTGGTCTTCTGGTATGTCCTTGATGCAAAATCCGTCGCTGTATAGCCGGTTTTATAAGGTCTGTATCTTGTGAACCAAACAGCTCTGTATTTGCAGCCGTAATACATCACGTCTTTATAATACATGTAATCTTCGGGAGCCATATTCCCGTCCCCCGGGGAGCCCGTACCGGAGTAATACCTATACGATACCCATTCACCATCGACAGCGTTCAGCGCTTCAATCGTCGCGGAGTCCTTGACCTCTGATTGCGGATACCAACCGAATTCGATCTCATCGCCGACGGAATAGGACGTTATCTGAACAACCTCTGTCGTCGGTTCTTCCGTCGTGGGTTGTGTCGCGGGTTCCGACGTCGGCTGCGTCGTCTGCGATCCCGATGCGTTTCCTCCTATGAGATCACCGGGAGAGGATTGAAAGATGTCCGAAGACAGATCAATATTTAATGCGGGTGCTACGCCGTAGTCGGTGTAGTTGACAAGGCAGTAGTAGCCGCGGACATCGCCGTCGCTGTTGACGTTGCTGGCGTTCTTAGAATAACCGCTGGCAGAACGAAGCCAACGGACGGAGGTTCCGTAGCTTGAGCCAACATACAACCCCTGCGACTTCGCGTAATCGGAGCCCGACGCCCGTCTTGCCGGGCTCGAGCCAATGCTTGAAGGATAGCCGTAGCTCGTATCGAGCATATCCGAGTAAGATAACAGATATATCTTGTCGCTCGACGCCCGGCTGTCGTACTGTGAATATGAAGAAGAATACGCAGAGTTATCGAGATCGGTATACTGAATGATGTTTTGCTGAGCCGCGGAGAAAGCTGTATTGAAGAAATTCGAATTCAGCCATTTCCTTATACTGCTCTCACAGTAGTTATTGGCGTAATAAGTCTTTGTTTTGTCTTGATAATAATTACCGCCTTCGTAATATACCGTGTTATTATAAGCCTGCGAATCGAGTATCGTTTTGCTGACGACAAGCCCTTTTGCGGGGTCAAGTACTGTCCAGACTATGGGCTCGTATTTGAACCAGTAGATTGTGTGTGCGTAATATCCATTAGTCCCTTGGTATGTGCTTGACTTAGAGCCGGTGCAAAAAGGCCTAGATTTATCAAACAAGACGGCTCTGTATTTACTTCCGGAATACATCACGTCTTTATAATACATATAGTCGTCGGGCGTCATATCGCCGTCATCCCAGTCGCCAGTTCCCGAATAATAACCGTATGAAATCCATTCACCGCCAATAGTGGAGTTCAGCGCTTCAATCGTCGCGCTGTCCTTTACCTCCGATTGAGGATACCAGCCGAATTCAATCTCGTCCCCAACGGAATAAGACGTTATATGAGCCGCCTTAGTCGTCGGTTCTGTCGTCGGTTCGGAATAAGAAGCGTTGAAATGCTTTGTCGCTTTTATCAAGGGATTGTTACCCATATTAATCGTGATTGCGTTCCACTGCGCTTCGGTACCGGTATAGTAAACGCTCGTAAGACCGGAGCAGCCGTAAAAAGCGCCCTCGCCGATACTCGTAACGCCGTCCGGGATAGTTACGCTCGTAAGACCGGAGCAGCGGTAAAAAGCATAGTCTCCGATACTTGTAACGCCGTTGCCGATAGTTACGCTCGTAAGACCGGAGCATTCGTAAAAAGCACTGTCGCCGATACTCGTAACGCCGTTACCGATAACGACACTGACGACCGAATCCTTCGGATAAGGATGCGAGTCCATTTCCCCGGTCCCGCTTATCGTCAGCAGACCGTCCGAGTCGAGCGTCCAGGTGACGGATATACCGCACTTGCCGCTGTCGATAATCTCCGCGCCGAACACGCCGACGGGAATCATCGTCAAAAGCATTACCGCAGACAGAATAAACGAAAGAACTCTTTTTTTGTTCAGAGTCATAATGCTCTCCTTAAATAATACTTCACATAAATCATTGATTCTTCATGACCGTTCTGCCGATATGGTCGGTCGCTGCAGAGGCTTCTACGCACCGCATGGATCGTAAACTCCGACGGTCGCGCCCTACTCAAATTCGATCGTGCCTCCGCACATTTTACAATTGAAGATGGACATTGTTACACTCCTTCATAAGCATAACATCTTGTGTTTTTCTTGCAACCGGTAACAGCATCATTAAGCAAATCAACATGATTCGCTCTTATTCGACGAAGTCGTTTTGCCTCATTCTATAAAAGCCTTGCATAATATTTGCCTTCTATAGATAGTTCCTTATTCTTTTCCATCTTTTCACGGAAAGAATCTCCATCCTTGTAGAGGCCATGGACACGTATATCCCGCTCGCCGATCCAAGTCTTTAGTTCCCCGTTATTAGTAAAAAAGTTACTGGGCAACTTCGATTTGGAAAAAATGTTTTTATTCTTGTTCCTGTATACCCGGAGGCATTCGATCCTTGTGCCTATCTTTATGTCTTTTCTGTACCGGCATTTTTTGCCACAAGGTAAACCAAGAACGCCGCAAATCGACTCAAGCCTTGATTCTATCGCAGCATATTCCATCAAAATCGCCTCAAGGTAATGACCATTCTGGATTGCAAAATCGCATCGGTCAAAAAAATCCGCATGCATTTCGACCTGCTTTTTCTCAATATCTTTCATTTTTTGCCCCCTCTTTATTATTCTTTATTTCTAACCGATCTTGCTCTATCGTCCGAAAGAATCACGATTTCATCCGTAATTTCTTATGCCTTTTCAGCGTCATCTGTAAAATAAAAAGTGCGCAGCCGGAGCTACGCACCGAAAAACGCATAACTCCGATTGCGCCACACAACCTTTGGACTTACGGAATGCCAAAAAGAGAGTATGCATTTTTACCAGAAGGAAAAACGCATCCCGATAGAGTCCAAAAGTATTCGATTGTGTGGCGAAATCATTATAGCATAAGCGGAAAGGGAAAATCAACGGCTATTTCATCAGCCGGATTTCTTATCGAAAAAACGGAAGACCTCGAAAAATGAACGCGTCGGAGGCAACAAAAAGGGATATTGGCAAGTCAAATGAGTGAAAAAGCCCAAGTGGCACAGAAAGTGGCATAAAAGTGGCATAAAAAATACCGCGGCGGTTACGTCGCGGTGCGTCGTGTAATGTTGAATGTAGAATATGGAATGCGGAATCAGCCATTTTGAGTTTTGGTGATCGAGGTCAGCAGTTTTATGATCTTTTATAAAGCTTTATGATCCGAAGCGCAAACGCCTTGCTTTTATCCTTTATCGCATTCTCCCTCATAATTCCTCATTCCGAATTCCGAATTCCGAATTCCGAATTTTTTTCCTGTCGCTGTTGCTGTTCCTCAGTCAGCGGACGTTTTTCCGACGGGGCTTATTCCGCGAGGAGCGAGACGATCATATCCGGTTTTCTCGAGGTGACGTTATCGGGGCCGGCGGCGAGGACGTAGCGCGCCTGCGGTCTGACGTTGACGGTCCAGGCGGAAACGAGCAGGCCGCGGGCGTGGAAAACGCGGGTCAGGCGGCGCGTCAGGCAGGCGAAGTTGATATTCACGCCGACGGCGCCGAGCTTTTCGACCTTATCGGCGAGGGTCTCGATATCCGCGGCGCGCGGGACCGTCGTATTGAGGTAGTACGGTATGCCGGGACATTTTTCGCGGACGGCGGGGACCCAGTCCTCCCCCACTCCGGTAAAAAAGATCTGATCCGTCACGCCGTACTTCTCGGCGAGGGGCGGTATCTTCTCGAGATAATCGACGCTCTTGACGTCGACGTTGGCTTTGATATCGGGATGCTCGCGCAGGAACGCGAAAGCGTCCGTCACGGGCGGGCAGTCGCCCTCCGGCGCGTTGTGCGACAGCACGGGAACACCGTCCTTCGTATAATTGAGGTCGAATTCGACGATGGACGCTCCCGCCGCGACGCCCGCCTCCATAGCCTCGACGGAATTGTCCGGCAGGCCCATGCAGCCGGAATGCGCGGTCACGGTAAAGCCGGCGGGCATACGGAACCTGCCGGTGTAAAAGACGAGCGCGCAGACTGCCGCCGCCGCGACGACCGCGGCGATACATATAAGGGGGATGATGATTTTTGTTGCCATGGACTTACCTCAATGTGCAATGTTCAATGTTCAATGTGCAATTTCGGAACGCTTCGCGTTGTTATATTCAAATGGGTAGGGGCAAAGCCCTCCCTCAACGCGCCGAAGGCACATATCACGCGCGAAGCGCATATCACTGCAGCAGTATCACTTCGACGGAGCAGCCGTCGCCGCAATGCGCATTGCTAATTGCTAATTGCGCTCTGCGCTCGCCTCCGCAGCAAGAAACTCCAGCTCCTCCTGCTTGTCCCGCTTCATGCGCTCGATCTCCTTCGGGCGGCGGTTCTTGCGGTCGGGGCCGATGATGCCGGCGTGCCAGAACGCGGTGATGAACATGCCGATCAGCGAGCCGACCGTGCAGAAGATCAGGTCGCTCATCGTGTCGACGAGGCCGACCTCGGACAGCAGGACGGACTTCTGCAGCGTGTAGCCGTAGACGCGGTCCATCGTGAACTCGTAGAACTCCCACGCGAGCGAGAGAGCCATCGAGAAGAACAGAGCGAACATCGTCGCCAGGGCGGGGCTGAGGTGGCGCTTTTTGCCCTGCATGCACATCGCGAAATCGTAGGCGAACCAGGTCGCCAGGAAGCCGGACGCGAAATGCTCTATCGAATTGAGCCAGAGGATATTGGTGTACTTGTTGAAATAGGGCACGACGATGCAGCCGAAGATGATGAAGATATTGAGCATCGTCTGCGAGGTGTGGGACAGTCTCGTCATGAACGACCTGCCGCCGAGGAGCTGGAAAAGGTCCCAAAGATGGGAAAAGGCTATCGAGAACAGCCCCATCAAGTACTCGGTGACGGAGTTGCGCAGCATCCCGTGTATCGAGAACGCGAGCAGCGCGACGCGGACCGCGATCCAGACGGCGCGGTCGAATTTGGGTATCGGATCGATCTTTCTTAACGTCATATCAGTTGTTCACTCCGTGATGCGCGGGGTAGCTGTTGAAATCCAGAGCGCCGAAGGAATAGCCCTGATCCCTGAAATACTCGATTATGCTCGGCAGAGCGTCGACCGTGGTGGACTTGGCGTCCGTGTCGTGGCAGAGCATGATGAGATGCTCCGACTCCGTGTTCGCGCTCGAGCGCGCGTGATTGATTATATACTCGGTCGACATCGTGTTGCCGTCGGCGTCGCCGTCCTCGCAGTTCCAGTCGAAATACTGATAGCCGCGCGACTCCATCGCATCGGTAAGCTCGGTCATGATGCCGTCGCAGTAACTCGCGCTTATCGTGTTGCTGCTGCCGCCCGGGAAACGCGTGATGCGGATATCCTGACCGGTGAGCTGCTGTATCTCGTCGTGCAGTTTGGTAAGGTCGGACCAGAAGGCGGAGGTCGAGCTGTAGATCCTGCCGTAGTCGTGGGTGTAGGAGTGCAGCGCGAGAGCGTGCCCCTGCGCGAGCGTGTCTATCAGGTACTGCTGATAGTAGGACTCGTCGTGATGTATCACGAAAAACGTCGCCTTGACGCCGTAGTCGGCGAGTATCTTGAGTATCTTCGGCGTGTTCTTGGACGGGCCGTCGTCGAAGGTCAGATACATCATCTTCGTGCCCTCGGGCACGGTGGCGGGAGGCGCGGTCGTGATGACGGCAGCCGTGGTCCCCGGCTCGGTCGAGGCGTCGCCGGTCGCGGTCGTTATACGGACGAAGCCGGGATCGGTCTCCGCCGGGCCGGCTATCTCTCCGGACGACGGTTCCCTCAGGCAGGCTACGCCCACTCCGAGTCCGACGCAGAGGGCGAACACCTCGAACGCCGCTATTATCTTACTCAGCAGGTTCATCTTGCTGCATCTCCCTTCTTAACGAAATAAGAGTCTGAACGTCTTCGAATGAAAGCTCCGCCGTGCGCAGCAGGTCGGGTCTGCGCTCAAGCGTCGCCTTCAGCGCCTCGCGCCGCCTGTACTTCGCGATAGCGGCGTGATCGCCGGAAAGAAGTATCTCCGGCACGGCGACTCCGCCGTAAACGGCGGGCTGTGTGTACTGCGGGTATTCAAGGACGCCGTCCCAGTGGCTCTCGAGAGTCACGGCCTCCTCGTCGCGCAGCACGCCGGGGCACATCCTCGCGACGGCGTCGCAGACCGTGAGCGCGGGCAGCTCGCCTCCCGTCACGACGTAATCCCCGACCGATATCTCCTCGTCGACGAGCTTGTCGATTATGCGCTGGTCGACTCCCTCGTAGTGCCCGCAGAGAAAAGCGACGTCGTCCTTTTTCGCGAGCTCCTTCGCCCTCTCCTGGGTAAAGACCCTGCCGCGCGGGCTCATGAAAATAAGGTGAGGCCTGCGGCCGAGGTCGGCGCAGACCGCGTTGAAGCAGTCGTCTATCGGCTGCGCCTGCATCAGCATGCCGCGGCCGCCGCCGAAGGGCGCGTCGTCGACGCGCTTTTGCCTGCTTACGGTATAATCCCTGATGTCGTAATAACAGACGCTCACGGCGCCTTTTTTTACCGCCCTGCCGATGATGCTGGTCTCGCAGACCGCGCGGCACATATCGGGGAAAAGAGTCATGAACACGAAGCGCATCAGAATATCCCCTTCATCGGGCGTATCCCGACGCGGCCCGCGTCGATATCGACCGAAGCGACGACGCTTTTTATCGCGGGGACGAGATAGTCCGTACCGTCCTTCGTTATCTGCCAGACGTCGTTCGCGCCGGTCTCGAAAACGTCGGTCACGACGCCGTAGAGCCTGCCGTCGTCCGCGTCGTACGCCTCGCAGCCCTTCAGCTCCTCGATGAACCAGAAGCCGTCCGGCAGATCGGCGTCGGCGCGTTTTATATAAAGCACTTTATTGCGAAGGGCGCGTGCGGCGTCGACGTCGTCGACGCCCTCAAGCGACAGCAGAGCCATGTTGCCCAGCTGCCTGCACGCCGTGACCCTGACGGGCGACAGCCCCTTTTCATCGAAATAAAGCGTGCGGAAGCGTTTGAGGAAATCTATGCCGTCGCACCACATCTCGAACCGCACGTCGCCCTTGAGCGCGTGCGGCGCGGTTATCTTTCCGACCTGCAGATATTCCTTCTTCACTTATCCGTTCCGCTTATTTCTTTCTGTGCTCGCTCTTTAGGCGCGCTTCCTTGCCGAGGATGGTCTTGCGCATACGCAGCGACTTGGGCGTGACCTCAAGCAGCTCGTCGTCCTTGATGAATTCCATGCACTGCTCGAGCGACAGCTCCGAATGGGGGACGAGCCTTAAAGCTTCGTCCGAGCCGGAAGCGCGGGTGTTGGTGAGCTGCTTTTTCTTGCAGACGTTGCAGACGATATCCTCGTCCTTGGCGTTCTCGCCTATGATCATGCCCTCGTAGACCTCGACGCCCGGACCGATGAAGAGTCTGCCGCGGATCTGCGTGTTGAACAGGCCGTAGCCGGTGCTCTCGCCCGATTCGAAGGACACGATGGAGCCGTTGTTGCGCGTCCTTATCTCGCCCTTGAACGGCTCGTAGCCCTGGAAGAGGTTGTTCATGATGCCGTAGCCGTTGGTGTCGGTCATGAACTCGCTGCGGTAGCCGATGAGCCCTCTCGCGGGTATCCTGAACTCAAGGTGCGTCATGCCGCCGTTGCGGTCGCCCATATTCTCGAGCTCGCCCTTGCGGGAGCCTATCTTTTCCATGACGGCGCCGACGTATTCGCCCGGCACCTCAACTATGAGCAGCTCGACGGGCTCGAGGAGCCTGCCGTCCGCGTCCCTTTTGTAGATGACCTGCGGACGCGATACCTGGAACTCGTAGCCCTCGCGGCGCATCTCCTCGATGAGTATCGACAGATGCAGCTCGCCCCTGCCGGAGACCTTGAAGGTATCCGTGGAGTCCGTTTCCTCGACGCGCATACTGACGTTGGTCTCGACCTCCTTGAAAAGCCTCGAGCGGATGTTGCGCGACGTGACGTACTTGCCCTCGCGGCCGGCGAACGGACTGTCGTTGACGAGGAAGTTCATCGAGATGGTCGGCTCGTCTATCTTGACGAATGGCAGCGGTTCGACCTTCGCGGGGTCGCAGACCGTCTCGCCGATGCTCAGCGTCGAAATGCCCGAAACGGCGATGAGGTCGCCCATGAGCGCCTCCTCGACCTCGACTCTCCTGAGGCCCTCGAACTGATAAAGGCGGGAGATCCTGACGTTCTCGAAGGTGCCGTCGCTGTGGCAGAGCACGACCGGCTGACCGGTGCGGATCCTGCCGCGCTCGACCCTGCCGACGCCGATGCGCCCGATGTAGTCGTCGTAGTCGAGGCTCGAAAAACGTACCTGCGTCGGGCCCTCGAGGTCGCCCTCGGGCGGGTCGATGTTCTCGAGTACGGAGTCGAACAGCGGCTGCATGTCGCCCGAGCGGACCTCGGGATCGAGGGAAGCGTAGCCGTCCCTCGCGGAGGCGTACACCACCGGGAAGTCGAGCTGATCCTCCTCCGCGCCGAGCTCGATGAACAGGTCGAGCACCTCGTCCACGACCTCCGCCGGCCTCGCGCCCGGACGGTCTATC
>JAFRXS010000129.1 GCA_017443405.1 Clostridia bacterium | reverse complement strand
TCCATTTTGTCGGTTTCCTTCCATGGCATAATCTCCACCTCTTTCGTGGCCATTATACCTTAAGGCTTACCTATGTGCTGAACCTTTTACTTACCTATGTGCTGAGCTTTTCCACTTACCGATGTGCTGAACCCGCACCCGAAGCGCGTCATAACCCTAAACTCTAACCCCATATAAAAGGGTGAGGGGCGAAGCCCCTCCGTCCATTGAACATTGAACATTGCAAATTGCACATTTGATCGTGCATTGCCGATCAATAAATCGCTATCTTATTTGAAAGAAGACGATATTTTTGACCGATCCTGTCCGCACGGTTCTGTTTCTCGCCGTCATTTTCCTTACCAATATCATACAGGGCGTGACCGGCTTCGCCGGTACCGTTCTCGCGATGCCCGTATCCATGACGCTCGTCGGTCTCGCGACGGCAAAGCCGATACTCAACGCGCTGGGCCTGCTCTCCGGCGTCGTCATCCTGTTCCTGTACCGCAAGGACCTCGACAAAAAGGAATTCCTTAAAATAACCCTCATAATGCTGGCGGGCGTCGCGGGGGGCTTCTTCGTCAAGGGTTACCTCGCGGGCGCTCAGAGGCTGACGAGGTATATCCTCGGCGCGGTCGTCCTCGCGGTCGGCATACTCGGCGTCGTGAAGATGATACGTGAAAAAACAAAAAAGGACAGGGGCGAAAGCGGCGGCGCCGCCTCTCCCCTGCCGTCGTGGCTGTCCTATCCGATGCTCGTCGCCGCGGGCATGATCCACGGCGTTTACGTATGCGGCGGTCCGCTCGTCGTCGGCTATATGACCTCGAAAGCGAAGTCGAAGAACTCGTTCCGCGCGACGCTCTCGGGCGTCTGGGCTGTCCTCAACACCGTGATACTCGTTGACGATATCCGCCTGGGTCTGTGGACGGCGGACACGCTGAAGATCTTCCTGCCCGCCTGCGCCGTATTCGCCTGCGGCATATTCCTCGGCTCGTTCCTGTCGAAAAAGCTCAGCGCGAAGACATTCATGACCGTGACGTACGTTCTGCTGGCGGCATCGGGCGTTTCGCTGTTTTTCTGACGGCGGAGCCGGCGTAAAAGCGGCGTTTGCCCCGCGCGCTTCGCGCGCCCGTTATAAAAAAGCGCTTCCGCTTTACCGCGAAGCGCTTTTTCAGAAGACTGAAAACGTGCGGCAGGGCGCGAAACCCCATCGCCGGTTCAGAATTTTTCCGCCTCGTCCACGCTGAGGACGAACACTGTCGCGCCGCCGACCTTTACCTCTTTCGCGAGGTCGCCGTCGCGCAGGCCCTTGCCGAACGAGTCGGTGGTGAGGGCGGTGTGGGTGCGCGTCATGGAATACTTGCGGATTATCTCCTTTGCCCTGCCGACCTCGCTGTCCTGCGCTCCGATAAGGAAGGTCGTGTTGCCCACCTGCAGGAAGCCGCCGGTGGTGGAGAGCTTGGTCACGCTGAAACTCTCCTTGGTCAGGGCGGACGAGACGACCGCGCTGTCGTCGTTGTTGACTATCGCGATTATAAGTTTCATATCTGTCACCTTTCTGTGTTATTGCCTTTATTATATATTCGGCAGTATCATCTTGCGGCTTCTGGAGTCGAGCCTGTTCACGTCGGGTATCTCGTAGCGGTTGTCGTCGGCGTCCTTTATCAGGATGCGGCCGTCGTACAGCGGCTTGAGCGCCGTCAGATGGTTGCGTATCTCGAACGTGAACACGCCGCGGTCCGTTTCCGCCGTCCACATCCAGATCTTGAACTTCTCGGTCATCTTGATGAACCGCGTGATCTTGGGTATCATATAAAAGTTGTCGAGCACGCGCTCCACGACCTCCTTGGACTCGCCCGCAAGGTCGTTGACGTCTCGGATTATGCCTATCTCGTTCCCGTCGGAGTCAAGCACGGAAATGTACTTGTTCCTGCCGCTTATCGGGAACAGGCGGTGAAGCTCGGCGCCGGTATATTTCTCGCCGCCGTAGAACTCGACGTCGACAAAGACCTTGTCGTTTTCGGTAAAGCGTACGAACGCTCCGTTAAGATATCTCGACATCAGTCAAACCTCTCCGTTTCTTTCTGCCTCTGCAGCTCCTCGCCCATGGTCTGGATGTTGACGAGCTTGTAGTACTTGCCCTTCATCGCGAGCAGGTCCGCGGGCGCGCCGCACTCGATTATTTTGCCCTTGTCCATGACGACTATCTTGTTCGCCTTGCGCAGCGTCGACAGACGGTGCGCTATCATTATGGTCGTCCTGCCGCGGATAAGGCGGTCGATGGCGTCCTGTATCAGGCTCTCCGTTTCGGAGTCGACCGCAGCGGTCGCCTCGTCGAAGATGAGTATGCCGGGGTTCTTGAGGACGGCGCGGGCGATGGAAACGCGCTGCTTCTCGCCGCCGGAGAGCCCCACTCCCCTCTCGCCGAGCATCGTGTCGTAGGCGTCGGGCATGCGCGAGATGAAGCCGTGGGCGTTCGCGACCTCCGCCGCGCTTATGACCTGCTCCACGTGGACGTCGCGGCTGCCGTAGGCGATGTTGTTGAACACCGTGTCGCGGAACATCTGCGGCTCCTGCTGGACGTAGCCTATCTGCGAGCGGAAGTAGTTTATGTCTATATCCTTTATATTCTGCCCGTCGACGAGTATCTCGCCGTCGTACTCGTCGTAGTACCGCAGAAGCAGGTTGATGAGCGTCGATTTGCCCGCTCCGGTCGTTCCGACTATACCGACGGTATCGCCGGGCTCTATCGTCAGGTCGATGTTCGAGAGTATTTTTTTCGAACGGTCGAACGAGAAGTTGACGCCGCGGAACTCTATCCTCCCCTGTATCCTCTCGGGGATATTGCCCTCACCGAAATTGCTCTCCGGCGAGGCGTCGAGGATATCGAGTATCTTTTCCGCCGAGGCGATCGTGTTCTGATAGGAGTCGGACAGGTTAGCGAAGAAGTTGACCGGGTTATAGAACATCTGCGCGTAGGTCACGAACGAAACGAGCTTGCCGACGCTTATGCCGCCGACCTCGCGCATGACCATATCGCCGCCCAGCCCCCAGATCATCAGCGAGCCGCAGGTGACGAGGAAGGTGATGAGTGCCGGGAACAGCGCCGCGGTAGAGGCGACCTTTCTGTCCTCCCTGAGCCATTCGTCGCAGTAGGCGGAGAATTTGCCGATAGCGTTCTTCTCGCCCGAAAACGCCTTGATCACCCTTATTCCCGGCACCGAGTCCGCGAGCAGAGTCGATATCGACGCCGCGCGGCGCCAGATGCGGCGGTACTTCGGCGAGATGACCTTGCCGAAGATCCTGCCGACGACAACGACGACCGGCACGGGGATAAGCGACAGCACCGCGAGCTTGGGGTCCATGACGAACATGATCACGACGAGCCCGACGAGCAGGAAGCCCTGCACGACCGCCTCCTGCGTCATCTTCATCACGAAGTTCTGAAGCACGACGGTGTCGGAGTTTATGCGGTTTATGACGGAGCCCGTCGAGGTCTTGTCGTAGAAGCTCATCGGCAGGTACTGCGCCTTGGCGTAGATGTCCTTTTTGAGGCTCGTGACTATCCTGTCGCCGCTCATGCGAAGCTTATACGCCCTTATCCCGCCGAGCGCGTACTGCAGCACGTAGGTCGCCAGAAGCGCCGCTATGACCCAGAGCAGCCTCGTCCTGTCGCGCGAGGGCAGCACGTCGTCTATCATCAGCTGCGTTATCTTCGGCGGCACGAGCGACATGACCGTCGTCACCGCGGACAGCAGCATGCAGACGGTCAGTGCCGCGCGCTCGGGCTTAATATAGACGGACAGCTTGCGCCACATCTTGCCCTTGCCCGAGCAGTTGACGCATTCCGCGCCGGGATGCGAGAGCTTCTTGCCGCACTTCGGGCAGAACGAGCGCAGATTGTCGAACGCCGCCTGAACGGGAGGTATAAGCTCTTCCGAATAGCCGTCCTCCACGCAGGAATCCACGAATTCCGCCGCCGCGTCGCCCACGGACGCCGCCGCGTAGGTAAAGCGCTGCAGATCGCGCTTTTCGCCGTCTTTGAGAACGGCCTTGAGCTCGGCGTTTCCGTACAGACGCTTCAGAGTCAGGCTCTCCAGCGCAGAATAAAGGCACTCGCTCCTGCCCCCGTCGAGGCAGTCGTCGAATGCCGTGATCTTTTCTTCTGTGAAAACCGTAAGCGACTCGCCCGAAACGCCTTTAAGCGTCAGGTCGCCCACGATGCAGAAGAGTATCTCTCCCTCGCCGAACTCCTTTTCGATAAGGGATCGGAACCTGTCGGAGAGAGGTTTGTTGGTGATGAAATCATCCATTGACGATCACCGGCCTTTCCGGGCGCCGCAGACAGCGGCGCGACTTTAGGCCGAAGGGACGCTCCCCTTCGACGCCGCACAGTATACTCCCCGGGGACGTCGATGTCAACAGGAAAATCGTTACAATACAGTTACATCGGGCGGCCGCGCCGCCGGGCCTGTTCTTCGGTTTTAAGTCTTCGGCGCCGATAATAACAGATCCTGCCGTCACCGGCAGGATCTGCGTCTTTACATTCCGACCGCGTCGCGGATGGCGTCCGCCTTGTCCGTGCGCTCCCAGGGGGAATCGACGTCGAGTCTGCCTATCTGGCCGTAGGACGCGAGAGGAGTGTAGATCGGCCTGCGGAGATCGAGCTTGTCGATTATCGCGAGCGGGCGAAGGTCGAACACTCTGTTGACAGCCGCGGAGAGTATCTCATCCGAGACTCTTCCGGTGCCGTAGGTGTCGACGAGGACGGACACGGGATGAGCGACGCCGATGGCGTAGGCTATCTCTATCTGGCACTTCGTCGCGAGCTTCGCCGCGATTATGTTCTTGGCAACGTAGCGCGCCGCGTAGGTGGCGCTGCGGTCGACCTTTGTCGGGTCCTTGCCGGATAAGCAGCCGCCGCCGTGAGCGGCGTAGCCGCCGTAGGTGTCGACGATTATCTTGCGGCCGGTCAGACCGCTGTCGCCCGCGGGACCGCCTATGACGAAGCGGCCGGTCGGGTTGACGAAATACTTCGTGTCAGAGTCGATGAGCTCCGCGGGGATGGCGGGAAGTATGACGCGCTCGATCATATCGTCCCTGATCTGCTGCTGCGTCACGTCGGGATCGTGCTGCGTCGAAACGACTATGGTGTCGATCTTCACGGGCCTGTCGTTCTCGTATCTCACGGTAACCTGAGTCTTGCCGTCGGGTCTGAGATACTTAAGGTCGCCGTTCTTGCGGACGGCGGTGAGCCTCCTGGAGAGCGTGTGCGCGAGCGAGATGGGCATTGGCATGAGTTCTTCGGTCTCGTCGCAGGCGAAGCCGAACATCATGCCCTGGTCGCCGGCGCCGTGAAGGTTGTACTCGTCCTCGTCGCCCTTCTTCATCTCGAAGGAACGCGAAACGCCCATGTCGATATCCGCCGACTGTTTGTCAAGCGAGGTAAGGACGGCGCAGGTGTTGCCGTCGAAGCCGTAGGCGGGATCGTTGAAGCCTATGTCGCAGATGGTCTTGCGGACGAGAGCGGGGATGTCGACGACAGCCTTTGTCGTGATCTCGCCCATAACGAGCGCCATACCGGTGGTGACGATGGATTCGCACGCGACGCGGCTGTTCCTGTCCTGCGTGAGCATCGCGTCAAGAACGGCGTCTGATATCTGGTCGCATATCTTATCCGGATGCCCTTCTGTCACCGACTCGGATGTAAATAAACGTGTAGCCATAAACTCCTCCAAATATATATGATCTAATGTGAAACGTTCAAAAAATATGCAATTCCGGGCGGACGCTGCCCGCCGTCACCGCTCATTGCCGATCGATCATTGAACATTGATCGCCCCTCAGGGGATCAATCACCCGCAGAGTTGACCCTTAAAACGTTGCTGAGGTTCTTGTTGTGCTGCGCCTCGGTCTCCGCGAGATAGATCTGCCTGTTCTTGTCGTGGCAGAAATAGTACCAATCGGAATCGACGGGATCGAGAGCCGCCTTGATGGCGGAAAGGCCGGGACTGCATATCGGACCGACCGGAAGCCCCGCGTGCTGATACGAGTCGTAGCCGAGCACGAGCACGCTCTTTCTCTCCTCGGACAGTATCTCGGGCGCGATGTCTGTGATATAGGCTCCGGTGGAGTCGCAGCCCAGATACGCGTAGCCCGACGCGCTGTCGCCCAGACGGTTATAGATGACGGACGCGACCTGCCTCATCTGCTCTTCGCCGTAGCCCTCTTTTTCAAGGATCGAAGCGACCGTTACGACCTGGTCCATCGTCATGCCTCTTGCAGTCGCGGCGGCGGATATCTCCTCGTCGTACTGCTTGCGGAAGTTGGTCAGGAATTTCCTTATTACGCTGCCCGCGCTCTCGCCGAGGTAGAAATCGTAGGTGTCGGGGAACAGATAGCCCTCGAGCAGCAGATAGCGCTGGCTGCCGTAGGTCGTGGGAGGAAGGAAGCTGTATTCGGACGAGAAGTCTATCTCTCTTATCGTCTGGCGAAGCGTCGCCGCCGAGCAGACGCCGTTCGCGTCGAGCTTGGCGATTATCTGCTCCGCGGTATAGCCCTCGGGGAAGGTCAGCCTGACCGTCTTAGTTGAAACAGACGATACGCTGAGCGTATTGAGCATGACCTCGAGTCCCTGCGAGGGCGAGAGCTCGTAAACGCCCGAAACGTAGTCGTCGTCCTGCTTGATTATGAACCGGTTGAACAGAAGGCAGAACTTCTCGTTCTTTATTAACCCCTTGTCACAGAGCATGCCGATGACCTGCTCCGTCGTCATGCCTTCGGTGACGGACACCGTGATCTTGTCCTTCGACCTGCCGATGGCGAGCACGTCGTCGACGCAGGAGATTATCACGGAGGATATCGCCGAGGACGCCAGAATGACGAGCAGGAGGACTATGACCGTAGAAAGGACACGTTTATAGCGGCTCTTGCGCCTGTCGCGCTTCGCATCCTCGCTCTCCGCTTTCTTCGGGGTCCGTTTTTTATTCTGCGCGCTTTTCGTATTATTAGCGCTCTGCGTTTTCGCGGGCGCTCCCGAAGCGTCCGACTGAGCAGGCCGGGCGGGCTTTGCAGACGTTTGGGCCTGTCTTACCGGAGCGTCTGCGGGTGAAGCGCCGGGAACGCGCGCGGGACGGGCGCCCCCGTCCGTGCCGCGGAAAGTGCCCGTCTCTCCGTCGTAATAACGGAAAGCGTCGTTATCCATGCTCGCGCGAAGGGGACGCCCGACGGGCTCTCCCGAAGCGCCGTTGGCCTGTGAGCTGCGGAGACTTCCGGGCACGCCCCTGCGCTGGGAATCTTCATTCATCGGTAAAAACCTCGTTATCAGTCTTTAATATGAACTTGGGTGTGATGAGATATGAAACTTTTCTGTCGTACTTGCCGTGCGGGACCGACTTCTCGATGCAGGAGTCGTAGCACAGCCCCGCTGTCTCGAAGTCCGCGCGGGAGAGGAAGCGGTCGTAGTAGCCTTTTCCGTAGCCGAGACGGTAGCCCTCGCGGTCGAAGCAGAAGGCGGGCACGATGCACAGAACGCCGTCCGGCGAGCCGTCGAAGCGTCTTTCGGGCAAGGGATCGGGCTCGGGCACGCCGAACGTTCCCGGCGAGAGCGCGTCCGCGGAGTCGATGAAGTAGAACTCCAGTATCCTTGTGCCCGGCACGCAGTACGGGACGGCGACGCGCTTGCCGTCCTCAAGAGCCTTGTTTATGATGCCGAAGGTGTCTATCTCTTCGGGGAGTGAAACGTATACAAGGACCGTATCGGCCTCCCGATACATCCTGCTTTCTATAAGACCGTGAAGGATCCTGTTGTCAAAATGAGCTTTCTGGCCTCCCGAGATACGGCGCCTGTACGCCCTGTATTTCGTCCGTAGCTCATTCTTGTAAGGACGGATATCGTTCAAGTCAGTATTCTCCCTGAGAAGACAAAAATCGGCAAAAATCCGTCAGTCGTTCATGAAACCGCCGAACCAGACTTTTCTGCCGGACTTCGCCTGCTTTTCGAGCGGCTCGCACAGAGGCATCACCATGCCCTGCAGAGCGTCGTCCTCGACGGTGTTCATCTTTGAAAGCTCGGCGTTGAGCTTCGGGAGATTTATCCTGTCGCAGCAGCCGCGCAGAAGTATCGGGTCGCCGGCCGAGGTCTCACAACAGACCTCCTCGCCGCAGAGAAAATTGTCTTCCTCGTCGACCTTGCCCATCATCAGACTGACCGGACAGTTCCCGTCGCGCGTATACGCGGTCATAACGGTGCGCTCCGGCATCTCGCCGCGTATCTCCGCCTCCATGAGCTCGAAGGTGTAGTTATACACCTGCCTGGGCCATTCGACGTGATCGACGCCCTCGAGCAACTTCTCGCGGTTTTCGCGGTAGAAAGCCGGCAGCGAAAGCCGGGTGCCCTGCTCCGCGTCGCGCGGTATATACTTCATATACTTGAGCGTGGAGGAGATGGTCACGTTGTTGCGGTAGAAGAACGGCACGAAGCCGCGCCTTGCGTAAAACCCGGCGACGTCCCTGTCGCCCGGGACGAGCATTAGAAAATCCTCGCGGTCGTCAAGCGCCTTTTTGATCGCCCGGTCGATCAGACCGCTCATCAGCCCTCTTCCGCGCAGATCGGGGTCGGTCGCCGCCGCGTAGATGTATTTGCCGGAGTAGACGCGCTTGCCCGCGTGGAGCCTTGCCTCGACAAGATACAGCGCGCTCGCGACGCCGCCGTCGAATTTCCTGGTGTAGAGGACGCGGTCGGGGTCGTAGAGCTCGTTGAAGAAGGCGTTGACGGCGTAGTCCCCGTCGCCGAAGACCGTTTTCCACAGGGCCTTGAGAGCGAGGGTCAGCTCATTGTCGATCATAACGTCAGGATGACCGCGAAGACGACGAGCGTTTTGTCGGACCTGTTGGCGATGCTGTGCGTCTGCCCGTTTTTACAGATGCAGCTGTCGCCCGCCTCGAGCGTCACGGTCTTTCCGTCGTCGTTGTATTCGGCCGTCCCCTCGATGACGTAGAAGACTTCTTCCTCGTTCTCGTGGACGTGGGAGCCTATCGAGCAGCCCGGCTCGAGCGTGAGCGTGCCGAGCAGACGGGCGTGACCGTCGTACTCGCCCCTGTCAAGGATGTCGACGGCCTTGACGGTGCCGTCGCCTCCGCGCATGTTCACGCGGTCCTTTGCGGTCATATCAGAATGTTTCTTTATCATACAGCACTCTCCGAAATCATTATTCGGCAATTTATCAAATCTGAAAAATATTCAGTACATTATATCATATATGAATCGGTTTAACAAGTGTTATTTTCCTTTAGCGCGAATAAGCTTTTCCGGGCGTTATTTCGCGTCGTACCACGTCCGTCCGCTTCCGACATCGACGCTCAGGGTCACTTTGAGTTTCACGGCGTTTTCCATCTCCTCGCGAAGCAGCGCGGCGACCTTCTCCTGTTCTTCGACCGGCGCCTCGACAATCAGCTCGTCATGCACCTGCAGGATGAGCCGCGCGTTCAGCTTTTCCTCGCGCAGACGGGCGGCGACGTTTATCATCGCTATCTTGATTATGTCTGCGGCGCTGCCCTGTATTGGCGTGTTGCGCGCGACGCGCTCGCCGAATTTGCGGGTCACCGCGTTGGTCGACGCGAGCTCCGGCAGGTATCTGCGGCGGTGGAAAAGCGTCTCGACGTAGCCGTCGCGCTTCGCTCTCTCGATGATGCCGGTCATATAGGAATCGACGCCGGAATAGTGGCGCAGATAGCTGTCGATATACCTTTTCGCTTCGCCGACGCTGACGCCTATATCCTTCGCGAGAGAGAACGAGCCAATGCCGTAGACTATGCCGAAATTTACCGCCTTCGCCCTTGAGCGCATCGACGGGCTGACCATGTGCAGCGGTATGCCGAACACCTGCGAGGCGGTGACGGAGTGGATGTCCACGCCGTCGTTGAACGCCTGCTGCATCGCCTTGTCGTCGGCTATGTCCGCGAGGACGCGCAGCTCTATCTGCGAATAGTCCGCGTCGCAGAGCACGCAGCCGGGAGCGGCGACGAAGAACTTGCGCATCTCGCTGCCGAGCTTCGTGCGGACGGGAATGTTCTGCAGATTGGGCTCCGACGAGGATATGCGCCCGGTCCTCGTTTCAGTCTGATTGAACGACGAGCGTATGCGCCCGTCGTCTCCGACCTCTTTAAGAAGACCGTCGCAGTAGGTCGATTTGAGCTTGGCGCAGGCGCGGTACTCGAGTATCTTGCCGACGAAGGGATAGGCGCCTGCGAGCTCCGAGAGTATCTCGGCGTTGGTCGACCAGCCCTTCTTGTTCTTTTTCCCGTGAGGCAGTCCCATCTCCTCGAACAGGACCGTCCCGAGCTGTATCGGCGAGCTGATGAGGAAGGGATGCCCCGCCTCCTCGTATATCTCGGCGGTAAGGCGCTCGAGCTCCTCCGACAGGAAGTCCCCGAAACGGGCTATGCCTTCGGCGTCGACCGCGAAACCGGCGCGCTCCATATCGGCGAGGACCTCCGCGAGCGGTATCTCTATCTTCGTCAGCAGCTCTTTCTGCTGTTTCTCGTCGAGGTCCGCGATCATCCGGTCGTAAAGCAGCGGCATGGCCGCGGCGGCGCGTTCATCCTCGGAAAGTCCGGGAGCGCCTTCGACCTCCGGCACGGGAACGCGGAAAAGGGAGCAGAGCCTGCCGAGGCTGTACTCCTTTAGGTTCGCGTCGGCGAGATAGCCGGCGAGAGCGAAGTCGAAGACGACCGAACGCGCCCTTACGCCCTTTTCGGCGCAGAACGCGAACAGCGGCTTCGACTCCCCGCAGTATTTTTCGACGCTTTCATCTGTCGCAAGTTCAATGAGCAGGTCCCCGGCGCCGTCAGCGGTCATATCGACTCTGTATATCGCGCCGTTTAAGGAGATATCGAGGCGATCAGCTTCCCGCCGCTTTGGACGAGTGACAAAAACAGTCGTTTTTCCGTCTTTACGAGCGCGGATATCTCCCGCGCGGACGCGGAACCGATAAACTTCGAATCGGGAGCCTTTTGCGGTTCGGCAACCGTGATCTGCGCCGAGTCGACGCCCGTGCGTTCCATGAGCTTGAACAGCTCGAGGCGGGTCATTATCGCCTTCGCCGCAGCGGGGTCGCCGGCGGTCTTTACGTACTTCGTGAGGTCGCGGTCGATCGGCGCCTGCTTGCTTATCGTGCCGAGCTCGCGGCTGAAAAACGCGCTGTCGCGCCCCGCGGCGAGCTTCGCCTTCACAGACGGCGACACAGCGAGCGCGTCCACGTCCTTATATATCTCGTCTATCGACGAATAACGCTGAATGAGATCGGTCGCGGTCTTTTCGCCTATGCCCTTTACGCCCGGTATATTGTCCGAGCTGTCGCCCATAAGCGCCTTCAGCTCGATCATCTGCGGCGGAGTCAGGCCGTATTTTTCTTTAAGAGCTTCTTCGCCGTAGAGCGTATAGTCCGGTCTGCCCGCCTTAGTCGAGGCGAGGATGACGCCGCATCTGTCGGATATCAGCTGAAGGCTGTCCCTGTCGCCGGTGGCGATATAGCACATATCCGCTCCGCAGTCCGAAAGCGTGCCGAGGATGTCGTCCGCCTCGTAGCCGGGGCACTCTATGCGCGCGTAGCCCAGAGCGTCGAGAAGCTCCTTTATCTCGGGGAACTGCTCGACGAGCTCCGGCGGAGCGGGGCGTCTGCCCGCCTTATAGTCTGCGTACATCTTATGACGGAAGGTCGGCTGATGCACGTCGAAGGCAACGGCGCAGGCGTCGGGCTTATAGGTATCGATAAGGTTGAGGAAGATATTGAAAAAACCGTAGACGGCGTTGGTGAAATGCCCGTCCCTTGTAGTCAGCGTTTTTATTCCGTAAAACGCGCGGTTTATAATGCTGTTGCCGTCCACAGCCAGAAATACCATAACGCTCTCCTCCGGTAAGGGGCGAAAGCCCCGTCATTCAGGCGCGATAGGGCGAAAGCCCTTGTCCGGCGCGGACCGTTCCCGCCGCCGGACCGAGAATACGCCGCGGTCAGATCCTTCGTCCGAGCTTCGCGACGTTCTCTTCGTAATACGAAGCGAACGTCCCGTTTTCTATCGCCTCGCGTATCTCGCGCATAAGATTGTTGTAGAACCACAGATTGTGCATGACGCTCAGGCGCAGGCCGAGCACCTCTTTCGCCTTGAGCAGGTGCCTGATATACGCCTTCGAGTGACGGGCGCACGCCGGGCAGCCGCAGCCCTCCTCGATCGGGGAGGGGTCGCGCTCGTATTTCGCGTTGTTTATGTTGATTATGCCCTCATGGGTGAACAGATGCCCGTGGCGCGCGTTGCGCGAGGGCATGACGCAGTCGAACAGATCGACTCCCCTGCTCACCGCCTCGATGATGTTCACCGGCGTGCCGACTCCCATGAGGTAACGGGGTTTGCCCGCGGGCATGAAGGGCTCGACCGCCTCTATGACGCGGTACATGACCTCCGCCGGCTCGCCGACGGCAAGTCCGCCTATCGCGTAGCCGTCGAGATCGAGCTCCGCGATGCGGCGCATATTGTCGATCCTCAGGTCGTCGAAGGTGCAGCCCTGATTTATTCCGAACAGAAGCTGCTCCGGATTCACCGCCCCGGGCAGCGAATTCAGCTTCGCCAGCTCCTCGCGGCAGGCATACAGCCATCTTATCGTGCGCTCCGACGCGCTCCTCGCGTAGCCGTACTGCGCGGGATTCTCGACGCACTCGTCGAACGCCATCGCGATCGTCGAGCCGAGGTCGGACTGTATCTTCATGCTCTCCCTGGGGCCTATGAACATCGCGTGACCGTCGATATGGCAGTTGAACGCCACGCCGTCCTCTGTGATGCGGTTGAGCTTCGCGAGCGAAAAGACCTGAAAGCCGCCGCTGTCCGTCAGCACGGGGCCGTCGAAGCCGGTGAAGCGGCGTATGCCGCCCATGTCACGGACGATCTCGCTGCCCGGACGGACGCTGAGATGATAGGTGTTGCATAGCTGCACCTGCGCCCCGATATCCCTGAGGTCGTACGCCGAAAGGCCGCCCTTTATCGCCCCGCAGGTCGCCACGTTCATGAAGCACGGCGTCATTATCTCCCCGTGCGGCGTTTCATAGCGCGCGAGCCTCGCCGCGCCGTCCTTTTTGAGTACAGTGAATTCGCTCATGTCATTTCCTTATCTCGCCAAGCGGCTTCATAACAAATTCCCGTTCGTACATCCTCGGGTGCGGCAGAGTCAGCTCGGGGCTGTTTATGACCGCGTTGTCGTAAAGCAGCAGGTCTATGTCTATCACCCTCGGGCCGTTCTTTATCCCCCGCACCCTGCCCATCGCCGCCTCGATGCCGAGAGCCGCGCCGAGCAGAGCCCGCGGCGAGAGCGTCGTGACGACGCGGACGCACATATTCAGAAATTCCGGCTGATCGGCGTAGCCGACGGGCTCTGTTTCATAAACGGACGAAGCGGCGTCGACTCTTGTGCCCGGCAGCAGCCCGAGAGCAGCCACCGCGCCGTCGAGATTCGCCTGCCTGTCGCCTATATTCGTTCCGAGTCCGAGATAAGCGGTGTGCTCCGATTCCGGCCCGGCTCTCCTTCTCGTGACGCTCACGGAGATGTCCGCGAATTCCGCCTTTACGGGCGCGTCGGGCTTGTGGACTGTGACGCGGACCGATAATACGGCAGGGAAATCGCCCATTATCCGGTCCGCCGTCTTCGATGCGGCGGTCTCGATGAGGTCGCAGGACTCACGGCAGAATTCGTCGGCTATCGCGGCGCAGACGTCCGAATAGCTCACGGTGTCGCTGAGCCTGTCGCCCGCCGCGGCGGCGTCGAACGGGACGCGAAGAAAGGCGTCGACGAGAAACGTCTGCCCGTTCGCCTTTTCAAAATCGCGGACCCCGTGATACGCGAACAGCCGCAGGCCGCGTACCGCAATTTCATCATTCATAACGTCACCGATTTAACATACCAAAAAAAACGGAGCCGGTCACGGCTCCGATACGCTTCCCGCCGGTCTGCCGGACGGACTTTTACAGTCCGGCGTCGACAGTAGCCGCGTCCTTTACAAACGTGGATATATAAAGGTTGACCATGGTCTGGAAAGCTTTGAGCAGGATGTTCATGAGCTTCTGAACGGCCTTGGGGAATTCAGCCAGAACTGACGGATCGACTTTCAGAAAGTCCATAACTTCACCTCCGAAACAGTTATTTCTGTATATATAATACCACAAGAAAAGTTTTATGTCAACTGTTATCTTGACTACCGCGCGGGGACCCGCCCCGCGCGGGAAAGCGTTTTCAGACGTCGATGACCTTTTCGGCGATCTCCTTAAGGGCGGCGGCCTCGAAGTCGGAGACGCTCATCGAGCCGACGTCGCCGTGAGAGCGCTTGCGGACGGACACGGTGCCCTCCTCGACCTCCTTGTCGCCGACGACGAGCATGTAGGGTATCTTCTCGAGCTGCGCCTCGCGTAGCTTGAAGCCGAGCTTCTCGCTCCTGTCGTCGACGGTGACGCGCATGCCGATATTTTCAAGCTCGGACACGATCTCCTTCGCCCTGTCGTGATGCCTGTCGGCTATCGGAACGACTCTGACCTGCTCGGGAGCGAGCCACAGCGGCATCGCGCCGGCGAACTTCTCGATCATCAGGGCGAGAGTACGCTCGTAGCAGCCGATGCTCGTGCGGTGGATTATGTAGGGGTTCTTCTTCGTTCCGTCGCTGTCGGTGTATTCCATGCCGAAATTGACGGCGAGCATCTGGTCGATCTGGATCGTGATGAGTGTGTCCTCCTTGCCGAAGACGTTCTTTATCTGGATGTCGAGCTTCGGGCCGTAGAACGCCGCCTCGCCGATACCGATCTTGTATTCGAGACCGATGTCGTCGAGTATCTTCTTCATCGTGTCCTGAGCCTCGTCCCACTGCTCCTCGGTGCCGATATACTTTTCGCGGTCGTTCGGATCCCACTGCGAGAAGCGGTAGGAAACGTCCTCGTACAGTCCGACCGTCTTGAGCATGAATATCGCGAGTTCAAGGCAGCGGCGGAACTCGTCCTCGAGCTGATCGGGACGGCACATCAGGTGCCCTTCGGAGATCGTGAACTGACGCACGCGGATAAGACCGTGCATCTCGCCCGTAGCCTCGTTGCGGAAGAGCGTCGAGGTCTCGTTGTAGCGCAGAGGCAGATCCTTGTAGGACCTGGGTCTGTTGAGGTAAGCCTGGTACTGGAACGGGCAGGTCATCGGACGCAGGGCGAAGACCTCGCTGTCCTTCTCGGGATCGCCGAGGATGAACATACCGTCCTGATAGTGATCCCAGTGACCGGATATCTTGTAGAGGTCGGACTTCGCCATGAAAGGCGTCTTGGTAAGCTGCCAGCCGCGCCTCTGCTCCTCGTCCTCCACGAAGCGCTGGAGGAGCTGTATGACCCTCGCGCCCTTGGGGAGAAGGATCGGCAGTCCCTGACCGATATAGTCGACCGTGGTGAAGAAGCCGAGCTCGCGGCCGAGCTTATTGTGGTCGCGCTTGCGCGCCTCCTCCTGCTGAACGAGATAGGCGTCGAGCTCCGCCTGCTTGGGGAACGCGGTGCCGTAGACGCGCCTGAGCATCTTGTTGTTCGAGTCGCCGCGCCAGTACGCGCCGGTGCAGGACGTGAGCTTGAACGCCTTGACGCGGCCGGTCGAGGGTATATGCGGACCCGCGCAGAGCTCGACGAACTCGCCCTGCTTATAGAAGGATATCTTCTCGCCCTTGCCGGCATGCTCTTTTATCAGCTCGACCTTGTAGGGCTCGCCGCGCTCCTCCATGAGCTTGATCGCATCGTCGGGCTCGAGCTCGAAGCGTTCTATCGGCAGGTCCTCCTTGACTATCTTCTTCATCTCTTCCTCGATCTTCGCAAGATCGTCCGGAGTGAAGGGCACTTCGATATCGAAATCGTAATAGAAGCCGTTCTCGACCGCGGGACCGATGGTCAGCTTCGCGTCGGGATAAAGACGCTTGACCGCCTGAGCCATGATGTGCGAGCAGGTGTGGCGGAACGCCTTCCTGCCCTCCTCGTCGTCGAACGTGAGGACGGAAAGCGAACAGTCCGAATAAACGGGCGTGCGCAGGTCGGCGGCCTTGCCGTCTATCTCGGCGGCGCAGGCGGCTCTGTAAAGCCCTCCGCTTATTTCGCGCGCCATTTCGCCGGCTGTCGTTCCCGCAGCGAATTCCCTGACGCTGCCGTCTTTGAGTGTGATCTTTACGTTGTCCATGGTGACATTCCCCTTTCTAAGGTAGGTCACGGAGCCTCTCAAAAAAACAAAAAAGCTCCGTCCCGCAAAACGGGATGAAGCGAAAAAGCTCCACGGTTCCACCCGTATTGCCGCGCAAAAGCGCGACCTCTCAACTGTGCCTTGACGCGGCGAACGGCGCGGTTTATCGCCCGTAACGGACGCTTCGCCGGCTCTCCGGAGCGGTACCCTCTTGTGCGTCCGCCGCGCCCTTCTCAGCACCGGGCGCTCTCTGTAAGGCGGAGAGGCACGGGGCTTCTCCATCAGCGATTTAACCGATTTTAGCACCGCGTCGGGGAAATGTCAATATTTTCTTTATCTTATAATGGTTTCAGACTTGTAACCTGCCCGAACGAAAATAATGATTGATTTTGAGCTTTGAGATGTGTTATAGTTTAGTCGGTATAATTATGCTGTCCCGTGGGAGGAGGCGCTTTCGTGGGTTTTTTCTCGGATAAGAGCTTCCTCGGGGAATACAGGCGTTCCACCGGCGGCAAATACGTCTACACCGGAGCCTTCTACCGGACGGCGGACCCGAAAAGGGCGCGGCTCGCCGCCGCCTTCTGCGCCGCAGCCGCGTGCGTCTTCGCCGCGCTGTCGGGGCTCATCCGCGAGGGCGGGATGCTCAACACCTTCTACGTCCTGCTCCCCTATATCGGGGAGGTCGCCTCCTCCTTCGCTCTCGCGTGGACCTCGGTGAGGTTCGCTGCGGGCTGTCGGAGGACGACCGAGTATAATTACCTCTCTTTCAAAAAGAACGTCCCCGCCGCCTGCGTCTCCCTCTGCGTTTTCTCCGCCGCGGGCGCCGCGGCTTCGGCGGTATTTCTCATCCTGAACGGCACGGGCGGCAGTCCGCTGATGTGCGCCGCTCTCCTTATCCTCAAACTCGCTTCCTTCCTCGACGGCCTGTTCTACCGCCGCTTCTTCGTGAAGCTCGGCTGGGAAAAGGTCTGATATTCTCCACGGTATTCTCGGCATAGCCGACAATATAGATTCCGAAAGGGGTATAAGCATGAAAAAAATTCTCGCGATCCTGCTCGCTCTGACGCTCATCGTATGCGCGTTCGCGGCGTGCGGGAAACAGCCGACCGACAACGGCGAAACCAAGCCCGCCGGCACCTCGGACACCGACAAGACGTCCGACAAGCCGCTCGTAGTCGGTTACTCTCACTTCTCCAGCAAGTTCTCTCCGTTCTTTGCTGAGACGGCGTACGATCAGGACGTCCAGGCCTTGACGGGCGTTTCTCTTCTTACCACCGACCGTCAGGGCGCCGTAGTCGAAAAGGGCAAGACCGGTGAGACCCGTCCCTACAACGGGACCGATTACACCTACTACGGCCCCGCCGACCTCGTCATCACCACCAATGACGACGGTTCCGTCGACTACGATTTCACGCTCCGCGATGACATCACCTTCTCCGACGGCGAGAAGCTCACCGTTGACGACGTCATCTTCTCGATGTACGTCCTCAGCGATCCGACCTACGACGGCAGCTCCACCTTCTTCGCTCTGCCCATCAAGGGTATGGACGCTTACCGCACCGGCATGGACACTCTGTTCAACATCATCACCGCCGCCGGCCGCGATAACACCGATTTCACCAACTGGACCGAGGAACAGCAGACCGCTCTGTGGGCGGACATCGATCAGGCCGGCGAAAAATTCGCTCAGGACATAGCCGATTACTGCATCGACAACGGCTACAACGACGCTGCCGATCCCATCTCCGCCTGCGCGGCGAACTGGGGCTTTGAAATCGCCGAGGACGCTACCGCGGCTGATTTCTTCAAGGCTATCGAAGAAGCCTACGCCGACGAGAACGGCGTAGTCGACTACGCGACCCTTTCCTCCACCGAAGCCGCGAACTCCAGTCTCTTCGATCTCATGGAGAAGTATGAAGAGTACCGCAACGGCGTGAAGACCGGCGACAGCGCGGAAGCCATCGAAGGCATCCAGAAGACCGGCGAGAACACCCTCCGCGTCAGCCTTACCGAGATCGACGCCACCGCCATCTATCAGCTCGGCGTGACCATCGCTCCGATGCACTACTACGGCGACGCAGCCGCTTATGACTACGACGCGAACAAGTTCGGCTTCGAGAAGGGCAACCTGACCACCGTCAGAGCCAAGACGACCGAG
>JAFRXS010000128.1 GCA_017443405.1 Clostridia bacterium | reverse complement strand
CCCAATACTGCCTCATCTGCCTTGATAATACGACAGTATTATCTGCGGCAGCTTCGTTGTCTTGAAAAAAATCTGCCTCTGAAAAACTGCTTCGCACCTTTGGACAAGGTATTGTTGAGCTATTTTGTGCTCTGAAGACGCTGCTTTGCTGACGCAAAGCAAGGATGAAGAGCGCGAAAGAGCCAAAAAGACCCGGCCAAAGGCGATTCGGGTTCGACTCCCCATACCCTAAGTCGTTACGACGGCGGGGGAGGCGTGATACTCCCGGTCGCGGCATACCATCACGGGCGCGCCGTCGCCGTTAATTATAAGAGCCGCTTCATGATGGGCGCCGCGCATATCGCTGTAGACGGGGCTGTATCTGAATTTCTTCAGCTTTATCTCTCTCACCGTCTGTCCTCCTTACCCGTGTGATAATTCGAGGACCGGGAGACGGTCCCCCGGTCCTCTTGAGTTCATTCCGGTCTTATTCGCCGGTCGCGTTTACGATCGTGCCGTCGGCGGCGACCTCAACGGTGACGACGTATGTGTAGCCGGGCGTGTTGCCTTCCCAGTCGCAGGGCGTGGTGAAAGTGATGGTCGTGGTGCCCGCCTTCTTGCCTTCAAATCCGGCGGAGAGCACGCCCGCGGTCAGGCCCTGCATGGCGGCGCCGTCGGAGAGCGTGAACTTCCTGTTGATGGAATAGTCGATGATGGAATCGTCGCCGAATTCGTTCTTCCAGTTGCAGCCGGTGGTCTTGTTTTCGCCGAGCTTGACGGTCAGCTCCGTGCCTTCCCAGGAAATGTCGCGGTAGGTCGCGAGATCCTTTGCCGAGACCTTTTTGCTGCCGCCTCCGCAGGCGGTGATCGAAAGGATCATGATCGCCGCAAGTATCAAAGCCAACGTTCTTTTCATGGTGGTACAGCTCCTTTTAAATAATGTTGTTCGGTAGTGCTTTTATCATATCATATATTTATCAAAAAGACAATATTAAACGGTCTTTGCTTTTCTTTACGGCGCCGGACTCTTTTCCGGTCAGTCGTCCTTATTCACCTTGCCGTACCACTGTCCGTCCTTGCGCGCGTCGCGGTCGTCCGTGAAGGCGGACAGCTCGCCGATGTGTTCAACGACCTTGCGGAAGCCGGCGGCGACCTTGTCAATTTCTTCGGGGATGAATTTCCTGAAATACGGCACCTCCGCGCACAGCAGCCCCTCCGACGGCGCGAGGGCTTTATCGAGTTCCCTTACGTCGCGGTGCGCGAACGCTATGCGCGCGGGCTTGCCGAGCCCCATCGGGTCCCAGGTCTGAAAGATCGGGTGCGTGTGCAGCGGGAAATTGCCGCCCGTGGGTATCTTCCAACCTATCTCGGCGGAGACCGCGTCGCAGAACGTGTGGAAGCCGACTCCGCCGACCTCCTCGGGCCTGTAGATGAAATGCGGCACGTACCAGCCCGCCATATCGCTGCCGTCGCTTTCGTCGACGCGCAGACTGTGAAGCCCCGGAAGACCGTCGAGCCCGTCCCAGAAATAGTTGAGCGCCCTGCGTATCTCCGCGGTGCGCGCGTCGTAGTGCCTGAGCTGCTCTATGGCGAGAGCGGCGCACATCTGGTTCGCCCTGCCCTTCATCGCGCCGAGCGGCATATTTATATACGGCAGCAGGTCCGGGATATGAATATTCTGTTCGTTGTTGCGCTCGTAGTGAAGATAGGCGAGCGCGCGCTCATACGCTTCCCCGTCGTCGGTCACGAGTATGCCGAGTTCCCCGGCGGCAAAGCTCTTCTGGCTCATAAGGCTCATCGCGGCGACGTCGCCGAAGGTGCCGAGCTTCCTGCCCTTGTAGTGCCCGCCCTGCGCGTGGGACACGTCCTCTATCAGCTTCAGTCCGTGTTTTTTCGCGAAGGCGCAGACGGCGTCCATGTCGCAGGGGTGCGCCCAGTAGTGCACCGCCATTATCGCTTTCGTCCACGGCGAAAGGCAGCGCTCAAGGTCGTTGGGGTCGAGGCATACGGTATCGGGATCGACGTTCGCGAAGACCACCGCCGCGCCGAGCTTCTGCGCCGAAAGGCAGCTCGCCCAGTAGGTCTTCGTCGGGCAGATGATCTCGTCGCCCGCTCTGAGCCCGACGGCGAACATTGCCGCCTCGAGCGCCATGGTGCCGTTGCCGGCGCAGACGGCGTGCTTCGTGCCGTTCCACGCGGCGAATTCCTTCTCGAAACGGACCGTCACGTCGTTGCCGGATATCCTGTTGGTCCTCAGGATATCAAGGACGGCGTTTTCTGACTCCCCGTCGATGATCGGCCAGCGGAACATTTCCTCGGGCAGATCGAACGTTTCCATGACCGGCTTGCCGCCGCAAAGCGCAAGATGGCTCATATCCTGTCCTCCCTTTCTGTGAACACGGGCGTCTGCGGGCCCTTTTCCGTCGCGTCGTAAGCGGCGCGGATGAGCGCGAGCGCGTTGCAGCCGTCGATGACGTCCGAGATCGGTCTGCGGTTTTCATTCAGAGCCTCGCAGAAATCGCGGATGACGTTTTGGTGTGCCTGCTCGGGGATCGCGCCGGGGTCGGCGTGCGAAAGATAAGCGCTCTCGCCGGTCTCTATTACGAGCCCGCCCTCTTCGGTCACGAGCGAGGTGAGTCTGTCCTCCGTCAGTACGGCGCTGCCCTGCGTGCCGAATACCGTCAGCGTGCGGGGCTGCCCGTGCGATACCGACGTCGCCGCCGAAAGCGTGCAGAGACAGCCGTTCTCGAATTCCAGCAGGGCAGCGAGCGTATCCTCCGCCTCTATATCGTGCCGCAGGGTGGCTTTCGCGGCGGATACGCGTCTGACGGGACCGAGCAGCCACAGCAGCAGGTCGACCCCGTGGATGCCCTGATTTATCAGCGCGCCGCCGCCGTCGAGCGCGAGCGTGCCGTGCCATCCGGAGTCTTTATAATACGCCTCGTCGCGGTGATAGATCATACTCAGCTGAGCCGAGACCGGTCTGCCTATAACGCCGGAGACAAGGATGTCCTTTAACCGCCTTACGTCCTTGCAGCAGCGCAGCTGAGCTACCGAGGCTACGGTGCGGCCGCTTTTTTTCGCGGCGTCGACGATGGACTGTGCCTGCCGCAGATCCACCGCAAGCGGTTTTTCTATTATCAGATGTTTGTTTCGCTCCAGCAGGAAAACGGCGTTTTCGGCGTGATAGCCGCTGGGGGTGCAGACGCACACCGCGTCGATATCCTCATCGTTCGCGAACGCCTCTATGTCCCCGTACGCCCCGCAGCAGTATTTTGCCGCAAAAGCCCTCGCGCGATCAATCGCCGCGTCGCAGACTGCGCGAAGCTCCGCTCCCTCGACCGCCCGTATCGCCGCGGCGTGAAATCCCCCCGCAAGCCCGCAGCCGAGTATCCCGAAGCGGATCGGTTTTTGTTCCATGGATCGTCCCTCTTATCTGTTCTTCCTCTTTTGCCCGCAGGGGCAAACATATCGACCGCGAACGAAAGTGGGCATAAATCGAATCGCCGTCAGGCGATAAAAGGAGTTATAGGTTATGACGCGCTTCGCGCGGTTGTGAGCCGCGTTCCGCGGCTTTATATGGTTATAGCCTGCCCGCAATTATTATTCTTCACTCTTCGCTGCGTCCGATTTGCAGCCGCGTATACTCGTCCCACGTCCGCTGTATCTCCCGCAGGTCTTCGTCAGACAGAGGCGTGAGCGTGTAGAGCGCGGGGGAGCCGATCTTTACGGCGGCGCGGTTGTGCCGCAGCAGCGGCTCGGGCCGTCCCGTGAGAGCGTTGCCGCCGTCGGTATCGATGAGGCAGCCGGGGTATACCGCGCGGACCGTATTTGCCCTGCGCGTCATCTGCGTGACCGTCTCCCGCTGTATCGAATCGTAGTCGTGCAGACGGATCTGATCGAAGCAGTCGTCGAAATACGGGTGCGCGAAGCTCGTGTTGACCAGCGCGTCCGGTTTTATATCCTTGACCGCGTCGTAGATGAATTTATAGTATTCGCGCATGAGCTCGATGCCCTGCGGATTGCCGCCCGAGAACCGTATGCCGAGTCTGTCGTCGGGGACGCGGTAGATATAATCGAGCTTGAAGCCGTCGCAGTTCATTTCGCCCTCGCCGGAGCCGAGCAGGACGCGCAGCGCCTGCCTTATCCTCTCGCGGTAGCCATCGGAACACGGATCGGCGCAGACGGTCACGCCGCGATCCTTCGCGCAGGCGTCCCCCGGCAGCCCGTCGGGGTTCCACAGCCGCCACCACAGCAGGACGCGCTGCCCGCGCGCGTGGCAGTCGTCTGTAAAGGCGCGCAAGTCTGGCCACTTTTTACGGTCGACAGTCATCGTGCCGTAGTCGACCTGCCATTTATCGTCTATTATGATTATTCCGGGGCGAAGTCCGACGCGCTCCATACGCGAGCGCATGCGTTCGTATTCCTCCTGCGTCGAAAGCTCCTTTGTGTCGAGCCCCGTCGCGCGGGCGCGCTGATCCTGCTCCATCCAGCCGCAGAATATCGGGCTGCGCCACCAGTCGGGGACGGAGGTCCTCTTTTTTTCGGGATAACGGAACTCTCTTCGCGCCCAATCGGCCCAGCGGGAGATGACGTCGTAAGCGTCGGAGCCGAAGCAGATGAAAGCGGTGGGGAATACGTAAGCCGCCGTGACGCCTGCGGCGGTCGGGTATGGGATGCGGAACCACATCTCGACGGGCTTTTTGAAGCATACGCCCATTCGCGTGAAGCTGTTCGCTCCGGCGGGCGCGGCGAAGCCTATGCCGATACGGGTATCGTCGAATTCGTTCTCGAACGGGAACACGAAGGGCGCGGGGCAGAGCATGCCGGGGATGAGGTCCCTGTCCGTCCCGACCGCGTAGGTCGAATTTTCGCGGTCGCTGCAGTCGTTCGCCGGGAGCATATAACGGCTCATGAAGTAGTTCGCGGCTCTCTTTCCCTCGGCGCCTGCAAAGAACTTTATCTCTTTCACGGTGTCCGCGGACGCGGGCGCGCTTAGCTGTTTGACGCCGAACGCCACGCCCTCGCCGGTGATCCTCGCCGTATATTCCTTATCGCCCATGACGGGGCTTTTCGCCGACCAGACGACCTTCGCGCCGCCGCTGAGGCTCTGCGCCTCTTTGAAGGAAACGGCGGTGTCGCGGTCCTCGGCCTTCTCAAGCACGAGCGCGCAGGATACGGGGAAAGAGAAATACACCTCCCGCCCCCTGACTATATCGAAAGAATCCGCTTTCGCGACGAAAGAGCAGCCGTTGCTCCATTCGTAGCTGAAGCATACTTCCGGACGGCCGTTGTTATTATTCTGTACCGTCATTGTCCTCCGCCTCTTTATATCTTTCGATAAGATCATATATGCCGTTCTGCGAGAGGACGCCGCGCTTGAGGTCCGCAGGCAGCCTGCCCGCTTCGTCGTCGGCGTAGTCGCGTTTCCATTCTTCGCTCGTGTAATAGGATTCGAGCGAGGCGATAAGCTCCTTCAGTCTGTCGTCCCTGCGGTCCGCGGCAAGAAGCTCTTCGGCTTCGTCCATCATTTCTTCATAGCGGTATATGCGTTCCGTCTGTCCCGCGTTTTTCTTCCTTTTCCTGAAAAACAGGGACAGTAAGATGAACGCGAACGCTTTGAGCGCGTAAAGGATCGGGACCGCGGCGCTTATATCGAGTCCGCCGTCAATTTCATACGCCGCGTACAGACCGAAGCCCGTGCACGGTATCAGCGCCTCGAACAGTATCGCGCCGATACGCCCGATGCCTGTAAGACGGTCGGGATTATCGACCTGCACAGGCGGGTACTCGGTCCCGTTTACCGTCATTACGTTCTTTTCTTCGTCGTAATATGCTTCGCCGTCAAAATCCTCGTCAAAAAGGCGCGGCTCGTATTGCTCGACTATATAATCGAACGAATCGATCTTCCGCGGCGCAAAAAGCCCGGATTCCAACACCGTGCCGACCGTGAACAGAGCGATGAGCGCGGGTATCGCTATGACGGAGACGATCCGTTTGAAGCGTATCAGCCGCAGCAACCAACCGAGGAAACAGCTTCCGCCGACGACCGAAAGGAAGCTGACGGCGATGATCAAAACGTCGTATCCCCCGGGGAAGTAAAACGGTACGCGCAATACGGCGTGAGCGGCGGCGATGAAGCCGAGAAGACCGGCGAAAACCGCGAGAGCCGAAAGAATAATGTACAGAGTGTGTTTTTTAGCGTTATCCCCGGATCTCCGGTACAGAAAATACGCAAGCGACGTGACGATGAACATCGTGTAGACGAGAGAGCACGTAACGATCCTTTTGTCTATCGATCTGAGACTTGATCCGGTGTAAGCGTCAAGCTCTTCTCTCATATCCGCGTTGTCGGGGTCTATCTCTATGCCGTACCCGAGAGCCGCGTACATCCGGTCGTCATACGAGATCGAAACCCTGCCGCTCACGGATGGGTCGAGGTCTTTGATCGCGCGGTAGTCCGCGCTCATATCCCTTACCGCGATAAAGGATAACGCGCAGATCACCGCAAAGGCGACTAAACCCGCCGCGTGAGAAATAAGGCCTTTAGTGTCTTTTTTCATTTTACCGCACCCTCCGGTTGTTTGTGACCGGCGTTCGACCCGTGAGTTCTTCCTTTTATTTTTTCTTCGGCGCGGGGAGCTCGGAATATATTGCGTCGAGAAGTTCCCCGAGAAACTCACTGTTGTCAACGTCGTCGACGAGAAGCATCTCCTTCGCGCCGTCGTACGGCGGCTGCGTTTCGGCTTCGGGCATCATCGCCCGCGCGGACTTCGTAATCTTTACGAGGAACCTGTCGTCGTATATCCCGCCGACGATCTTGCCGCGGTAATAGATGATGTATTCGCCCATCATCGCGCGGCAGGAAATATCGCCCACTCCGGACAGCTGTTCCATTATATAATCAAGATATTCCTTGCTTGACGCCACCGTGCCGCTCCTTTCTCAGTATCCGTCTCATGATCTCCGTGCGTTCAGGAGCTTCGAGGTACGGTCGAGGAACGCCCGCACCTCGGCCTCATTGGTGCCCCAGCCCGTGACGAGCCTTATCGCCGTCATGCCGTCCTTTTCGGGAGCCCATTCGTAGAAAAAGAAGTCTTTTTCAAGCTCTTTGACGACCTCCGTCGGCAGTATCGGGAAAACCTGGTTGGTCGGCGAATCGCCGGAGAAGCGCACGCTCATCTTTTTAAGCCCTTCGCGCAGCTCCGCCGCCAGATGGTTGGCGTGATCTGCTATTTGGAAGTACAGGCTGTTTTCGCCGCCCTCGAGCAGCGCCTCGAACTGTACGCCGATAAGTCTGCCCTTCGCGAGAAGTCCGCCCTGCCTTTTTATCATGAAGCGGAAATGATCCCTCATTTGCCTGTTTTTGATGACCAGTGCTTCGCCGAAAAGCGCGCCGTTCTTGGTCCCGCCGATATAAAAGGCGTCGCAGAGCCGCGCGAGCTCCTTGATGGAAAGATCGTTTTCGCGGCAGGTCATAGCCGAGCCCAGCCTCGCGCCGTCCGCGTAAAGCAACAGATCGTGCTCGCGGCATTTTTCCGCGAGAGCGGTCAATTCCGCCTTGCCGTATACCGTGCCTATCTCCGTCGGCTGGGAGATATAGACGAGCCGCGGCAGGGGAGTGTGCTCGTCCTGATATTCCTCCATCGCGCGGTCGATAAGCTCCGGCGTCAGCTTGCCGTTGACGGCGTCCATCGCGACGATGCGGTGACCGGTAGCCTCTACCGCGCCCGTTTCGTGGAAATAGGCGTGCCCGGTCCTCGCGGCTATCACCGACTCGTAGGGGCGCAGGCTCGCGGCTATGACCGTCACGTTGCACGGCGTGCCGCCTATCATCATGTGGACGTCGCAGTCTTCGACGTCCGTAAGCCCGCGTATCATCCGCGCGGCGTTTTCGCAGTGCGAGTCGACGCCGTAGCCGTCGGTATGCTCTTCGTTCGTTTTTATCAGGGCGTCCATCACCTTCGGGTGCGCGCCCTGGCTGTAATCCGATCTGAAATAAACCATACGGTTTCCCTCCGAGAAGTTTGTAGTGGATCGATTCGCCGTTTGTCAGCCGATATCGGAGTCTTCGACCGATCTTTTTGCCTCTTCCATGATCGCTGCGGTATCCGCGCCGTCGATATCGAGCCCGACGGCTTTTATGAGTCTTACGTCCGGTATTCCGTAGAAGTTCCGCGCCAGGGCTTCAATATAGCCGAAGCCGTAATCCTCCGGCGCGAAAAATCCGCCGGCAGTGGTCACGTAGATCAGTTTTTTCGCCTTGCAGAGCCCGACAGGCGCGCCGTCCGGGCCGTATCTGAAGGTGATCCCCGTCACGTTTATCTGCTCGAAATACTGCTTTAAAGCGGCGGGGAAGGAAAGATCCCAGTACGGCGCGGCGATGACGACGGTTTCCGCCCCGGCGAATCTTCGCGCGTGATCGAATACCGGATCGGCGAGATCACCGTCGGCGAGAAGCCTGTCGCGCTTATTGAGAAACGCCTCGTCGGCGACGGGGAAGCTTATCCCGTGAACGCGGACTTCCCGGTACGGCATCCCCAGTTTATCGAGTACGGCCTGCGCCAGTACGCGGGTCCTTGACTCTTTTCGCACGCAGGCGTTGATGAATAATACCGGTTCCATATCTCCTCCGTCGGACTCTCTTTTATCGGATCAATTCCCCGTCGAAATACTGTTCCTGAAAGCTTATCGCCCGCAGTATCTCGGCGTCGGAACGGTCGGCTCCGTCGATAGACACGATCCATTTATCTTCCGCGTCGTTGAAACGGTGATATACGGCGATCACCTTGCCTTCAAACCTTTCGAGCGGCCCGTCCGCGCCGAGAACGTAAACGTCCTGCTCCAGGCCGTCGCCCGCGAATACGCCTTGGACGTATCCGTAGTTTACGGGATATATCATATCGGGGTACCGCGGATGACGGCTGCCGGCCGGACGGTCGATGACGCCGCTGACTGTTTCGCCTATAACACTCTTCATACTTATGTTGTTCCTGTCGTTCGGATAAAATGTCAGTTATATTGCGGTTTCTCTTCCGCCGATCATCCGACGCCGGAGCCGCGTGCGCGGTCCGTTCCCCGGTTTAACGTCGGCGTCCTGACGCGGGCTTTTACGCTACGCCGAAATTTCTGATAGCCGAAGGGTCAATGCTTATGACCGCGTCTCCGCCGGGCGCACCGAGAGCGTCGTAATCGCCCCATACCGATGAGAGCAGATAAGATTCGTTATGAGCGCCGTCGGGGTCGCCGTTGAAGCCGCCGTTTTCCCTGTGGGCCTCCCTGATCTGCCTTAACGGGCAGACGATCGTCGCGGGGCTGAACCAGGGGATAAAATCTCCGGTATCTGCGAGTCTGTTGAGCGTTCCCTCGACCGCGCCTTTTGTAAGTATAAGAGGAGAACCGGCGGTCATAACGTTTATGATCTCGTATTTTTCGATAAGCTCCTTATCCTGACGCAGGTGCTGCGCGACCATTCCCCCCAGAGAATGACCCGCCATGATAAGGGAAGAGCCCTCCGGGATATTTTCGAGAACGGTCTTTTTTACGAAGTCGGAATAGCTGTTGTCCAGATTGAACGCCGCCGGGAACAGGTTCGCAGATTTGTTTACCTGAGCTTTGTTGTCCTTTACGCCGAGCATGCACACAAGGTACGCGTCGACGCTTTCTCCGCCGCGCTCAACGGTCACGGGGGCTATCCGAACGGGTATGTTGCTCGATCTTTCTATTATGACGATCTTCATCACTTCCGCGGGGTCCGTCAAGGTCAGTACCCCGCCGTCTCCGGCGGAAACCCCGAATAGCGGCATGGTGCAGAGAACCGCGCACAACAGAACGGAAAACAGTTTCTTGATCATAGATGTATCCTCCTTGAATCTTTCAGTAATATTTGGGGGTGATTCCCGGATCGTCTGTGTATGATACTCTTATTGAGAAAATGCTTTTATGATGAACGGCCCCATAAGCGCCCGACGCCGGTCAGACGGGCAGAAATTTATCGTCCTCCGTCAGCCCGAGCAGTTCAACGGCCTTCTCAAAACGCTGAATGGCATTGGTGAATTCTTCCGGCTTGTGGGCGTCGGAACTGCAGTAGAATTTACAGCCGCAGCGTTTCGCGGTCAGCAGCGGCCGCATGACGGTTTCCGCCTCCGATTCCGTGAAGCCCAAGTCGTCCGCGTTCAGTTCGATCCCGCATCCGAGCCTTGCCGCCTTTGAAAACAACCGTTCCGTATCCGCTTCCGGCAGCAGGCGCAGGGTCTCAAGATACATATCCCGCGATGGGGCGATCAGACTGCACACAGGGTGGGCGATGCCGATTTTGGAAAACGGAATATCCATTTCAAGCACCGCTTCAAGCCGTTTCACCCACAGCAAAGCGCGCTCGGCGGCGTTCTCTTTACCCGTGACCGTAAAATCGGACATGTGCAGATGTGTGGTCGGAATAATGACGAAATCAAGTTCACAAAGCGCCCGGGCGAAACGCCGAGCGTCAGGTCCCTCCGCAGCTCCGTCTCGCATCCGAACAGGAACCTCACGCCCTCCGCCTGCGGCAGAGGCAGCGATCGCCTGATATGCTCCGTGTTCTGCGGTCCGTACCAGGCGGAAGCGCCGGGAATCGTCTCATCCCAGTAGTGGTCGGTGACGCATATCGTCTTAAGCCCGTTATTCAGCGCGTAACCGAGGATATTCTCCGTAGTCTGCCGGGGGTCCTGCGAGCAGCTCGAAAGCTTTGTATGGATGTGAAGGTCATGATCGATAGTGTATTTCATTGCGTTAACCTCCGTGTTCCCGCTTAATGAATGGGCGCTATTCTTTAGGTCTTGTTCTGACAAGGTGTCCTTCCTGTATCGCCGCGAACGTCGCGACCGCGCAGACGGCGGCCCCGCTGTATTTCAGGTCGATGAAGTTCAACGTCGGCACAAGCGCGAAGAGCAATACCCCCGTCACCTTATTCATTACCGTGTGCAAGACGACGATCTCTTTTCGCGTTACGTATCCGGATATGAGATTTATCGCCTTGATGACGGCGATCACGACGGTCCAGACGATAAGCCACGTCGGTACGGAAAGAACCGGGAGCAGCTTTATCAGGCAGCAGACTACCATTATGAGATCGGCGGCGGTATCCAGTTTCGAGCCGAACTCGCTGACGGTACCCGTTTTTCTCGCGACCGTCCCGTCGATCATGTCGCTGATCCCCGAGGCGGCGTACAGAACATAAAACGCCGGTGAGAACGCGGGAAAAAACAGCAGAGCGACACTGCAGACGATACGGAGGCATGTGATGATATTTGCCATATTACACGGGCGTCCCCACTTCTATCAGGTTGCCGTCCGGATCATAGAAACGTATGACCTTTTGTCCCCAGCTGTGCGTCATGAGCCTGTTCACGTACTTGACTTCGGGATAGTAGCTTTCAAGCTTCCCGACGAAGCCCTCATTGTCGGATTCTTCAAAATAGAGCTCGCAGGAATTGTTCTCGGGAATGACGTTCCCGCCGATAAAACCCGTCCAGTATTTCTCCGCCTGCAAAACAAGCCCTTCCGACAGGATCATGTTCCCGTCGTTATTGCGATCCGACTCTGTTATCCCTTCTGGGATAAAAACGGCATTTATGTTTCGATTGATGGCAGTACAACGCATTTTACGGAAAGCAGGCTCTGGTGGCCGTATTGGAGAAGCACCTTCTGGACAACGCTTGCCAGCAATATTTCTCTTTCGGCAGGAAGCCACACCATCAAGATTTCAGTTGAT
>JAFRXS010000127.1 GCA_017443405.1 Clostridia bacterium | reverse complement strand
GAGTCAAAATCCCCGATGATAAGATCCGGTGTGATACCGAGTTCGTTCAGCTTATTAAGTCCCGCGTCGGCGGCTATGACGAACGCCCCGTCGGGAATATAAAGTTCATCGCAGGGGTAATACTCTCCGGCGGCAAAAATGACAGCCGTCATTCCGCGTCCTCGCTGTCATCGATATCCTCGACAACATCGTAGCTGTCGTCGATGTCTCCCTGAATACCGCCGGCTCGTTTGCCGGTTATCATTCGGATAAGTGAAGTTACTATATTGTCTATTCCGGCAACAAGCATTGTTATACCGAAAATCACCATGACGGCGATATTGGTCCTGACGGCGTTGAAAACGAGAAGGAGGCCCAGCGACAGTTTGATAAGCGAGAATATCATCATGCCCCACCAGGACTGCACCCCGAGCTTTTTCACCTCAAGGGCAGTCTGCAGTCTGAACAGAGCGGCCAGTATCATTGCGACACCGAATATCCTTGTAATGACCGCTATCGTCGCGCCGTTGAAAACAAGGAATAAGATGCCTATTACAATGAATAAAATTCCCTTGAAAAGCCCGGACGATATGACGCTCCCTGACGCGCGCTCCATGAGGTGACCTACAACAGAAAGCAAACCGTAAAGAATTGCAACCGAACCGAGTATAAAACATACTGCTTTGATTCCGGATTGCGGTCTGATTATAAGAACAAGACCAAGGATTATAAGCACCGCGGACGCAATGAGAGTAAATACCGAGGAACGAGAATCAAGGCTGTATTTTTTCAGATTGAAACCGTTATCGCTGTCTGTTGTCATTACATGCTCCTTATATTGATCGTATCACACGCCATATAATCGAAAACTCAAAAGATCATTATTATAAGGTGGATTATAACATAGTTCCCGGATTTATACAATTTAAAATTATCGGAAATTTGTAAATATTAATAGTAAAAATTTTAAATATTTAAAATCAATGAGTATTGACCTCTGATGCGCAAGGAAGTATAATCGACGCAGAAAAAAAGGAAGTGATACCGTGGCGCCCGGAGAAAAGATCAAAATACTGCTTCTTTCGGACTCTCATTCAAACAATAATGCCCTGGTTACCGTATTGCTTCAAAACAACGACGCAGACGTGATCATCCATTGCGGTGACGGGCAGGACGATCTTGACGGTTTTATGCCTCTCCTTTACGGGAAATCGGTCTACAGGGTCGAGGGCAACTGGCATACTTACGGGGCGACGCCGCGCAGGATAACGACAGTCATCGGCGGCAGGACTTTTTATATAAGTCACGGATTTGACGAAAGAGTAAAAACCGATCTTACGGGTCTGAAATACCGGGCGGCACTGGAAAAAGCCGATATAGTCTGCTACGGACATACGCATCAGCAGCACGACGAAACTGATTCGGGAGTAAGATATATCAATCCCGGCGCAGTTTTCGAAGGAAGGTATGCGGTCATAGAGCTGACAGATGAAGACGTGAACGTCACTATGTGGTAATAGCGGTAATAAGAGACCGCCGGACGATATTGCCGGCGGTCTTTTCGTATTCATCTGCGCTTGCGTTCCTCTTTCGCCCTCTTTTTCTCCTCTTTGCGAAGACGTTTGAGTTCCTTGGGCGAGAGCTGTCTCTCGGGGCTAACGGCAGGGGAGCCGTCATTATCAGCGGGAAGAGAGTCAACGGCAGATTCCGCGGGAGCGGAGTCAAACAACCGGCTCCTCAGGCCGAACGCCGACAGGATGTCCGCGTTGTTCTCTTCGACCGGTTCTTCGCGCGGCTGTCCGTCCTGTTCTTCTGCTTTTCCGATCTCCTCTTTGATACTCGCTGTTTCACTGTCGAGTATATCTTGCGTTTCAAGGCTCTCTTCGGATCCGGCATCTCTATCCTCGAGAGTCTCCCCGCCTTCGCGGTCTTCGTTCTGTGCCCGTTCGGACGTTCCGCCTGCAGGTTCGATCTCCTCCGCGAACAGGCTTTCTCCGATCTCCTGTAGGATCTCGTTTGCTTCTTCGAGCGAGATATCCTCGATCCCGGATTCAGTTCCCGCGTAAAGTTCTGCGTTATATATAGGCGCAGCAGGTTTTTCGCGTTCTTTTTCGGACTCAGACTCAGCTTTACGCCTTCTCTCTTCTTCGTTGCGAGCAGCGATCTGATTGAGCTTCTGCGCTTCCATAACTTTTCCGCTGTGTTGAATGTTCTCATCAGAATTTCTGTTAGCAGCAATTTGTTCATGATACGTACTCTCTTTCTGCTCGTAATCGTCGGGGATCTCTTCAAACAGGCTGTCGGCGAATGCGTGGGGATCGAATGGCTGAAGATCGTCCATCTGTTCGCCCACACCCACGAATTTTACCGGTATCTTCAGTTCATTTTTGATTGCAAGAACAATACCGCCGCGCGCCGTGCCGTCAAGCTTTGTCAGGACTATACCGGTGATCTCGTTGTTGGTTGCCTCCATGAAGCTCTTTGCCTGACTTACGGCGTTCTGACCCGTTTGAGAATCAAGCACCAGAAGAACTTCGCGGTCGGCGTAGGGGAGTTCACGGTCGATGACTCTGTATATCTTGGTAAGCTCCTCCATAAGATTCTTTTTATTGTGGAGTCTGCCGGCGGTATCAATAATGACTATATCGCAGTCGCGCGCTATGGCGGCGTTGACGGTATCGAATACTACAGCAGCGGGGTCCGCGCCTTCTTTGGCTTTGACGATATCTACTTCGGCGCGTTTTGCCCAGATATCGAGCTGGTCTATAGCAGCGGCGCGGAAAGTATCGGCGGCGCCGAGTATGACCTTCTTGCCTTCGGCTTTATACATAGCCGCCATTTTGCCGATGGTGGTGGTCTTGCCGACGCCGTTTACGCCGATGACAAGAACTATGGAGGGGATGGTATTGAGTCCCATATCCTCCCCGCCCTCAAGCTTTTCGGCAATTATGTTCTTGACTTCGTCCTTCACCTCGGAGGGTTTGCGGATCTTTTCGCTCTTGACGCGTTCTCTCAACTCGTTTACTATTTCAAGAGCCGTATATACGCCAACGTCGGACATAACAAGGATCTCTTCAAGCTCAATGAAAAGGTCGTCGTTGATATCGTCAAAGCTGTCCAGCATCTCTTCCATCGCGCCGGACATCTTTCCCCTGGTCTTTGAAAGACCTTTATTGTATTTTCTGAAAAGCCCCATAAGGTTCTCCTTGTAAAAAATCAGTTAAGCTTAAGCTGTCTTGCGAGCTCGCTGGCGGGAAGCATGAGAAGTTTGGAAACTCCGTTTTCCTGCATCGTGACGCCGTAAAGAACGTCGGCTTCCTCCATAGTTCCGCGGCGGTGGGTTATCAGGATAAACTGCGTACTGCCTGACATCCTGCGGACGTACTTGGCGAATTTGGTGACGTTGATATCGTCGAGCGCGGCTTCGACCTCATCGAAAATACAGAACGAACAGGGATTGACTCTGAGTATCGAGAACAGAAGCGCGATCGAAGTAAGCCCTTTTTCGCCGCCTGACAGAAGCGAAAGGCTCTTTACCTTTTTGCCCGGAGGCTGCGCTCTGATCAGTATATCGCTCTCGAGCACGTCGTTTTCGTCCTCAAGGCAAAGCTCAGCGTAGCCTCCGCCGAACAGATCGGTAAAAGTTTTGCCGAAAGACTCGTTTATAAGAGCGAATCTTTCCTTGAAGATAGAAGCCATTCGTGTGGTAAGGTCGGAGATCATTGACAAAAGCTCCGACTTTGACCTTTCCGAGTCCTCGATCTGTGAACTGAGGAATTCGTATCTTTCGCTGACTTCTTTATATTCTTCGGGAGCGCCGACGTTTACGCTGCCGAGCGAACGGATCTCGGATTTTATCCTGGAAAGACGTTTTTCAGCTGCGGTGACGCCTTCGATGTTGATCTCAAGAGCTTCCGCCTCGGCTCTCGTAAGTGAATACTCCTCGAAAAGTCTTCGGATGATATCGTCTCTTTTCGTCTGAAGCTGATTCTGTTTTTCATCGAGACGCACAAGCTCGGAAGACAGCTTTTCTTTTTCATCTCTGAGAGAACGTTCTGTCGCCGCAAGCGAGGTGCTCAGCGCCTCGAACTTTTCACGTTCGGAAACAAGCTCTGCTATTTTTGCTGAGAATCCTTCCGCCTCTTTTCTAATACCGTCAGCGATTTTTTTCGTGTCTTCGGCAGCTTCTCCGAGCTTACGCGCGTTTTCTCTGACCGTTTCTATCCTGTTGTTTATATCGGCTGTGCGCGCGTCGTACTCAGCGCGTCGCGCATCGGCTGTATCAGCTCTTTCGGAAGCTTCTCTCGCGTCGCGCATAGCGTCGAGAGCGGCCATGCGAAGAGTATTCGTTATTTCCGCTGCGTCGTCTTTTCTTTTATTGAGCAGCGACAGCTTATCCTCGATCTGTTGAGCTGCCGTTTGAGCCGCGTCAAGCTTTTCGGAGATCTCATGCGCTTTGGCCGAAGCCGATTCCTGCAGTTGTCTGAACTCTTCGGACCTTTTTACCGCAAGCTCTTTTTCGGCTTCAAGCTGTTTGTCGGCGGCTTCAACGTCCGCAAGCCTTTGACTCAGAAGAGAGACCTCGTTTGTCAGCTTCATGACCTTATCTCTGTTTCTGAAGATCAGAGTATCGCAGCCGCCGAGCTCTCTGCCCGCTCTTTCCGCTTCGGTCTGAGCGGTTTTATCCGCGCTCTGCGCTTGTTTGTACTTTTCTTCAAGCTTAGATACCTTAGACTTCAAGGCGTCGATTTCCGCGCCTCTTCCAATGAAGCCGAAACCCTTTGCCTGCGATCCTCCCGTCATCGATCCGCCCGGGTTGATGACCTGACCGTCAAGTGTGACGACCTTGAATGAGTTGCGGTATTTTTTTGAAATCGCGAGAGCGCAATCCGTATCTTCGGCTATAACGGTCCTGCCGAGCAGGTAGCTGATTATATTCCTGTAATCATCGTCACATGAAACGATGTCACTGGCGATGCCGATATATCCGTAACAGTCCTCGAGCCCGTCCTCCTCAAGATCTCTGCCTTTCATGGCGGAAATGGGGAGGAAAGTCGCTCTGCCGAAATTACCGTCCCTGAGGTAATACATTGCGCGTTTGGCGTCGTTTTCGGTATCCGTGACTATATTCTGAACAGCGGCGCCCAGAGCCGTTTCTATAGCGACGGCATATTCGCTCTGAACTGATATGAGCTGAGACAGCACACCCCTCAGACCGCGGAGATTACCGCGCTTGCCTGCGTTCATGACCGCTTTTACCGCGCCGGAATATCCTTCCATATTCCTCTCGGTCTCTTCAAGCATGACCAGACGTGAATTTGTCCTGTCAATCTCAAGCCTCAGCGCTTCGCAGTCAGCCTTTGTTTTCCTTGCGCGCTCCGCTCTTGATTTGAGCTTGATTTCGCAAGCGTCTCGGTCGTTCTTCAGCTTTGCAGACTCAGCCTGAGCTGCGTTCAGATCAGCCTGCCGGGAATCGAGACTTTCGCGTATCTCGTCAGCCTGCTTTCTTCCGGCTCTGTTTCTGTCTATTGTTTCGATTCGCGCAAGTATCTCGTCCCTTGCGGACCTCGCAGCGTTTTCATCCGAAGAAGCAAGCGCAAGATCCGAACGTATGGCTTCGATCCCTGAAATAGCCGCAGCGCGTTCGTTATTGCAAGCCGCTATCTCCTCAAGCAAGGAACCCGACGACTCGATCGACTCTTCCGCCTGTTTTGAAAGATCCTCGCTCTTTTTCTTAAAGGCTTCAAAGTCTTCATTTGCTGTGAGTATGTCGCTCTCAAGTTTTTCACGTGAAATGCGAATACCATCGAGCTCGGCGAGAAGTCTTTTTATCTCCTCGTCGCCCGCAGAGATCTCCGCGAGATCGATCTTCGCCTGAGCGTCAAGCTCCGCAGCCCTTGTCTGAGCGTCGGATCTTTCGCGCGTTACGGATTCGATGCTGATAGTAACGGCGTTGGCGTCTTCGCGCGCCTTCTCCTCCTGTTCACAGATCTCTTTGAGTTTCTCCTCGGCGTTCTCGTACTGTATGCGGACGGTTTCTGTTTTCCCCGCCTGTTCTCTTACTGAATTGTCACTCTGCGCGAGAGTCCTGAGCCATAAGGCTATTTCGATATTCTTTCTCTCTTCTGCGAGAGCAAGATATCTGACTGCTTTTTCACTCTGTTCTTTGAGCGGCCCTATACGGCTCTCAAGCTCGGACATGATATCTCTGAGTCTTACTAGATTCTCTTCGGCCTGATCGAGCCTGCGCGTCGCTTCATCCCGCTTTACGCGGAAACCGTGAATGCCCACGGCTTCCTCAAAGATCTCGCGGCGCTGATCAGAGCGCTGAGAGACCATTTCTTCGACACGCCCCTGGGATACCATGGAGTAGCCGTCGCTGCCCAGACCGGTATCCATAAACAGTTCGTGGATGTCGCGAAGACGGACCTGTTCTCCGTTGATCAGATATTCGCTCTCACCGCTGCGATAGTAACGACGGGATACCATGACTTCATTCGAGTCAAAATCAAGTTCTCTGTCGGTATTATCAAGGCCGAGAGTGACCTGAGCGTAACCGACTGCGCGTCGCTGAGCGGTACCGCTGAAAATAACGTCCTCCATTCTCGAAGAACGCAGACTTTTTGCCGACTGCTCGCCGAGCACCCACCTTACGGCGTCGGCGATATTGCTTTTGCCGGAACCGTTGGGACCGACGACCGCGGTCATTCCTCTGCCGAATTCCAGCCTGGTCTTATCCGGGAAAGATTTGAATCCCTGGATCTCCAATGATTTTAAATACATTTGCTGTTTCCGTAACGATTTTCTATATTTATAGGATTATAACATAAGCATCGGTTTATTTCAAGTCGTCAGTTATAACTAAAGTCCCGAATAAAGCAAGTATCGTATCTGTTGTTGATTACTTAAAAAATCTTCGCATTTGACCGGTTTGCAAATCTTGTAAAAAATCGAATGATATGCTAATATATTCAAAGATCAATTATAATGAGGATTATAGAGTATGAAGCTTTTTAGGAGAATATTATCCTTAGTCCTGTCATCAGTACTGATACTCGGCGTATCCATACAGTGCTTCGCGGCTGAAAACTCCGTATATGTATTTGGCGGACAGGAGAAAGAAGTTATCCGCCGTACGGTTTTCTGCGATCCCGACAGCAACGGAGTGTGCGACGCTTCCGACGCGCGAATCATATTGCGCGTTGCAGCTCAACTCCAGACGCTCCCGCCGGATTGTGAAGGAGCCGATCCCGACCGCGACGGTACGGTCAGCGCATCGGACGCGCGTATGATACTCCGGGCGGCGGCAAAGATCGATGAATATTATGAATTTTCCGACGGTTCGACACCTTCGGGTTTTGCCTATAACGGAGACGGGAAACTTGTTCTGTTTGCGGAAGACGGTTCACTGTTTTCGGGTTTATATGAAACTTCCGATTCAAGACGTTATTTCGGAGCCGATCATACAGCGTATGAGGGACTCACGATTATTGACGGCGTTCAGTACTATATGAGGGCAGACGGCCTTCGCTACACCGGTTTCGCAATGACCACGGAACTGTTTCATTTCCGGGACGGTAAAGCGGAAGAGGGTTTTTTTGACGACGAGTCGGGCAGATATTACACGGACGCTTACGGTCATATTATTTACGGATATAAACAAATAGGAGACGATCTTTATTGTTTTGATTCCGAGACCGGCGCGATGCTTGTCAATACAACTAAGGACGGGTATATCATCGGTGCCGACGGTATATGCAGAAAAGGAATACAGGGCGGGGAAGTGACAACGTCCAAATACGGAGCCTTCAAGACGACGCTTATACCTTTCCCCGAGGATGAAATGATGTGGAAACTGATCTGCCTTAATACCGACTATCGCGTCACGAGAGACGTCGAGGACAAGATCGAATTATCGTACGTCGCCGGTTCTTCGCAAAGAATGGACAGCAGAGCCGCTGTCTGGTACAACAAGATGTATTCTGCCGCGAAAGCTGACGGCATATACCTTACTCCCTGTTCCGGCTACCGCAGTTATTCGACGCAGCTTTATCTTTACAACGAATTCGTAGACGAATATATCGGTTACGGTTATTCCGGGTATGAAGCGGAAATACTCGCGTCAAGACGCCGTATGCCCGCAGGCTCGAGCGAACATAACATAGGTATCTGTATGGATATCATCACGGCGTCGTCAGCAGATCATTTTGAGAATTACAAAGCATACGGATGGTTGAGCGAACATGCCGCCGATTACGGTTTCATCTTAAGATATCCCGCCGACAAAACCGAAGTGACCGGCGTTCCCTCCCGTCCCTGGCAGTTCCGCTACGTCGGGCGCGCACACGCCGCGCTGATGAAGGAATACCGCCTCTGTCTGGAAGAATATCTTGACGTCGTTATCCTGGACTGACATGGGATAACCCGCCGTCTTCTCCGATCCTATCCCTTG
>JAFRXS010000126.1 GCA_017443405.1 Clostridia bacterium | reverse complement strand
TGGATCTGTTCGGTGACCTCGACAATACCTCGCACGGCAAGGCGGTCAAGTACGCACTGTCGGACATCAGCGACGCGTACAGGGACGCCATCGCAAAGCAGCTCGCAGCGCCGAATGAGGAGCTGCTTGAGATCATAGACAATTTCAAGGTATCGCTCGGCGAGGAGGAGCGGCACATCAGGCAGCTCTCCGTCGACGAGATCGAGGGACTCTGGAAGGTCATCAGGGCGGTCGAGAAGTACGTCCGCGAACAGAATCAGGCGCACAGCGAGATGCTGAACGAGCCTATCGACAAGATGATCGGAGACCTTCAGCGCGAGATCGCCGGAAGGCAGGCGAAGCCGACGAGGCTCAAGCCGGACGGCAAGGCGGGCAACGCGATAGAAAAGATCAAGTCGCTTGAGCTGCGCAATCTGAAGCCCGTATACTTCTTCCGCAGGTTCGGCAGCGACACGATGGAAAAGCTGTTCTGGGCGATCCAGAACAGCGAGCTGGGATGGGAGCGCATCGCTCAGGAGGCGCAGCAGGTCAAGTGGGGCGCAGACAAGGCGTATGATCCCCACAACCGGCTGTGGTATGAGCGCGGCACGAAACCCAAGACGGTCACACTGGAGCTTGAGCGCGGCGACAAGATAACGCTGACCGCGACGCAGGCCGCGTCGCTCTGGCTCATGTCCCGCGATGAGGGCGGAGCGAATCACCTTATGGCGGGCGGATTCATAATCAAGAAGCCGGAATACAAGAAAGGGTCGGACGGCAAGTATCATCCCGAGGTCAGCAGCCGCAACATCAGGATGACGGCGCAGGACTTCGTGACGCTCGGAAGCGCGCTGACGGAGGAGCAGAAGGCATACGCCCTGCGGATGCAGAAGTACCTCGCGGGAGACCTGGCAAAACACGGCAACGCTGTGACGCAGAAGCTCTACGAGCTCGACCGATTCACGAACGAGACGTACTGGCCGCTGAAGTCGGCGCAGGAATTCCTTGACTCCGATCCGAACAATCCGAACAGGGCGGATACGGTGTCGGTCCGGTCGCCCGGCTTCACTAAGGCGAGGATACCGAACGCGAGCAATCCCGTAGTGCTGGAGGATATGTTCACGGTCTGGGCGCGGCACGTCAACGGCATGGCGCTCTACGCTTCGATGACGCTGCCGCTGGACGATATGCTCAAGGTCTGGAACACGCGCAACTACGCGGGCGAAAACATCGACGCGCAGAGCGTGAAGATGGAGATCGAACGCAGGTACGGCAAGGAGTACGTCAGGTACATGGAACAGTTCCTGCGCGACATAAACGGCGGTCTCCGCGGGGACCCGTCGGCTTCCTTCATCAACTCGATGCTGTCGCACTTCAAGGCTGCGGCGGTCATGGGCAACGTCTCGGTCGCGCTTCAGCAGCCTGCATCCGTAGGTCGCGCGATGGCCTATATCGACCCGAAGTACATCGCCGTCGGAGCGGCAAAAGCGCTGCGCCGCAGGGGAAAGTCGCTTGACGAGATGCAGGAGCACGCTCCCATCGGCGGACTCAAGAGCCGCGGCGCGTTTGACGTCATGATCTCGACAGGGCTCAACGAGAGTCTGATCGAGCGAGAGGACGTCAGGGGCAGGACCGCGAGAGAGTGGGCGAACACCGTGCTTGGCTACGGCGCGGAGTTCGGCGACGCGGCGACGTGGACCGTCATGTGGGAGGCGTGCAAAGCGCAGGTCAAGACGCAGGAAGGTCTGACGGGCGACGCGCTGCTGGATAAGGCGGCAGAGCTTTTTAACAAGACTATGGTCCTGACGCAGGTCTACGATTCGGTTTTTTCCCGCTCCGAGCTGATGAGAGCGAAGGACACCGGAGTCAAGGAAGCTACCGCCTTTATGGCCGAGCCGACGACCTCGCTCAACATGATCGAGGACATGATCGTCCAGATCAGGAACGGCAGGATGGGCAAAGGCCAGGCAGCGAAGGTCTTCGCCGGAGTGATGACGTCCATCATCCTGGCAAACGCGGCGAGCTCGCTTGTGGGGGCGATCAGGAAGAAGGACGAGAAGCACAGCTTCTGGGAAAAGTTCCTCGCGTCGTTCGGGTCCGGCGTCGCCGATGATCTGACGCCTATCTCCTACATTCCCGTGGTCAAGGACATCTACTCGATATTCAAGGGCTACGGCATAGACCGCTCCGCATACAGCGGCATCGCGACGCTGTACGACACGCTGACGAAGGTAGTCAATCCCGACAAGCGTGATCCCGAGACGCTTGCGCTGCTCGCCGGCGCGATGGCTGATCTGATGGGTCTGCCCGGAACACGTCTGACGAAGGACGTGTTTGCCGCAGCGAGATTCGCGGCAAATCTCTACAATCCCGACAGACCGACGTTCTCCGCCGAAGGGCTGTGGGACGCGGTCAAGGGAGAGTGGACGAATCCTCTGACGAAGACCATTGAAAAACAACTCGAAGCGTCCCGGACGGCGAAACTCTACCGCGACTACGTCAACGGGTCCGACGATTACGAGAAGCGCTACGAGATGTATATCGACGAGGGCTACACCGAGGATGAGATCGAGAAGAGCCTGCGGGCCTACTTCGCGAATCAGGACAAGCGCACGCAGCAGGCGAAGGACCTTGCCGAGAAGGGCGACATATCCGGCTACAAGGCGCTCGTCGAGGAGATCGCGGACGACACCGGGCTTTCTCTGTCCTTCGTCGCGGACGCGGTCCTCGGATACGGCAAGCACGTCGGCGACAGCATCTACACGTCCTCGATGGTAGTGAGTGCGTTCAACGCCGGCAGCCCGGACAGCGCGGAGATCCTCGAGGCTGTCATCGAAGCCAGAGCCCAGGTCTATATGTCGCAGGGCAAGGACGCGGAGACGGCGCTGAAGGACTCCATGTCTGCGATGCGGACGGCGTTCACGTCATTCTTTAAGACTCCTTATCAGGATGCGCTGAAAGCCGGCAACACGGACGAAGCGGAGAGGATCAGGCAGATCGTAGTAGGCAGCGGAGTGTACGCGGACGCCGAGAAGGCGGTGGCAAACTGGGCAAAAGAGGTGACTAATTAGTGACTACATTTACCTTTGTTTTTGCTGGTCTATAGAGGTCTATATTTGTTTGACAAAAACCTGCGAAGCGTTGGTACATAAGGCTTCGTAGGTCTTTGTTTGTCTGTGTTTGTTTAAACAAAAACCGTTCTGGGGGTCAAGAGGCCGTGAGTTCAAGTCTCGCCACTCGGACCAAAATTTCGGGGAGGGCAATAGCCCTGCCCGAAATTTTTATTTATGGGAGCGAGACTTGAACAGGAGGGAGAACCGCGGAGCGGTTCGGAAGAAAACAGTCCGGTGGACTGTTTTCGCCGACGCGTGCGTGCCGAGCGAAGCGAAGGGCAAGTCTCGCCACTCGGACCAAAATTTCGGGGAGGGCAATAGCCCTGCCCGAAATTTTTATTTATGGGAGCGAGACTTGAACAGGAGGGAGAACCGCGGAGCGGTTCGGAAGAAAACAGCGTTTTAGATACGCGGTTCTCTGTTTAATATAAGGAAATCCCTTGACTGACCGCGTCCTGAACGGCTTTTTGATAAATGGCCCCGAAAATATGCAGAATCAGATAAAATATAACCACAATTTTATGCAAAAACCGCTTGAAAACAGCCCCGATTTTATGTATAATCAGGATCGGTCAAGCGAGCGGAGGGTTTTCTTATGCTGAAACGCAAAATATACAATGATCTGCTGGAATGGAAAAACAGGAGAAGAGATGAGCAGGTCAAAAAGTGCCTTCTCGTCAAGGGAGCGCGTCAGGTCGGCAAATCTTTTATCATCAAAGAGTTCGGAAAAAACGAATATAAATCATTTGTATGCATCGATTTTTTCCGTCAGCCCGCGCTTAAATCCATATTTGACGGGGATCTGACGTCGGAAGAGATCCTTAAAAGAATGACGGCAAACATCCGTGATTTCAGTCTTATTCCCGGAGATACCCTTATCTTTCTTGATGAGATCCAGCGTTGCGGCAATGCTCGTACCGCTGTTAAGTTTCTTGCCGCGGACTTGCGCTTCGATGTGATCTCTTCCGGATCACTGATGGGGTTGACATACGGCGAAGATGACGATGAAGAAGTTGAGGTCCCGGAGTCCGTTCCGGTCGGCTATGAGTCGCAGATCACGATGTATTCATTGGATTATGAAGAGTTTTTATGGGCGTACGGCTATGACGAAAACGCTGTTTCCGTGCTTCGCTCCTACTATGAATCCGGCGAAACCGTGCCGGAGAGCGTCCACAATAAATATGAATCGCTTTTCCGTGAGTATATGGTCGTAGGCGGTATGCCGGAGGTCGTCGCTGATTTTGCCGTGAACAAGGATTTTAATCGTGTCAATACCATTCAGAATGACATTATCGCCGAATACAGAGATGATATTTCGAAACACGCCAAAGGAAAAGAGAAGCAGCTTGTTCGTATGTGCTATGATGCTGTTCCCAAGCAGCTCGCGAAGGAGTTGAAGAAATTTCAGTATTCCACGGTCGAAAGAGGACAGACACGCAGAAAATACGGCGGCAGTGTTCAGTGGTTAAAGGATTCGGAAATCGTAAACGCTTGCTATAATATCAGGGAACCGTATCTGCCGCTGATGGCAAACGCCAAAGACGATCAATTCAAGCTGTATATAAACGACACGGGGCTGCTTTGCTGTATGTACGGCTTTGAAACCAAACTTGCAATACTCAATGATACGTTAAAGGGTAACGCCCGCGGAGGAATTTATGAGAATATCATTTCCGAGTGCCTTATAAAACGCGGTTATACTCTTTATTATTTCAAACCCGACAGTGAACACGAGATCGAGTTTCTAATCGAAAAAAACGGTGAGGTGATCCCGGTCGAAGTAAAGGCCGGAAACAATCCCACACCGTCGCTGAATGGTTTTATCGAAGACTTTTCTCCCTCGATCGCGTACAAACTGACAGGCGGAAAAAACGGCAAAGTCGGAGTCAAAACAACGCTGCCGCATTATTTCGTTATTTTTATATAGTATATTTTCTTATCGGACGGGTCCCGATCCAACTTTGACCGATACCGTATACACTCATATAATAACAAGAGAAAACCATTCCGGAGGATGATCATGAAGGCTGCTGTTTTTTACGGTAAACACGATCTGCGCGTACAGGAGCGGCCCGTTCCGGCTCCCGCGGCGGACGGGGTGCTGCTGCGTGTTAAGGCGTGCGGTATCTGCGGCACCGATCTGCATATTTTCAACGGCGACGAGGGCGCGGCGGCGACCCCGCCCGGCACGGTGCTCGGTCACGAGTTCGCGGGCGAGATAGTACAGTGCGGCAGGGACGTCACGGCGTTCTCTCCGGGCGACCGTGTGTGCGTCGATCCCAACAAGCTCTGCGGCTCGTGCGATTTCTGCCGCGCGGGCAAGGGCCATTTCTGCGAATCGATAACAGGCATCGGCACGACGGTCGACGGTGGCTTTGCCGAATACTGCTCCGTGCCGGCGTCCCAGCTCTTCCGCGTGCCCGATCACGTTCCGTTCACCTGCGCGGCGTTTTCCGAACCGACCGCCTGCTGTCTGCACGGTATGGACCTGTGCGATTTCAAGCAGGGCGATACGGTCGCGGTCATCGGCGGCGGACCCATCGGGCTCATCATGCTGCAGCTCGCCGCGCTGCGCGGAGCCGGTAAGCTCATACTGATCGAGCCCGTAAGGGAGAAACGGGAGCTTGCAAGGAGGCTCGGCGCGGACGTCTGCGTCGATCCGGCAGCCGGCGACGTTAAGTCGCAGCTTTCGGCGCTTCGCGTCGGCAATATCTCCTGCGTGATCGAGTGCGTCGGCAAGCCTCAGACCATGGAACAGGCGGTCGATATCGCCGGAAAATACTCCACCGTCATGCTTTTCGGTCTTACGCGCCCGCAGGACGAGATAAAGATAAAGCCGTTTCAGATCTTCAAAAAAGAGATCACCCTGCGCGCCTCGTTCATCAATCCCTACACCCAGCAGCGCGCCGTGGACCTTATCGCCGGCGGCAAGCTGGACGTTGAGCCGCTCGTCAACAGGACCGCGTCGCTCGACGAGCTGCCCGGCCTGCTCGCGGACCCTTCCGCTTTTCGCGGAGGAAAAATAGTGATCATTCCCTGAATACCGATATTATAAGAGCCCGCCGGACGGCGGGCTTATTATATGTTACCTTATATTTTCAATAATGCAGATACTGTGAAATGATCGGCGGGATAAACCCTTCAAGGAAGTGTTCGCGCAGGAAGAACTCCTCGCAGTAATCCGGATCGTTCAGGACGATATTTATGGTGGAAACGAGAAAACCGTAAACGAAACTGTTTACCGCGAAAACCAGGTCAGGCGTCCTTTCGACTTCGGGGTGGTAGCGTCCGATGACCTTCCACAGCAGTTCCGTCATGGAATCCTTGAACGCTATTATCGAGGAATTCTGCCCCAGGTAAAAGCTGATGTTCCGGACGGTATTGCGGTGCTCGAGCAGCCATTTGTAACGCTTGCGGAAATAGTTTTCAAGCGTATTCAGATAAAGATCCACGTCTTCTTCCCCAAGCTCCGGGATGGCCTGGATCTTAATTATGACGTCGTACTTGTCGCAGAAATAATTGTAAAAGCTGCGTTTGCTGACGCCGGCTACGCGGCAGATCTCCGTCACGGTGACCTGGTCGATAGGCTCTTTATCCAGCAGTTTGATGAAGCTGCTGCTGATCCTTCTTTCTATTTCCGTCATGATGCGTCCTCCTTCCGCGGTGAAAATCCCCGGTTTCGCCTGTCAGCGTTTGCGTCCGCCGCGCTTTGCCGCGGGGCTTTTCTTTTTACGGGATCCTGCCGTCGCGTTTTTGTTTTTCGCGGCTTTTTTCTTTTTGCCGATTCCGAGCTTTTCCTCGACCTTTATCTGAACGGCGCTTTTCGGCAGCGGCTCGCTCGGTCTCGTTTTGTAAAGCACCGCGAGCCAAACCGAGGTTACGGCTATGACCAGCAGACTGAACAGCTGCCACAGGGTCAGACCGAAAAGGAAATCACGCATTTCGGGCGTGTAACCGCGGAAAAACTCCCAGAAAAAGCGCGCCGCGCCGTAGATGCCCGCGGTGAGCGGACCCGCCATGCCCCTGCGGTAGAAACGGGTCTGCTTGATGAAAAAACACGTGATAAGTATTGCGCAGATGGTCGCGAACTCGAACATCTGCACGGGGAACACCGTTATGCCCCTGTTCTCGTAGTGGATGCCCCACGGCCATTCCACGCCGTAGCAGCAGCCGCGGACGTGACAGCCGATCTTGATGCAGGCGACCATGAGGAAGCTGCCCGGTATCATCATGTCAAGCGTGTCGCGGAAGCTGACGCTGCGCGCCTGCGGAGCGTTTTTGCTTTTGCCGGTTTTTTCCTTTTTGCTCCGCAGATACCGCTTTTCGACCGATACGGCGGCGAGTATGAACAGGGAAGTGAAGATGACAGCGCCGAGCATATCCACATAGATATCGGTTTTTACGCCCTTAAGGGAGAACAGAAGGTTGTAGACGAACCCTATGAGCGCAGCGCCGGCGAAGCCGGAAAGGAAGGTGATGAAGGAATAGACCGCCGCCCGGACCCGGCTGCTGCCGTAAACGCGGCATCTTATCAGGGTCAGCGCCAGCATAAGCGCGAAACCGACCGCGTATGTCGCGTAATAGAAGAATATACGCCTTAAAACGTCTTCGAACACGGCCTCACGCCCCTTTCGGTCTTCCGGAAACAGTCTGTGGTCCGCGCGGTATGCACGCTATCGGAATTCCGTGAATTGTTTATATGTGTTCCGTATAGTACTATTTAAGTGAGATTATGATAGATTAACTATAATTCTCCTTGGTTATTATTTTATATTTATCTAACGGTATTCGTCAATCGTTTTCTTACGCCGATGCACATATATGAAAAAGTGTGCATCACCGTTTGATCTTACAGTGACATCTTCTCCAGTAGCAGTTGGGTTTCCGATATGAAAATCAGAAAAAAATACAGGAATGCAATGACGCT
>JAFRXS010000125.1 GCA_017443405.1 Clostridia bacterium | reverse complement strand
TCCCGCGGCCTTGGATTTTGCCCGGTTTATACGGCGCCCGTTACGGTGAGAGTCGCCCTGCCGGGCGTTACGGCATAGGTCCCGTCGGCGCTTCGCGTAAAGCCCGCGGCGGGAACGGTTATTGCGCCGGGCAGAGTGGCAAACTCGCCCGTGAGCGGGTCGTAATCATAGCCGGCGCCCGCGTCGAGCGGCGCCGCGTTCAGCGTGACGGCGATATCCGAGAGCACGGGCGAGAACGCGTCCGAAAGCACCAGGTCGCCTCCGGCGTCGGCATTGCCGCTGTTTTCGATCACAAATGTGTAGGTCAGCCTGCCGCTTTGCATAACGGTCGGGGGCGAAACGGATTTGGTCACGGAAAGCTCGGGCTCCTCGGAAACGCTTATCACGGCGGAAGCCCGCGCCTCCTCGCCCGCGCCGGTGACGGTCGCGGTGTTTTCGATCTGCGAGCCCGCCGCGATCGGAGCAAAGCTATTGACCGCGGCGTCATAGATAAGCAGCACGTCGCCGTTTGCGGGCACCGTGAGGCCGCCGAACGTAAGCGGATCGGTCCCCGTGGGCACGGGAGCCACGGCGGGCAAGCCTTCGATGAACATGACGGCGCTGCCCGGAACGAAAGTCAAAGGCGTGCGGCTTTCGCCCGCCTCCGCGTATGCGCCCAGATCGTCGGTCAGCGTCAGCCCCGTCAGCGGCTCGCTTCCCGAGTTGACAAGGCTGACGGCATAGGCCACCGTGTCGCCGGGGGAATAGACCGAGGGCACGGCCTCCTTGTAAACGGTCAGCGCGCCGATGAGCTCTCCCGTGACGGTGTTCGAAACGGTCTCGGCGCCGTTGTATGTGAGAATGGCACGGTTGGTAAACAGAGCCATATTATCCTCCTTGCAGTGATATTCGGGGTCAGTCCCCGCTATAATCTATGCTCATCCGGACGAATGAGTTTATAATATATAATGAATATTTTTATTGTTCAGAGGATGATATGAGAACTGTTGTCAAAGTCGGCACGTCAACTCTCGCGTATGCGACGGGCCACCTCAATATAAGACATATGGAAAAGCTCTGCAGGGTCCTGAGCGACCTCAAGAATGCGGGGCACGAAATGATACTCGTTTCTTCCGGAGCCGTCGGAATGGGCATGGGAAGGCTTTCCCTCTCCGAGCGTCCGTCGGAGCTTACGATGAAGCAGGCGGTCTCGGCAGTAGGTCAGTGCGAACTGATGTACACTTACGACAAGCTCTTCTCCGAATATAATCATACAGTCGCGCAGATCCTTCTGAGCGCGGACGACGTGAACGACCCGGAGCACAGATCGAACTTCATAGCGACCCTGAACAAGCTTCTTGAGCTCGGTGTCCTTCCGGTCATAAACGAGAACGACTCAGTCTCCACCGACGAGTTCGGTATAGGCGATAACGACACGCTTGCAGCTATCGTCGCGGCAAACTCGGGAGCCGAACTGCTCATTCTTCTCACCGATATCGACGGGCTCTACACCGCGGACCCGAATAAGGATCCCGACGCGAAGCGCATCTCCGTTGTCCCCGAGATCACGGATGAGATCAAAGCGCTCGCAGGAGACGCAAACTCCGCGATGGGCACGGGAGGAATGAAAACAAAACTCACCGCTGCAGAGATCGCGACCGCCGCGGGGTGCAACATGTTCATAGCAAACGGAACCGATCCGGAGATCCTATATAATATTATGGAAGGAAAATCAGTCGGAACGAAGTTCATCGGCAAAAAATGATCGGGAAATAAATGATGACGACAAACGAAATATTAAAACGAGCGAAAGCGGCGTCCGTATACGTCGCCGCCGCGGATAAAGATAAGAAAAACGCATCTCTCCGCCTGATGGCCGAAAAACTTGTCGAAGCGACCGATGCAATACTTGAAGCAAACTCTTCCGACGTCGAAGCGGCGCGCGGAAGAATATCGGACGTTATGATCGACCGTCTGCTCCTCAGCCGCGAGCGGATAGAGGGAATGGCGAAGGGCATCCTCGATGCAGTCGAGCTCCCCGACCCGGTCTGGCGCACACTTACGACAGTTGAACGCCCCGGCGGGCTCGTCATAAAAAAAGTCAGCGTACCGCTCGGAGTCGTGGCGATCATATACGAGAGCCGCCCGAACGTCACCTCTGACGCAGCTTCTCTCGCCGTTAAGAGCGGAAACGCCTGCGTTCTCAGATGCGGTAAGGAAGCGCACGCGAGCGCCGCGGCTATCGTCGACGCGCTTCAAAACGGACTTGCTGCCGCAGGGCTTCCGAAGGACTCTGTATTGCTTATCGAGGACACGACGCGCGAGAGCGCGAACGAGATGATGAAGGCAAGAGGTCTTATCGATCTTCTTATCCCGAGAGGCGGAAAAGGGCTTATCAAAAGCTGCGTCGAAAACGCGACAGTTCCTTGCATCGAAACGGGCACCGGTATATGTCACGTATACGTCGACAGATACGCGGATCTTGACAAGGCACTGAAGATCGTCAACAACGCTAAAACAAGCCGTCCCTCCGTGTGCAACGCGGAAGAGGTACTCATAGTTCATAAGGATATAGCGGAAGAATTTCTGCCGCGCCTTGAAAAGATCCTCGTCGATGAAAGGATCGCCGCCGGAACAAAGCCTGTCGAGCTCAGATGCGACACTGAGGCTCTTCCTCTCGTCAAGAGCGGAGTTCCCGCGGGAGAGGCGGACTTCGACACCGAATTTCTCGATTACATCCTCGCCGTAAAGACTGTATCGTCCGCGGAGAAAGCAATAGAGCATATCTCGCTCCACTCGACGGGACATTCCGACGCGATAGTGACCGAGGACGAAGATACCGCCCGCCTCTTCACGTCGCTCGTCGACAGCGCGGCGGTATACGTCAACGCGTCCACGCGCTTCACAGACGGCGGCGAATTCGGTCTCGGGTGCGAGATGGGTATCTCCACTCAGAAGCTCCACGCGAGAGGACCGATGGGTCTCGAAGAGCTCACTTCATACAAATACGTCATTACCGGAAACGGTAACGTGAGATAAACGGAGGGAAAAAATGAAATACAAAGCCGGATTTATCGGAGCGGGAAACATGGGAGGTGCGCTTCTGCGTGCCGTCGCCGCCGCTGCAGGAGGAGAAAACGTCGCGCTGTTCGATCTTTCCGAGGAAAGAGCGCAAAGAGCCGCTTCCCTGACGGGAGCGACCTACACGACGGCGGAAGACGTCTATAAAAACTCCGAATACGTCTTTTTCGCAGTAAAGCCGAACGTCATCGAAAAGATCCTAACGGCAGCGTCGTCCCAGATAAAGAGCAAGACCGTCGTCGTATCGATGGCGG
>JAFRXS010000124.1 GCA_017443405.1 Clostridia bacterium | reverse complement strand
GTCAACGACGTAGCGCATGTCGAAGGCAGAACCTTCATCTGCGCCCCCACCAACGAGCTGGCCGGCCCGACCAACAACTGGATGGATCCCGACGAAGCCTACAAGATGCTTTACGACATCGCCCGCGATTCCTACAAGGGGCGCACGATGTACGTCATCCCGTACTCCATGGGCCCCGTGGGCTCCAAGTTCTCCAAGGCCGGTATCGAGCTGACAGACTCGCTCTACGTCGTTCTCAACATGGTCATCATGACCCGCGTAGGAAAGAAGGTCTGCGACGTTCTGGGCGACAGCGACGACTGGGTCCGCGGTCTCCACGCCAAATGCGACATCGATCCCGAGAACCGCTACATCTGCCAGTTCCCGCAGGACAATACCATAATCTCCGTCAACTCCGGCTACGGCGGGAACGTCCTTCTCGGCAAGAAGTGCTTCGCGCTGCGCATCGCCTCCTACCAGGGCTGGAAGGAAGGCTGGCAGGCGGAGCATATGCTCATCCTCGGCGTCGAGAACCCCAAGGGCGAAGTCAAGTACATCTGCGCGGCGTTCCCGTCCGCGTGCGGCAAGACGAACCTCGCCATGCTCATCCCGCCCGAGTACTATAAATCCCGCGGCTACAAGGTCTGGACGGTCGGCGACGACATCGCCTGGATCCGCAAGGGACCCGACGGCAGGCTCTACGCCATCAACCCCGAGAACGGTTTCTTCGGCGTCGCGCCCGGCACGAACAACAAGTCCAACCCCAACGCGCTCGCCACAACGAAGCGCGGCAGCATCTTCACCAACGTCGCCTACAATATTGACAACGGCACCGTCTGGTGGGAGGGACTCGACAAGAATCCGCCCGAGCACGCGATCGACTGGAAGGGCGATCCCTGGAACGGCAAGACCTCCACGGAAGTCGGCGCTTATCCCAACTCCCGCTTCACCGCTCCCGCGGTCAACTGCCCCTGCCTGAGCTCCGAGTTCGAGAATCCGCAGGGCGTGCCGATCTCGGCGTTCGTCTTCGGCGGCAGACGCGCGAAGCTCGCTCCTCTCTGCTATCAGTCCAAGGACTGGAACAACGGCGTTTTCGTCGGCTCCATCATGGCGTCCGAGACGACCGCCGCCGCTTCCGGCGCGGTCGGCGTCGTAAGGCGCGACCCGATGGCGATGCTCCCGTTCTGCGGCTACAATATGGGCGACTACTGGCAGCACTGGATCGACATCGGCAAGACCCTCGATCCCGATAAGGCGCCCAAGATATTCAACGTCAACTGGTTCCGCAAGGACGACGAAGGTCACTTCATGTGGCCGGGCTTCGGCGAGAACCTGCGCGTGCTCGAGTGGATACTCAAGCGCTGCGACGGCGAGGTCGACGCGAAGGAATGCGAGATCGGCTATCTGCCCTACGCGAAGGACATCAACCTCAGCGGTATCGAGGACGAGGTCTCCGAGGAGGCTCTCGAGTCCATGCTCACGGTCGACGGCGACCTCTGGAAAGAGGACTGCAAGAGCATCGAAGAGCTCTACGCAAAATTCGGCAGCCACCTGCCTCCCGTCCTCAGAGAGCAGCTCGACAATCTCGAGAAGGCGCTCGGCTGATCGGCATACAAACGATATAATAAAAAGCGCGTCCAGTTCGAGGGCGCGCTTTATATTATGTTTTGCGTTTTGCGTTTTGCGATTGTACCTGACGGCGCGTGAATTGACCGTCGGTCATGAATTGCCCTTCGGGCATTTCGGAACGCTCAGCGTTAGTTTATATAACGGGGTGCGGGCTTGCCCGCCCTTCATTGCACAATGCACACTGCACATTGCACATTAAATATAACGGGGTGCGGAGACCCGCACTGTGCTGCCGACCTGCTACCTTACGGCAAGGCAATAGTTCATCATATAAAGCGCCGCGTACATCACCGGGAAGACGAACAGGCAGCTGTCGAATCTGTCGAGCACTCCGCCGTGACCGGGCAGCAGCTTGCCGAAATCCTTTACGCCGTAGAACCTTTTTATCGTCGACGCAGTAAGGTCGCCGCCGACGCTGACGAGCGAAAGGACGACGCTCGCCGGCACGACGAAAGCGTAGGAAGAAACTATTCCCGCGCCTTCGGGGATAAAGAACCGCCTGAACACGGCGCAGAGGATGACGTTCATCACGAGCGCGCCGACGACGCCGCCGATCATGCCCTCGACCGTCTTTTTCGGGCTTATTTCGGGCGCGAGCTTATGCTTGCCGAATTTGATTCCGGTAAACAGGGCGAAGATATCGCTCATCCACGACGAGAACATCGCGAAGAGGATGAGGAACACGCCCTCCGCCTTTGTCGACGCGAGAGCCGGGAAAACCCCGGCGGCGTCGCGGAAGGGCAGCAGCAGACAGTACGCAGCAGGGATCGCGATCGAAAGGAAGATGAGGACCGCCGACTCCGGGAACTTTGTTTCCTTGTAATCGAGCAGCATGAGCATCAGCATAACGATCACGTAAAGGACGGCGAACGCGGTTTTGTTCGCTGACAGAAACGCGTAGACGGGATTGTCGGGGAACAAGCTCCCGTCGAGGAACTCCGCGGCGACGGGAACGGCGAAAGCAAACACGACCGAAAGTACAGCCATGACCCTGTTCTTTATGCCGACGGTCACCGTGATCTCATAAACGGAGATGCACGACATGAGAATGAGCAGGATGACGAACGCCGGAGTGAACATCGTACAGAGAAGGCCGATGAAAACTGCGGCGGCGATAAGAGCGGTGATCACTCGTTTTTTCATCATACACCTCCGAAACGACGGTGCCTTTGCTCGTAGGAGCGCAGCGCCTCGTCAAGATCGCGCTCGGTAAAGTCCGGCCAAAGAACGTCGGAATACCAGAATTCCGCGTAGGCGGACTGCCAGAGCAGAAAGTTGGACAGCCGCTGCTCCCCGCTCGGCCTTATTATAAGGTCGACGTCCGGCTGACCGTAAGTGTAAAGCCCGGACGAAACGGTGTCCTCCGAGATATCCCCGGGGTCGAGCTCGCCGGAGCGGACGCGCCGGGCTATGTCCCTGACGCTGTGGAGAATCTCCTGCCGCCCTCCGTAATTGATCGCCATATTGACGACGGTGCGTATGCCTTCCCCGGTCGCGCCGAGACCTTCGACGTGCTTCTCGGCGGCGACGATATCCTCGTCGAGGTCGTCCGGGTTTCCGATGAAGCGCAGGGCGAAGCCCTTCTTTTTGTTTTCCTCTTTACGGCTTTCAGCCCTCCCGAGGTAATCTCTCAGGAGAGCCATTATCGCGGAGACTTCCTCCGGCGGACGGGACCAGTTTTCGGTGGAGAAGGCGTAGAAGGTGACGTAGGGTATGCCGAGGTCGGCGCAGTAGGAGGAGATATCCTCAAAGGTCTGAGCGCCGCGTTTGTGCCCTTCCGTCCTGGGGAGCCCGCGCTTCTTCGCCCATCTGCCGTTCCCGTCCATGATGATGCCGAGATGCTTCGGCAGCACCGAAAAATCGGGCAGCGGAGAGCTCATATCTCCATTATCTCTTTCTTTTTCTCCTCGGTGATCTTGTCGATGAGCTTGATGTACTCGTCGGTGATCTTCTGGATCTGCTCGTCGGCGTCCTTCTGATCGTCCTCGGTGATCTCGGAGCTCTTCTTCATCGCCTTGACCTTTTCGATGGAGTCGCGACGGATCTGGCGGATAGCCACTCTCCCCTCCTCGGCTGTCTTGTCGACGTCCTTGGAGAGCTGCCTGCGGCGTTCCTCGGTGAGCTGCGGGAAAGTCAGCCTGATGACCCTGCCGTCGTTCTGCGGGTTGATGCCCAGATCGGACGCCTGGATCGCCTTGCTGATGTTGCCGATGGACTTGGCGTCCCAGGGCTGTATCGTGAGGACGCGGGCTTCCGTGACGGAGATCGCCGCCATCTGGTTGATGGGCGTCATCGTGCCGTAATACTCCGCCTGGATGCGGTCGAGCACTGCGGGGTTCGCCCTGCCGACCCTCACGGAGTCGTACTCGGCGTTGAGAGAAGCGATGGTCTTGTCCATCCTGCCTCTGGTAGATGTGTAGAGTTCATCAAGTGTCATTGTTATATTCCTCCTCAATCGGGATCTATGATCGTGCCTATATTCTCTCCGCGTACCGCGCGGACGATATTCTCCGGGTCGTTAAGGTTGAACACGAGGCAATGAAGCCCGTTATCGCGGCAGAGCGCAGCCGCCGTCGCGTCCATGACCCTTAGGTCGTTCTTGAGTATGTCCGTCTGCGAGAGACGGTCGTACATCACGGCGTCGGGGTGCTTGTTGGGGTCCTTGTCGTAAACGCCGTCGACGTTGGTGGACTTGAAATAAACGTCCGCTCCGGTCTCGATCGCGCGCAGGGCGGCTCCTGAATCGGTGCTGAAGCAGGGATTGCCCGTGCCGCAGGCGAAAATGACCGCCTTGCCGGCGTCGAGCGCTTCTATCGCGCGGTCGTGAGTGAAAAGCTCGGCGACCTTGGGCATATCGAACGCGGTGAGCACCTTGGCGGGAACGCCCGCCTTCTCGAGGTAATCCGAAAACGCGAGAGCGTTCATGACCGTAGCGAGCATGCCGATGGAGTCGGTCTTGCTGCGGTCGATATCGAGATGGTCGCGTCCGCGCCAGAAATTGCCGCCGCCGACGACTATCTCCGTCTGAACGCCCATATCGGCGACCTTCTTTATCGCCTCGCAGATCGGGCGGACGGTTTTCGCGTCGATGCCCGGCGCGCCTCCGCCGAGGACCTCGCCGCTGACTTTAAGCATAATACGTTTGTAGGGAACACCCATATCCAAACACCCCCGTTTATAATAATATAGCTTATTTTACCGCCCGTGTAAAGAGTAAAATTATTTTTGACTTGATAAACACGCGTTATAAATGTATAATAAATCCCAATAAGAATCGGAAAGGAGACGGCGTCATGGTATTCGCCGCGATATGCGCGGGCGGACGCGGCACGCGCATGGGCTCCGCCCTGCCGAAACAGTTTCTTCGGACTGCCGACGGTCTGCCCATCATAGTCAGGACCGTAGGCGCCTTCGCCTACAGTGGGCAGGTCGACCGTATAGCCGTCGCCGTCCCCGAGGACCGCAGGGAATACACCTGCGAGCTTATAGCCTCGAACTTTCCCGCCCGCGTTTACAGAAACGTAAGCGTCATATCCGGCGGCGGGACGAGGATGCAGACGCTCGCCCTGCTCGCGGAGCATTTTATCGCGACCGCGCCGAAGGACGAAACGAACGTGATCCTGACGCACGACGCTGTGCGCCCGAATATCGACGATATCATGATCGCGCGAAACGTCGCCGCGGCATTGAGCTGCGGCGCGGCGACGACGGTGATCCCGGCGGTGGACACCATGATCTCGTCGTCCGACGGAGTCTTCCAGGACGGCGTGTACGACCGCGGGAAAATGTACAATGTGCAGACGCCGCAGACCTTCATCCTCGAGGAGCTTTACGGGCTCCTCACTTCAACGCCGCCCGAAGAGCTCGAACGCTTTACCGACGCGGCTTCCCTTTTCGTTTCCGCGGGGAAAAAGGTCCGCCTCGTGCCCGGCTCGAGGAGCAATATAAAGATCACTTATAAAGAAGATCTCGCCGCGGCGCCCTGACGCCGGACGCCTCAGAACAAAGGAGAGTTACTATGCCCCGACTTTCGGTCATCGTCCCGATCGACAACTGCGCCGCTCATCTCGACAAGTGCCTTGACAGTCTTATCCATCAGACCGTCGAGGATTTTGAGGTCATACTCGTCGACAACGCGAGCGACGACGGCTCGGCGGAGATCGCGAAAAAGTACGTCGACGAGTACAACGATTTTTATTACGTCAGGCGCGAAAAGACCGGCAGGGCGGAGCTGCTCAATTCCGTCCTTGACGATCTGAACGGCGACTACGTTTTTTGCTGCGACCCCGACGGCTACATAACCGACGAGACCGTCGAGGCTCTTACCGTCGTCATTGACGCGAACAAGGACCGAAAGATCGACGTGATCCATTTCAGGCTCTGGCGCTACGGCGACCACTACGTCCCCGAATTCGACGTCGCGGGCGACGTCCTCGCCGCTCTGCCGTCCGTCGACCCGACCGAAAGATCGCTTATCCGCTGCCCGGAGCTTTGCTGCAAGGCGTTCAGACGCGCCTTCCTCATCTCGCACAATCTCCGTTTCGAACCCTCTCCGTTCTGCGACGCGATATTCACGTTCTGCGCCTGCCGCAGAGCGAGGGATATGGCGGGCTGCCCGAAAGCCGTCTACGAGCGCTACGTCTACGACTTCGGGACCTCCGGAAAGGCCTCCGACCGTATAGACGGTGAGACCCTTGACGCCATGCTCTCCGCCGGAGACAGGGTACTTTCCGAGGGCGAGGAGTTCATGCTCGCGCGCGCAGGCGCCGTCGAGGGCGACGAAAGCTATATCCAGGAGATACGCTGCTTCTTCATTGAACGCCTCATCGAGCGTTTTTATCTCAATTTCTGGTCCATGGACGAGGCGCTGCTCAAGAAATTCGCGGACGAATACTCAAAGCGCGCCGGTCTTCTCGTAAAAGAAAAACTGAATTATCTCAAGGACAGATACAAGCATCTCGCGCTGCCGTACATTTTTATGACTCACGCGGACGCGCTCAGGGCGCCTGCGTTCAGTCTGCTTCTCGACGTCCGCTCCGCCGCGGACGGCAGGGACGCCGTCCGCTCCCTCTACGCGCAGACTCTGCCGTTTTTCGAGCTTTTCGTAAAGCAGAGCATGGCGGACGATCCCGACTTCCCCGCTCAGTTCAGAGACTGTCCGAACGTCAGGGTCATACCCGACGCGGAGTTTTACGCCGGGGCGCGCGCCGGGGCGAACGCGTCGATAGTGATAAGCGTGCGCGACGGCGAATATATGGACAGGAACGTGCTGAAGGAAACGGCTCTCTCCCGTGTGCCCGGCTTCCTCAAACCGATGATGTTCGCCCGCGCGAGAAAGCAGCTTTCGCTGTCAAAGACGCTCAAAAACAAGGGTCTGAGCGGCTGACGGCACGGAAATTTATTTTTGGTATTGAAATATCGGGCAAGTCACGATATAATAGCATATTGTTATTTATTCAGACGGCGTTCGGGCAGCCGGTCCGGCAAGCCGTCGGAAAACGGAGGATAATGTTTTGATCAACGAACTTCTCAGCGGTCTTCACATGATCGCGCTCGAAAGCGGCGGCAGCGCCGGCACTTCCCTGTTCGGCGGCGGCGGACGCAGCACCACGACCTACCTCATCATCATGGTCGTATTTTTCGCCATCATGTACTTCCTTATGATCCGTCCCCAGAAGAAGAAACAGAAGGAAGAACAGGCTATGCGCGACGCCATCCAGATCGGCGACGAGATCACCACGATCGGAGGCATCATGGGCAGAGTCACGACCGTCAAGGAGGATTCCCTTGTCATAGAGACCGGCGCCGACCGCAGCAAGATGAAGATCGCGCGCTGGGCCATCCAGACCAACAACACCGCGCAGGAGCGCGCCGACGCCGAAAAGGCGGCCGCGAAGGCAGCCCAGGAAGCGGAGAAGGAGGCCCGCAAGCAGGCCGCGATCGAAAGCGGCAGAGCCAAACCCCGCAAGACGAGAAAGTCCAAAAACGACGACGATTCCAAGGAAGACTGAACACTGTGAAAAAGAGTCCGCTGCGTGCGGACTCTTTTTCAGTGATATTTGCCCTTTCGGGCAAGTGATATTGCCTGCGGCAGTGATATGCGCTTCGCGCGTGATATGTGCCTTCGGCACGTTGAGGGCGGGCGTAGCCCGCACCCATAGTATTAATGAAGTCACTCGCGTCCGCTCGTTAATGAAGTCGGGCTGCGCCCTGATGAAGTCGTTCGCTTCGCTCACTAATGAAGCGAAGTCGCCCAATACACAATCAGCTCCGAAGGAGCGTCTTCATTTCTTCATTTCTTCATTAGCCCCGCCAGGGGCGACTTCATTAATCGGATAGCTCGTATAACGAGCTATCCGATCACCCCTGCGGCGACGAACTCGTACCCCTGCTGCGCCATCGCCTGAATGAGGGGGATATAGCCGGTATAGTCGAAGACGGATATATCCGTCGTCATGCTGTTCACGACCGGCGGGAAGAGCTCCGCGGCTTTTTCGGCGTTTTTCGCCGTCAGCCACGAGCGCAGCATATCCGCGCACGCGGTCGAGCGCAGGATCATGGCGTCCGTGCCGACCTCGGCGTATGTCATATACGCGGGGAAATCGCTGCTGTCGAGCTCCTGCTCTCCCGCGCGCAGCTGCAGACTGACGTTCTCGCCGATAAAGCTGACGTTTTTTTCGACTTCGGTCTTTACCGGACCGAGCCTGATAACGAGCCTTGAAAGCCCGGAGTTCGTGGTCATCGCGTATTTGTCGACGCCTACTCCGTATACGCGCGTGAACGCTTCGCAAAGCCCCGTCATCCCGCCGGACACGTATTCTGCCGCGAATTCCGCGGGACCGCCGTCGTCGGCCGAAAGCGGCACCGAGTAGCACGCCGCCGAGCGTCTTTCGTGATCGAACAGGATGTACTCGACGTAGCTCAGATACCCCTCGTCCGTGCAGTCCGCCCAAAGCAGCGAGAACGTCCCCTCCGGCAGATCGGGAACGGTCTGCGGCACGCCCGACACGTCCGTAACGGTCTCGGTGACCGTCACTGTCGTCTCCGTGTACGGCGCGGTGTCGGTCTGCCCGGCGATGACGTAGACCACGGCGAACACGGCCGCGACGGCAGCCAGCACTGCGGCGGTTATGATTATGTTTTTCCGTTTCGCGATCATCGGGCGCTTCTCGCCGGTCACCTGTCGGTCCTCCGAAATGATCATATTTAACAGTCCTCCGGCATTATGACACGCGGCGCGGCGTATGTCAAATATCAAATGTTTTAAAAAATCGAAATTATCAAAGAGATTGTTGCACCGCAGTGATGAATGTGGTATCATTCGCTGTAGAGCAATACCGAAAAAAACAGATAATTATTTGATTTATATCAACCCCAAGGAGGCACAGCACAATGAGCGGATACGACCCCGAAAAGTTCAACGAACTGCTTTTGACTCTCGCCGAGAAGTCCTACGTACACGTCTGTTCCCTTGACTGCGAAGCGTGGGTGACCGAGGAACCGCTGCCCTTCGAGAGAAAGACGGAGGGCAGGCACATAGATTTCGAGCTCGGCATGAAATGGGCGGAGGAGGTCTTTGACTGCGCGTGGTTCCACGTTACCGGAACGCTGCCCGAGGGCACGGACACGCAGCGCGTCGTTTTCCGCGCGGACTGCGGCGGCGAAGGCCTCATATACGACAAAAACGGCGTCGAAAAGCAAGGCATCACCAGCATCGGCTCCGATTTCGACCGTTCCAAGGGCGTCCCCGGCAAGAGAGTCATCCTCAACCGCGGTCTCACGGACGGCCTGAACGTGGATTTCTGGATAGACGGCGCGGCGAACGACCTGTTCGGCAATATGCGCAACGACTCGAAGTTCGTCCTGCTCGAGGCGGCTTATCCCGACGAGGAAACGCGCGCCCTTTACTATGACGCCGAGGTGCTCGGCTGCCTCGCCGAAGCGCAGAAGGACGACAAAAACACGGAATTCGCCGACAGGATCCGTGAAGCTTTAGCGGCTCTCCCGGCGGCCGAGGAATTCGACCCCGCCGACAGCGCGAGATACCGCTCCGTTCTCGCCCCGCTGCTGAACGAAAAGAATCCCGCAGGCGACATTTTCGAGATCACCGCGGTCGGTCACGCGCACCTCGACCTCGCGTGGCTGTGGCCCTTAAGGGAGAGCTACCGCAAGGCGGCGAGGACGTTCACCAACCAGATAATGAACATCGAGCGCTACCCCGAATACGTATTCGGCGCGTCGCAGGCGCAGCTGTACACCTGGGTCAGGGACAAGTATCCGCGCGTCTGGGCAAAGGTCAAAGAGCTTGCCGACGGCCCCAACTGGGAGCTTCAGGGAGCGACCTGGGTCGAGCCCGATTCCAACCTCATAAGCGGCGAGAGCCTTATCCGCCAGTTCTACTACGGCAAGAAGTTCTATAACGAAGAATTCGGCAGGGATATGAAGATATTCTGGGTGCCGGACAGCTTCGGTTATTCCGCCTGCATCCCGCAGGTCATGAAGCTCGCCGGCGTGCCCTATTTCCTGACGCAGAAGATAAGCTGGAACACCGTAACGAGGTTCCCCTACCATACTTTCCATTGGGAAGGCCTCGACGGATCGAAGGTCTTCGCGCACATGCTGCCCGAGGACACCTACAACGGCTCGATGCTTCCCGAAGGCATCCTGCACACGGAAAGCAACTACAGCGAGAGGGCGATATCCTCCAAATCCGGCATGTGCTACGGCATAGGCGACGGAGGCGCGGGCCCCGGCTTCGAGCATATAGAGAGGCTCCGCCGTTTAAGGGACCTCAACACCATCCCGAAGGTCAAGCCCGGCAAGATGCTCGATCTGTTCCGCGAGCTTGACGACGGGAAAACCGAGTATCCCACCCACCGCGGCGAGCTTTATCTCGAGCGCCATCAGGGCACCTACACGACGCGCTCGAAGAACAAGAAGATGAACCGCAGATGCGAGATACTGCTTCGCAACTACGAATATATGCTCACCGCCGCCGAGAAGGCGGGCGTGGCTCCCCCGCTGTCCGCCGCGGACCTCGACGAGATATGGAAGGAAGTCCTTCTGTACCAGTTCCACGACATCCTCCCCGGCTCGTCCATCAACCGCGTTTACGCGGAGACCTCGGCGAGGTACGACGAGATAACGGACAGGCTCGAGCACGGCATAGCGGAGCTCATCGGCAAGCTGTCCGCGGGCGACACGATGTTCAACTTCGCGCCTTATTCCTATTCCGCGACCTTCAAGGACGCCGGAGTCTGGAAGAAGCTGCACCTTCACTCTATGAGCGGAACGAAGGTCGCCGACGCCAAGACGCTCGAGGACTTCAGCGCTCTCGCGGAGCCGAACGCGATCGAAAACTACGACTGCAGGATCGAG
>JAFRXS010000123.1 GCA_017443405.1 Clostridia bacterium | reverse complement strand
TGGGTGACCGACACCGAAGCGACTTGCGGAGCCGCGGGCGTCAAGCACGAAGAGTGCGAGAACTGCGACGCTACGCAGAGCGCGGGCACCGAGATCCCCGCTACGGGCGCCCATATTCCCGACGAAGCGGAAGAATCCGTCATAACGCCCGCGACTTGCGGCGCGGCGGGCAGCAAGCGCGTAGTCGTGAAGTGCTCCGTATGCGGAACCACGCTCATCGATACGACAGCCGAGATACCCGCGACGGGCGAACACGTCTGGAAATGGGTGATCGACTCCGAGCCTACCTGCGGAGCGGCGGGTGGCAAGCACGAAGAGTGCGAGAACTGCGACGCTACGCAGAGCGCGGGCACGGAGATACCCGCGACGGGCGTACACGATCTCGTCTGCGCGTCCAACGGCGACGGAACGCACGCCGTGACCTGCCGCAACTGCGACTACAGCGCGACATCCGACTGCGATTACGAGGAGACCTTCCATGCGGCGACCTGCGTCAAGGGCTCGTACACGACCTACGTCTGCAAGGAATGCGGATACACATTTGACGGCGCGGAAGGCGACGACAGGGCGGACCACGATCTCGTCTATGCTTCCAACGGAGACGGCACGCACGCCGTGACCTGCCGCAACTGCGGCTATACGGCGACCGCCGACTGCGAATACGAAGAGACTGCGCACGCGGCGACCTGCGTCAAGGGCGCGTACACGACTTACGTTTGCAAGGACTGCGGCTATACCTTTGACGGCGAGCCGACGGGCGAACCGGACGCCTCCAACCACGCCGCGATCATCACGGTCGGCGCGCAGGCGGCGACCGCGACCGAGGACGGCTACACCGGCGACAAGGTCTGCTCCGCTTGCGGAGAAACCTTCGAGACCGGCACGGTCATCCCGGCGACCGGCGAAGAGCCCACGCATCCTGCGAATCCCTCGGGCGGCGAGCGCATCCACGGCAGATTCTGCTTCTGCTACGATATTCCGACGAGGACCACTATCGGCCTTATGATCCACTACCTCTGTGAGATCATCTGCGCGGTGCTCGAGTTCATTTTCGGTCTGAATATCTGGGCGTGATGCGCGCCTGCCGCGTTAGCGGGCCGCCTATGTCGGCATAATTCAAAAACCGCCGCGTTTCCGCGGCGGTTTTTTGATGCGTGTTATGGCGCGGGGCGCAGTTATGAACAACGCCGCGCTTTGCGCGGCGTTGCGTTATATCAGTAAACTCTTCCTATTTCGGAGAACGCCGGGACGTCGATATCGAAGTCTATCGGCGCGTCGTCGCGCAGGGTGTAGTCGCCGTTTTCCGGGTCGACGAATATTTCTTCGAGCTGCGAGTTTTTGAAGACCGCGTTGCCGGAAATATCGCTGAACCTGTAAGCGGCGTTGGATATATCGCCTATCGTTCCGTTTTTGTTCGTGAAGATGTTGCGCGTGACCGTGCTGTACGCGGGATTGAGGACGAAACCGGGGTCGTCGGGGTTGCCGAAATCGTCGCTGTAGCGCTCGTACTGCGGATAGTGCTCGCGCCACACGGCGCTCTCCCACGGGGAATCCCAAAGCAGCTGCCAGACGGAGCCGCCCTCCTTGTAATGCTCGTGGAAGGAGCCCTCGTTGCCGGGAAGTCCGGTCAGTGCGCGGTCGTCGTAGGTCATCGGTCGGTTCGAGTTGATCACGATATTGTCGTGTACGTCGAGGTCTCTGCCGCCGCCGAGCTGCAGACCGATATTCGGCACGTTGATAAGGACGTTGCCGTAGACCGTGATGCCGGCGAGAGCGTCGTCGAGATAGATGCCCTCGGGCTTATGCCCGTCGGCGCCGAGATCGTAGATGAGATTGTAGCGGATGACCGTGCCGTACCAGTCCCAGCGCCTGCCGGAGTAGATCGCTCCGCCGTCGTCGGTGAGCAGGTTGACGTGATGTATGAGGTTGTACTCTATCATGTGGTCGTTGCCGCTCCAGGTTATCGCCTCGTGCGGCGAGTTGTACATCTCGTTGTGGTCGCAGCGGTTGCCAACGCCGTCGAGCGTGAAGGCGGGCTGATAGGTCTCGTAGATCTCGGACCAGTCGTGCACGAGGTTGTTCGTCGCGCGGTTGTTGCCGGGCGCGAGCGTCTCGCGGTCGCCGCCGTCGAGTATCACTCCGCCCTTGCCCGTGCGGGTGATCTCGTTGTCGGTCACGAGGTTGTCATATCCGCTGACGGTCAGCGCGTTGCCGCTGACGTTCTTTATAAGGCAGTTCTTTACGGTATTGGCGTTGCCGGTGACGCTTATCGCGTCGCCGCGCGTGCCCTTGACCGTGAAGCCGTCGAAGGTGAGATGACCGGCGCCCTCGACCCTGATGATATTGTCCGTCGTGAGTGACAGGTCGATGACGCTGTTTTCGGTAAAGCCCTCTGGCGGGAAGAGGTACAGCACGCCCGTTTCGCGGTCGAGATACCATTCGCCCGGAGCGTCGAGTTCCTCGAATACGTTGAAGAAGTAGTATGGCGCGTTCTTTTTCGCGCCGTAAGAGCTGACGAACATCGGGGCTATCGTCATCGCGTCGTGGTCGACTTTGCCCAGCGGCGTGGAGGCGTCCGCCCAGTCGTACCGCCAGTAGCCGAACATCCAGACGGTGTTGGGCGTGCCCGCCTCGGGTATCTGCCAGCCCTTGATGCGCTCGGAAAGCTCCTTGTCCATTTTGTAGACGTCGGGCTCGGGATTGCGCAGACTGTCGTAGCCCGCTTTGAGCGTCGCGCTCGCGGACTCGCGCCCGCTGCCCTCGGAAACGACCGCGCCCGTGTAGAGATACTCCCTGCCGTTGGGGTAGCGGGCGATAGTCATGCGCGCGTCGTCGACGAACAGCTCGCAGTAGATGTCGCCGACCCAGTCGCCGTCGTAATGGCTCGCCTGATTGTAGCCTCCCACGGCGTAGATCCTGCCGTACTGCTCCGCGGTTATGCCCAGCTCCCCGAGATCGGCGCAGATGACCTTGTCCTTCGCGCCGTCGCTCAGGCGCGCGCGCATCGCTTCGTCCGTGACGGACGAGAAACTGCCGTAAGGAAGTGTGACGCCGCCGTTCAGGACGACCTCGCCGTCGCCGTAGGCGGCGTAGGTCACGGGACACTCCGCCGTCCCGCCGTCTCCGGCGCCGAAAACTATCGAATCCACTCTGTATTCACCGGCCCTGACGGCGACGGTGACGCCGGTCAGCCCTGTTTTGTCAAGCTCGCGCACCGCGTCGCGCGCGCGTTCAAGAGTCGCGAACGGCGCCGCGAGCGAGCCCTCTGCGTCGTCGCTGCCGTCGGGTGAAACGTAGAATCGAGCGTCGTCGATCATTTTTATCTCCTTTGCCGCTGTTTTTACTTCGACTGCGGGCGAGGTCACGGGTTTGTAGTAAGCTCTGTCGAATTCCGGTATCGCCCAGAACAGGACGGCGGTGCCCGCAGCCGCGCACGCGCAAAGCGCGAAGGCTATCGCGGCGGGCAGCTTCTTCCCGCCATTCTTCCTTGAAAGGACCGAGTAGAAGCAGATGAAGAAGACGAGGTTCACCGCCATTATGATAGCACAGGCGGGGCGGTTGTTGCGCGCGCCGAAGAGCACGTTGTTGATCAGGAACGCGACGCCGAAGAATCCTGCGGCGTACGCCGCCGCGGCGATCAGCCCCTTGAGGACGGGGCGCGACTTCGCGAAACGGGCGGTAACGCAGCCCGCCGCAAGCGCGAAAAGGACGATGACCAGGAAATATGGGACGACTATCCAGTTGACGAACGTGTACCAGTGCAGCGCGCTCGCGACGAGCCCCGCGGCGGCTGCGGCGAATAAGAGTATCTTTCCTGTCCTGCCGTTCATAACGACCTCCGTATCCCGAAATATCTGAGCTCATTCTATCACAGCGATAACGATATTTCAATTCAAAAAAATGCGGAAAACGCACTCGATCTGCCGACGAACGAACTTTGATCATTCCGCGAAAACGGGCGTTAACTTGACTTTTCGCGCGATTCTCTCAAAGTGACTGAATTGTAATGGAAGTCCTCGGCGGGATATGATAGAATGAGAACGGGAGGCGAGGGCATGAAAATATTGCTTTTGGAAGACGACGACGCGATCGGTTCTGCTTTGCGCTATTCGCTCGAGCGCGAGGGCTACGAGGTGACGCTCGTTCGTACCGTTCGCGAGGCGAGGGAAGCCGTCGGCGGCGACCCCGCGGCGTATTCCCTTTATATACTCGATCTGTCGCTGCCGGACGGGAGCGGTCACGAGATCTGCCGCGAGGTCAAGAGCAGGGCGGACGTCCCGGTGATCTTCCTCACCGCCTACGACGACGAGGCGAACGTCGTTATGGGCTTCGACCTCGGCGCGGACGACTATATAGCCAAGCCGTTCCGGCTCAAGGAGCTTTTCGCGAGGATCAGGTCGGTCACCCGGAGATACGGCAGGGAGACGGGCGACAGCGTCATCGGGATCGACGGACTTACCGTCAGCGTCAACGAGGCGAGAGTCTTCAGGGACGGCGAAGAGGTGTTCCTGACCGCGATGGAGTATCGTCTCCTGCTCATCATGCTGCAGAACCGCGGCGTCGTTCTCACGCGCAGCAGACTGCTCGAATACATCTGGGACGTGGAGGGGGATTTCGTCAACGACAACACGCTGACGGTCTACATAAAGCGTCTGCGGGACAAGATAGAGCGCGATCCCGCCGAGCCCGCGATCATAAAAACAAAACGGGGAATGGGGTATTACATTGAAAAATAAGGCGTATTTCGCGCCGGCCGCCGGCTGCGCCGGCGTCTTCGCGGCAGCGGCTGCCGCGATGTTCTTCATAAGCCCCGTCTGCTCGGGCATCTGCCTTGCCGCGGGCGGGGTCGTCACAGGCGTCTTCGTTTGGTATTCGGGAAAACGCCTGCGCGAGCTCGAAAAGCTCAACGACTATCTCGCCCTCGTGTGCGGGGGAAAGTACTCGCTCGACGTGCCCGACAACTCGGAGGGGGAGCTGTCGATACTCAAGAACAACCTTTACAAGGTCATAGTCCTGCTGCGCTCGTCTATCGAGGCGCTCACGGACGAAAAACGCTTCCTTTCGGACAGCCTCGCCGACATTTCGCACCAGCTCAAGACTCCGCTGACCTCGATGATGGTGCTCGCCGACCTGCTCGAAGAAGAGGAGGACCCCGAAAAGCGCAGGGAGTTCACAGCGACACTGACGGCTCAGCTCGAGCGTACGCGCTGGCTCGTAACGACGCTTCTCAAGCTCTCGCGCTTCGACGCGGGAGCCGTGGAGCTCGGAAGCGACCCGGTGAGCGTCGGCGACGTCGTGCGTGACAGCCTCGCGCCCTTCCTGATAATAATGGATATAAAAAATATAGAGCTGCGGCAAAGCGGCGGGGACTTTACCTTCGCGGGAGATAAGAACTGGAGCGTCGAGGCGGTGCAGAACGTCGTCAAGAACTGCGTCGAGCATATGCCCGACGGCGGCACGCTCGGGACAGTCACGTCGTCGAACGCCGTGTACGACGAGCTTATCATCCGCGACAGCGGCGGAGGAATAGACGAAAAAGACCTGCCGCATATCTTCGAGCGCTTTTATCACGGAGGGAGCCGCGACGGCGGCAGCGTCGGCATAGGACTGGCGCTGACCGAGACCATCCTCAAGAGGGAGAACGCCGTCATAGACGCATACAACGAGAACGGCGCGGTCTTCCGCATAAGGTTCCGCAAGTCTGTAGTGTGACGAAATAGTAATCAAACCGTTCACCGGAGAGTCACCCGGGAGAGCTATCATAGCGCCGCAAGGAGGGATCAGCATGAAAATTCTTGAAACTATCGGTCTTTGCAAGACCTACGGCAGCGGAGACACTATGGTTAAGGCGCTCGACGGAGTGGACCTCACGGTCGAAAAGGGCGAGTTCGTCGCGGTCGTCGGGCCGTCCGGCTCCGGCAAATCGACGCTCATGCACATCGTCGGCGGGGTCGACTCCGCCTCGGACGGCAAGGTCCTCATCGACTCCACGGACGTGACGGCTCTCGACGAGACGGCTCTGGCGATATTCCGCCGCCGGCAGATCGGACTTATCTATCAGTTCTACAATCTGATACCGATACTCACGGTCGAGGAGAACCTGACGCTGCCGCTGCTGCTCGACGGCAGGAAGGTCGACAGGCGGCAGGTCGAAAACATCGCCGAGCGCCTGGGACTGACGGACAGGCTGAAGCATCTGCCCTCCCAGCTCTCGGGCGGTCAGCAGCAGAGGGTCTCGATCGGCAGGGCGCTGATAAACAACCCCGCGCTCGTGCTCGCGGACGAGCCGACCGGCAACCTCGACAGCGAGAACAGCAGGGAGGTCATATCCCTTCTGCGGCAGTTCAACCGCGAACTCGGGCAGACGGTCATAATGATAACCCACGACGAGGGCATCGCCGCGTCGGCGGACCGTCTTATCGAGATAAGGGACGGCAGGATAGTCAGGGACGAGGGCGGAAGGATATGAACATCGTCAACACTCTGACGCTGCGGCACGTCGCCGCGCACAAAAAAAGGAGCGTCCTCACGCTCCTCGCCGTCATCGTCTCCGTCGCCATGGTCACGGCGGTGTTCACGGCGGTATATTCATTCATCGAATTCATGAAGGACGACGTCGCCGCGGCGGACGGCAGCTGGCATGTCCAGTTCGGCTACGAGGGGGACGCGCCGCTCGATTACTTCCGGGGCGTCGAAGGGATAGAATACTGCGTAAGCGGCAATATAATGAGCCTCGCGCCCGAAGGCGCCGGCGAGCTGCTGCTCGAAAGCGCGGACGAGACGGTGGTCGACCTGCGCAATATACAGTTCGCCGAGGGCTCGTTCCCCAAAAGCGAAAACGAGATATTGCTGACGGACAGGTATCTCGAGGACAACCGGCTCGACTGGAAGGTCGGCGGGACCTACGAGATGACCGCCCTCGACTACAGGACCGGGGAGCAGAGCGTAAAAAGCTTCACTCTCGCGGGGATAGCCCTCGACAACGTGAGCTATTTCCAGTCCCGCGACGCCGTGACCCTCAGGCAGGGCGGACTCTCAAAGAACAATATGGCGTTCGTGACCGTGCGCTTCGACAAGCTCGACTCCGAGACGTCCGGCAGAGTCGATACTATCAGGCGGGAGAGCGGAGCCGTTCAGTACAGGACGAGCGAGCTGTACCAGTTCTCGGGCTTTTCGGGCGACAAGAGCATGCTCGCCGCCGTCGGATCGTTCCTGCTGATAATACTCGCGATAATCGTCTTCACGTCCGTTTTCATGATCCGCAACAGCTTCGCGGTCTCGTACCGCGAGCGCGAAAAATACCTCGGTATGCTCGCGTCGGTCGGCGCGACCGGGAGGCAGAAGAGGGGCTCGGTGTATTTCGAGGGGCTGATCTTCGCGCTTATCGGCATACCGCTCGGCATCGGCGCGGGCGTGCTCGGCATCGCGGTCACGTTCAAAGCCATAAGCGGCTATATCCCCGTGATACTCGCACAGCCCACCGGTACGGTGCTGAGAGTACGCCTGCACCCGCTCATCATCGCCGGGACGGTCGCCGTCAGCGCGCTGACGATATTCATCTCCTGCCTGATACCCGCGCGCAGGGCGTCCAGGGTCACGCCGATAGTGGCGATACGCTCGGTGAACACCGGCAGGCAGATAAGCGCCAAAAGGCTCAGGACGCCGAAGATATGGGAGAAGCTGTTCGGCTTCGAGGGCGCTCTGGCGGCGAAGAACCGCAGACGCGACCCGCGCACCGGCAGGAACATAACCTTCGCCCTGGCGATGAGCGTCGTTCTGTTCATCTCGGTGACGACCTTCTCGATGATGTTCGAAAAGATGGTCACGAACGCGGGCGTCGTCAGGACCCCGGATCTGTACGTGGATATCTCCGGCTCTTATCGGGAGGACGTGGAGTCGTTCCTCGATTCAAAGAAAGCCGACGACCGCTATTCGGTCACGCAATACCCCGCCCAGCTCTCGGACAGGAGCCTGCTGCTCGACGAAGAGTGGAACTCCGGCGGCGGGGAGGTCTATCTGGAGATCCGCGCTTATGACGACAAGACCTTCGACGCTTACGTGAAAAAGCTCGGGCTCGACCCCAACGGGTTAAGGGGAAGCGACGGGATCAGAGCCGTTTTCGTCGACCCGTCCTCGGCGACCGGATACAAGCGTTTCGCCGACGCGACCGGCAGGACGATCTCCGTTTGGTATCAGCCCGCCGACGTCAGCTCCGACTCGCGGAAGACCGTCGAATTGGAAATGACCGTCGCGGCGGTCGCGCAATCCGGTCCCGAAGTCGACGGCTACGCGTGGACGGGTCTGATCGTTTCCGGGGAGACGTTCTATTCCGTCTTCTCTCTCGAGGACCCCTCGGTGCGTTTCTGCGTCTTCACCGGCGACTATCGGGCGCTCGAGACCCAGCTCAAGGAGCGCCTCGCCGATATCGGAGCGGCCGCCGAGATCTATAACGCCGGAGCCATGCAGGAGAGCCAGAACGCGGTTCTGACGATCGCGAAGGTCTTCATCTACGGCTTCATCGCCCTGCTCACGCTCATAGCCGTGATGAACATCGTCAACTCGATCTCGAATTCGATGAACGAGCGCAGGACCGAATTCGCGATGATCCGCTCGGTCGGTATGTCGCCGAAGGGGCTGCGCAGGATGATCTGCCTCGAGAACTTCGGCTTCGGCCTGACCGCGCTGCTCTGGGCTTTCCCGGTGAGCGCCGCCATCCACGCGCTGATGTACTACGCGCTGTCGCAGAGCGAGAGGACCGAGATCCCCTTCGAGCCTCAGCCGCTGCTCTACCTCGCCTCCGGCGCCGCCGCCCTCGCGGTCATCGCCGCCGCGCTGCTGTGGTCGGCGGATAAGATCAAGGACGAGAACATCATGGACTCGCTCAAGAACGAGTGAGCCTCCCCAAAGCGATACCGAATAATACAGACCGGATGGGCGAAGTCCGGTCTTTTTGCTGGACAAAAATGGTTTTTGAATGTATAATCGAGACAAGAAAAAGGGAGACTTTGGGATATGAAAAAGCTGCTTTTGATAGGCGATTCGATACGCATGAATTACGACAGATACGTCCGTCAGGCGCTGGAGGGGAAGGTCGAGGTGCTGTCTCCGGACGAGAACGCCTGCTTCGCCGCCTACACCTACTACTCCATCGGCGACTGGGAGCACAGATACCGCTTCGGAGAGGACGTCGACGTCATACACTGGAACGCCGGTCTGCACGACGTGATACGCTTCCACTATGACGAGCCTATGACTCCGCCGGAGATATACGGCTATTACCTCGGGCGCGTGATACACCGTCTGAGGGACGTGTATCCGAACGCAAAGCAGATCTTCGCGCTCTCCACGCCCGTCAGGGATGAAAAATACGTCCTGCCCTGGCTCGTGAGGAAAAATAAGGACATAGACGCGATAAACGGGGTCGCGCTGAAGGTCATGAACGAGAACGGCGTGCCGGTGAACGACCTCGCGTCCGTCGTAAGAAGCTATGAGCCGGACGAGATCTACTCCGACGCCACGCACTTTAACCGTAAAGGCTCGACCGTCCTCGCCCGTGCCGTGCTTGAAAAGGTCTGCCCCTTGCTCGGAGTCGAACCCGACCTCGCGAAGATACGCAGGGAGGACGAGACAAGGACCGATATCCGGCAGTAAGCCGCCCGATAAAGCCCGCCGCGGATTTTTGCGTAGCGGCGGGTCTATATATATTATAATCCTATTATATATGCTGCGCTCGGGCAGGATCCGGATACCGGAAAACGCCCCGGAAACCGCGGGGAGCATGAGACGGAGAAAAAAATAAAAAAATACTTGACATATCCTTTCCGGTTTGTTATAATGCCTTTCGCACGTCTGAAAACGCGTGTTTTTGATGTGTGCATGCGATGATGCTGCAGATGGCGTCTCTGAGAAGGCGGGAACTGCAGCGGAGTATGTCCGATTTTAAACCGGGCGACACGCCGGCGTTATGCCGGCCGGGACTTTTGTGTTCCGCGTACCGTGGGCGTATCACGCTCGCGGGACGCGTATGTGCTCCGGAGAATGATTCCGGTTTTTTTGAGGCCGGGCTTTGAACGCCCGGCGGGGTAGCACAAAGTTTCGAGAAGCCTGAAACTACGGAGGCGTAAACAACAATGGCAGTCACACAGAGGATCAGGATCAGACTCAAAGGCTATGACCACAATCTGGTCGACAGCGCTGCGGTCAAGATAGTAGAGACCGCGAAGCGCACGGGCGCGGAAGTTTCCGGCCCCATCCCCCTTCCCACCGAGAAGGAGATCGTAACGGTGCTCAGGGCCGTCCACAAATACAAGGACAGCCGCGAACAGTTCGAGCAGCGCACCCACAAGAGACTTATCGACATCATCCGTCCGTCTGCGAAGACCATCGAGCAGCTCACGACGCTCGAGCTTCCCGCGGGTGTGGATATCTCTCTCAAGCAGTAAATCAGCGGCGGGCGCGCCCGCCACGGATCGGATCAAGTCGGGGAACGCCTCGACCAATAATCTGACGGAGGAAAATAATAATGAAAAAAGCAATCATGGGCAAGAAGATCGCCATGACCCAGCTCTTCGGCGAAAAGGGGAAGGTCATCCCCGTAACGATCATCGAAGCGGGCCCCGACATGGTGATCAGGGTAAAGACCGGCGAAAAAGACGGCTATGACGCCGTTCAGCTCGGCTACGGCGACGTGAAGCTCACCCGCCTCAACAAGCCGATGACCGGTTACTTCAAGGCTCAGGGCACCGCCCCCAAGAAGTACCTCAGAGAATTCAGATTCGACGACTGCTCGGCGTTCGCCGTCGGCGACGTCATCAAGGCCAGCACGTTCGCGGTAGGCGACAAGGTCGACGTCTCCGGAGTCAGCAAGGGTAAGGGCACCGCCGGCACCATCAAGAGATGGAACCACGCGAGGCTCAAAGAGACCCACGGTTCCGGCCCCGTCGCGAGACACGGCGGTTCGCTGGGCGCCTGCTCCGATCCTTCCAGGGTCTACAAGGGCAGGAAGATGGCGGGTCACCTGGGCGTAGAAGCCGTGACCATACAGAATCTCGAGATCGCCGCCGTCGACGACGAGCACGATCTTATCGCCGTTAAGGGCGCTGTCCCCGGGCCCAGAGGCGGACTTGTCATCATCAGGGACGCCGTAAAGAAAGCGTAAGGAGGGGAATACGATGGCAACTGTAGATGTTTTCAACATGGCAGGCGAAAAGGTCTCCGAGATGGAGCTCAACGACGCTGTTTTCGCCATTGAACCCAACAAATACGCTATGCACGCCTGCGTAGTCGCCCATCTCGCCAACAGGCGCCGCGGCACGCAGTCCACGCTCACGAGATCGGAAGTTTCCGGCGGCGGCAAGAAGCCCTGGAGGCAGAAGGGTTCCGGCAGGGCCCGTCAGGGTTCGACAAGAGCTCCGCAGTGGTACCACGGCGGCGTCGCTCTCGGCCCCAAGCCTCGCAGCTACGACAAGGCGGTCAACAAGAAGGTCCGCGCTCTCGCTATCAAGTCCGCTCTTTCCGCCAAGCTTGCCGACGGCGAACTCAAGATCGTCGACGACATCACGCTTGAGGAGATCAAGACCAAGACCATGGCAGGCGTCCTGGGCGCTCTCGGTTCGGTCAAGCCCCTCGTGCTTACCGCCGAAAAGAACGACAACGTCCGTCTGAGCACGCGCAATATCGCCGGAGCCAAGTCCGCCGTAGTCGGCGGCGTCGGCGTCTACGATCTGCTTAACTGCGGCACGCTCATCCTCACGAAGGCCGCCGCGGAGAAGTTCGAGGAGGTTTACGCATAATGAAAGCACCGGAAGATATCATCATCAGGCCGCTCATCACCGAGCGCAGCATGGACGGCGCGGCGCTGAAGAAATACAGCTTCGTGGTCGCTCCCGACGCGAACAAGATCGAGATCAAGCAGGCGGTCGAGGCTCTCTTCGACGGCGTGAAGGTCTCCAAGGTCAACACGATGAACGTCCGCGGGCATGAGAGACATTACGGCCGCTTCTCCGGCTTCACGTCCTCCTATAAGAAGGCTGTCGTCACTCTTACCGCCGAATCCAAGACGATCGAGTTCTTCGACGGTCTCGTATAAGGAAGGAAGGTACTCGAATGGCAATCATTTATTATAAACCGACTACCAACGCCAGGCGCGACATGTCGGGCATCGATTACTCGGGGCTTTCCCGCGTCAAGCCCGAAAGAAGCCTGCTGGCGAGCAAGTCCAAGCACAGCGGCAGAAACAGCTACGGCAGGATCACCGTCCGCCATCGCGGCGGCGGCAACCGCAGGAAGTACCGCATCATCGACTTCAAGCGCGTCAAAGAGGGAGCCGCGAAGGTCCTCACGCTTGAGTACGATCCCAACCGTTCCGCTCACATCGCTCTCGTCCAGTACGAGGACGGCGTAAAGAGCTACATCATCGCTCCCGAAGGCCTCAAGGTCGGCGACACGATCGTGTCCGGCGCCGAAGCCGACATCAAGGTCGGCAACAGCCTTCCGCTCGAGAACATACCCACCGGTACGTTCATCCACAACATCGAGCTCTACCCCGGCAGGGGCGCGCAGCTCGTCAGGGCAGCCGGCAGCGGCGCCCAGCTCATGGCAAAGGAGAACGGCTACGCTCTTCTGAGGCTCCCGTCCGGCGAGCTCCGCAACGTCCCCATCAAGTGCAGGGCGACGATCGGAATGGTCGGCAACGGCGACCATGAGAACATCAAGCTCGGCAAGGCCGGCCGTACCCGCCACATGGGCGTCCGTCCGACGGTCCGCGGCTCCGTAATGAACCCGAATGATCATCCGCACGGCGGCGGCGAGGGCAAGTCCCCCATCGGTCATCCCGGTCCGCTCACCCCGTGGGGCAAGCCGGCTCTCGGTCTCAAGACCAGAGGCAGGCATCACAGCTCCGACAAGCTGATCGTAAGACGCCGTAACGGCAAATAAGGGAGGTCAGAGTAATGAGCAGAAGCACTAAAAAGGGCCCCTATGTAGAAGCAGGGCTCCTCAAGAAAGTCAACGCGATGCTTGACAGCGGCGACAAGCAGGTCATCAAGACCTGGAGCCGCAGCTCCACGATACTCCCCGAGTTCGTCGGCTTCACATTCGCGGTACACGACGGCAGGAAGCACGTTCCTGTGTACGTCACCGAGGAAATGATCGGCTGCAAGCTCGGCGAGTTCGCCCCCACGAGAACGTTCAGAGGGCACGCCGGCTCCAAGACGAGCAATTCCGGCAAGTGATCAGGGAGGTATCTTAAATGAGAGCAACAGCTAAGGCGACATACCTCAGGATGGCTCCCCGCAAGGTCGGCATCGTTCTCGACCTTATCAGGAACAAGCCCGCCGAGGAAGCCCTCGCCATCCTTAAATTTACGCCCAGAGCGGCAAGCGAGCCCATAAGCAAGCTCCTCAAGTCCGCGATGGCGAACGCCGAAAACAACTTCGGCATGAGCGTTTCCGACCTTGTCGTCGCGGAATGCAAGGTCGACCAGGGTCCCACTCTCAAGCGCATCAGGCCGAGAGCTCAGGGACGCGCCTACAGGATCAACAAGAAAACCTCGCATATCACCATAGTGCTCGAGGATTCACAGGAGGACGACTGATGGGACAGAAGATTAATCCGACCGGCCTTCGCGTCGGCGTCATCAGAGACTGGGATTCCCGTTGGTATGCCGATAAGGCCGATTTCGGCGAGACGCTCGTCGGCGACTACAAGATCAGGCAGTACCTTCTCGGTCTCCTTGAGCCCGCAGGGGTTCCCCGTATAGAGATTGAGCGCGAGCCCAAGAGGGTCCGCATCACGATCCACTGCGCCAGGCCCGGCATGGTCGTCGGCAGAGGCGGAGCAGAGGTCGAAAAGATAAAGAAGACCTGCAAGGAAATGATGGGCGGCAAGGACGTCTACATCAGCATCATCGAGATCAAGCAGCCCGACCTCAACGCCAGGCTCGTAGCGGACAATATCGCCGCTCAGCTCGAGAAGCGCATCTCCTTCCGCCGCGCCGTCAAGCAGGCCATCGGCCGCACGATGAAGCTCGGCGCCAAGGGCATCAAGATCCAGCTCAGCGGCCGTCTCGGCGGAGCGGAGATCGCCCGTCAGGAGACGTATCACGAGGGCACCATCCCTCTTCAGACCATCCGCGCCGACATCGACTACGGCGTGACCGAGGCCAAGACGACCTACGGCCGCATCGGCGTCAAGGTATGGATCTACCGCGGTGAGATACTCAACGCCTCCCGCAGGACAGAAGACAGAAGCGACAGCGCTGCCGACAGACGCAATCGCCGCGACAGGAGAGAGCGCCGCAACGCCGCCGGCGGCGGCAGGGACGGCAGCCAGAGGAGATATTCCGACCGCAACGGCGGAAGAGACTCCGGAAGGGAGAGATCCTGATGTTAATGCCTAAACGCGTGAAATACCGCAAACAGCAGAGAGGCCGCATGAAGGGCGCCGCTCACAGGGGCACGGAAGTCAACTACGGTCAGTACGGACTTCAGGCTCTTGAGCCCGCCTGGATCACGGCGAACCAGATAGAGGCCGCCCGTGTCGCCATGACGCGTTACACCAAGAGGGGCGGTCAGGTCTGGATAAAGATATTCCCCGACAAGCCCATCACTCAGAAGCCCGCCGAGACCCGTATGGGTTCCGGTAAGGGTACCCCCGAGTACTGGGTAGCGGTGGTAAAACCCGGCCGCGTCATGTTCGAGATGGCGGGCGTGTCCGAGGATGTCGCGCGCGAGGCGCTTCGTCTTGCCGCGAACAAGCTTCCCATCAAGTGCAAGTTTGTTAAGAAGGCCGAGGGAGAGGAGGCAGCAGTCGATGGCGCAGAAACTGAGTGACAGGAGAGCACAGATCTCCGCAATGAGCGACGCGGACCTTGACAAAGAGCTCGCCGCCCTCAAGAACGAGCTTTTCAAGCTTCGTTTCCAGCAGCGTGTCAACCAGCTTGACAATCCGATGCGTATCAAGGCGGTCAAGAAGGACATCGCCCGCATCCTCACCGTCAAGACCGATCGCGAGCTTCACGGCTCGGACGCCTGATCAGGGAGGTATATGAATGTCAGAACGTAATCTTCGCAAGACCCGCGTCGGCGTCGTAGTTAGCGACAAGATGGATAAGACGGTCGTTATCGCCATCAGGGACAGGGTCCAGCATCCGCTTTATAAGAAGATCGTCAACCGCACCATCAAAGTGAAGGCTCACGATGAGAACAACGAGTGCGGCGTCGGCGACCGCGTCTCCATCATGGAGACCCGTCCTCTTTCCAAGGATAAGAGATGGCGCGTCGTCAGGATAATCGAAAAGGCTCAGTAAGGAGGCAATATCATGATCCAGCAGCAGACTTTGCTGAAGGTCGCGGATAACACCGGAGCCAAAGAACTCATGTGCATCCGCGTACTCGGCGGCTCGGGCCGCAAATACGCCGGTGTCGGCGATGTCGTGGTTGCTTCCGTCAAAAAGGCCACTCCGGGCGGAGTTGTCAAAAAGGGCCAGGTCGTAAAGGCCGTCATCGTGCGTACCGCCAAGAGCATACGCCGTCACGACGGTACTTACATCCGCTTTGACGAGAATGCAGCCGTCATAATCAAAGACGACAAGACTCCCGCGGGAACCCGTATCTTCGGGCCCGTAGCCAGGGAACTCCGCGAGAAGGAATACATCAAGATCCTTTCTCTCGCTCCCGAGGTTCTGTAAGGAGGGGCAGGCATGAACGAATTACACGTAAAGACCGGCGATACGGTCAAGATCCTCAAGGGCAAGGACAGAGGCAAGACCGGCAAGGTCATGCAGGTCTCCCCCTCCGAGGGTAAGGTCATAGTAGAGGGCTGCAACGTCGTTACCAAGCACGTAAAGCCCCGTTCCGCTCAGGAACCCGGCGGCATCGTAAAAGCCGAGAGCGCTACCTACGCCTGCAAGGTGCAGCTTGTCTGCCCCAAGTGCGGTCAGGCTACGCGCACCGGCCGCGCCGTCGACGAGAAGAGCGGCAAGAAGCTCCGCGTCTGCAAGAAGTGCGGCGCGAGGTTTGAATAAGGAGGCGGCGAAATGGCAAGACTCAAAGATTATTACAACCAGGAAGTCGCTCCCGCTCTTATGAAGAAGTTCTCCTATAAGAGCGTCATGCAGATCCCCAGGCTCGAGAAGATCGTTATCAACGTCGGCGCCGGCGAAGCCAAGGACAACCCCAAGGCAATCGACGCCATCTGCAACGATATCTCCCTCATCACCGGTCAGAAGCCGGTCGTCTGCAAGGCGAAGAAGTCCGTCGCGAACTTCAAGCTCCGCGAAGGCATGCCCAACGGCGTCAAGGTCACGCTCAGGGGCGACAGGATGTACGAGTTCCTTGACAGGCTCTTCAACGTCGCTCTTCCCCGCGTCCGCGACTTCCGCGGCATCAACCCCAATTCCTTCGACGGCAGAGGCAACTATTCGATGGGCATCAAGGAGCAGCTTATCTTCCCCGAGATCGACTTCGACAAGATCGATAAGGTCCGCGGCATGGATATCTGCTTCGTCACGACGGCGCAGACCGACGAGGAAGCCCGCGAGCTTCTCGGCGCTCTCGGCGCTCCGTTCGCGAAGTAAGGAGGATTTACAATGGCAAAGACTTCACTTAAAGTAAAGCAGTCGAGGCCGGCAAAATACTCGACCCGCGAATATAACAGATGCAAGATCTGCGGCCGTCCCCATGCGTATCTGAGAAAGTACGGCATCTGCCGTATCTGCTTCAGGGAGCTGGCGTATAAGGGACAGATCCCCGGCGTGCGCAAGGCAAGCTGG
>JAFRXS010000122.1 GCA_017443405.1 Clostridia bacterium | reverse complement strand
TTGAAATAGATGAAGGTGGAGTTGTATGCACAGCGGAAAGTGTATTACCGCTCGGACAGGGAAATAAAATAATTCCTATAAATTATATTTAGTGACCTTGATTTCGGTACGTTTGTACGCTCTTTCGCAAAGAATACAAATCCGAACCCAAAGCCGATTGGCGAAGGGTTCGGATTTGTCGTTTATTTCGACGATCTGAATTTGACCTCAAGCAAAACAAACCAAATTAAAAAACGGAGGTCAAGAAAATGAATCTGAACATCGGCAACATCGGAGTCTGGGGATTCCGGCATTATGAGTTTCTCAAACAAAACCGCCCGTCCACCATCGGCGTGATGCGTTTGAACGGCACTTTGGAGAACTATCTCAAAGAGGTCAATCAGGAGGCAACAGAAATGCTTGAAACGCTCGTCCGACAGTACGCAAAATCCGAAGGCGTCACAAAAGCCCTCAAACGCACAGATCAGCTCGAATGGGTTTGCAGGATGAACAACAGCCGCAACCGCGCCGAAGAGGTCGTATTGAACGAAATCATATACCGATAAACGCACGAGGCGGGGAGTTGGACTCCCCGCCTCATCACATTAGTTTTCTAAAACAATTGCAATCATTCAGTAAAAATATCAACATTTGTTTAGCGATAACACCCCAGATAATTCGCCTGTGCTGTTATTAGATTTAATTGAGTAATTGAGCATTACTTGTCCATCAACTGGTTGTATCAGCATAACTCTATCAAGCCATACCATTTCATTTGGTCTTAGCGCCCCAATAACAAAGCGATATTCGTCACAAGATCCGTCGCTTAGTTCTTGAACATAGTTTTGTAATTCTTGTTCATAATCCTCTGCATTAGAAGCCGGTTCAGAAGCATATCCAAATCCATCAATCATTGGCATATGAAACTTTGGGATATGTGGTTCAATCGGTTCCCTTGAGTAGGACTTATCATATGTAATATCTCCGTTTTCAGGTAATTGTAATAATTCAGCAATGAGATGATCGTCATGGACACTTCCTTCAAGTCCGGAAAACTCCTGATTGAAAAAGTCAGAAGTAGGCTGTATTGGATGACCTTGAATTACTTTTATGTTTACGGTTATTCTTTCATCACTTTTTGTTGATATGTTTTTGATTGCTAATGGAATAATGAAAACATCATCAAACATATGAAAAAACATATCGCGTATGCCAATGTCAGCGAGTTTTCCTTCTAATTCTATCAACAATCCATATTTTTCTTTTTCTTTATCTGTACCTTCTAATGAGGGAGATGAATGTGAAATAACTAAGGAACTTTGTTGCAAACCGCCCAAATCACAAAAATCATCACAAAGTATCAAATCATAATACTTTCTTACTTCTTCTTCAATGAATGAGCGATTCACTTTGACATCTTGCAAGTTCATTAATCTCAAAGAGAATTCTTTCGCTAATACTGGGTTCTTCATCACCTCGCCATAAGTCATATTTTCTGTAACAGAGTCAAAATCAATATCAATATTTGAATTATTGCGCTGTGGCAAATGAATATTAGATATTTTGTCGATAATGCTCTTGATCTCGGTGAGTATGATTTTGTTACCGTAACGTAAGAACAGTCGAACAGGCGCAGCACCTCGGCAGACTCGGAAGTGGTCAGCAAGGGTTTATCTCCTTCGCCGTATGACGAGATTATGATAGGAGAGTCCGGCGTTCCGCGGCTGTCACTGACGGTCAGCGTGCACTCATACACGCCCCCGCGCCTGAAAAGCACCTTGTCGCCTGCCGACAGCGAGCATTCCGTTACGGGCACGCTTTTCCATGCAGTTTCGGGCGAAAGCCCGTTGCCTGTCTCGTCGCTGCCGTCTATACTGTCAATATAATAAGAAACTCCACGCATGGCTTCATCGGCATATACTGCCGGCAGACAGCATGTGAAAAGAAATATTAAACAAAGCAGGACAGCAGCTGTTTTTCTCATACCGAACCTCCGAATGTTTTTATTTATTTTACAACATCGGATGATTTATTTCAATACTCGGAGATTCCGTATCAATAAAAAACCGACCCGAAACGGGCCGGCCGCGTAATGCGGAGATTAATGTCAGGCGATCCTGTGACCGTCGGTGATCTTGATCTTGCCTATGATGGGAGCCTTTATCTCGCCGACGAACGTATCCTCCTCAAAGGTGAAGGAGCCGGTCAGTTTTCTGCCCGGAAGGACTGAGATCTTGCCTTCGCCCGAGATAGTTTTGCCGTCTTCTTCTTCCTTGAGGTTCATGAAATCGATCTTCGCGGTCTTGAGTCCGCCGGGCAAGGTGACGTCGATGGTATAATCGCCGTTTTCATCCTCGCCGATAACGAAACTGACTTCACCGCGGGCGAGACGGACGTTGATATTTCCGGCCCAGGAGCCTATGCCGATTTTTGCCATAATATGTCCTCCTTTATTTTCTGTGATGTCTTCCGAGCTCAATGCCCTTTGCAAGAGCGTTGAGGTTCATTTCAAGTATGCCCGGTTTTTTGTTCTTGAATTTTTCCTGAAGCGAGAGCTTGAACGCCTCTTCGGAAACTATATCGGTCGCGCCGATGAGTATACCGATAAGTATGACGTTGGCGGCCTTATCGTTGCCGACTTCGAGTGCGATATCGTCGACCGGAGCGCTTATGACCGAAAGGCCGTCTCGTCTGTCCGGATCGGATATGCGGCAGGAATTTACGAGAAGCACGCCGCCGTCCTTGACGTCATCCTTGAACTTCTTATATGCAAGCTCGTTCATGACGATAAGATTGTCGCAAAGTCGGGGAAGGGGAGAAACGATAGGCTCATCGCTGATAACGACCGTGCACTTCGCGCTGCCTCCGCGCTGCTCGGGGCCGTACTCGGGGAGATACGTGGCGTGCTTGCCCATATCGATGGCAGCCTGAGCGAGAGTGATACCGGCGCTCATTATGCCCTGTCCGCCGGAACCGGAAAATACGAACGACTGTTTCATTCGGCGTCCACCTCACAATCCTTATAAATGCCGGGCGTGAAATACGGAATGGTATTCGTGTCCATATATTCAAGCGTTTTAAGCGGAGAAAGATGCCAGTTTGTCGGACAGTTCGTAAGAAGTTCGACGAACGTGAAGCCCTTGCCCTGCATCTGGAGCTGGAACGCCTTTTTGATGCCGGCGCGCGCCTGGTTGATGCCCTTCGGGGAGTTGAGCGCGAAACGCGCAACGTAAGCCGGAGCCTTAAGCGTGGAGATAAGCTCGCACATCTTCAGCGGATAACCGGTAGTGGAGGGATCTCTTCCGTTTACCGTTGTCGTAGTGACCTGACCTTCGAGCGTGGTCGGAGCCATCTGACCGCCGGTCATGCCGTAAGTCTGGTTGTTGGCGAAGATAACGGTGAAATTCTCGCCTCTGTTGGCCGCGGACATGATCTCCGCAAGCCCGATGGCGGCAAGGTCGCCGTCGCCCTGGTAAGCGAAGACAAGACGCTCGGGGTTGACTCTCTTGATGCCGGTAGCTGCGGCGGGGGCTCTTCCGTGAGCTACGCTGAGGAAGTCGCCGCCCCAGTATTTGATATTGAGAGCGGAGCAGCCGACAGAGATAACGTTAAGAGAATTCTGAGCCTGACCGAGTTCGTCGAGAACGTCGGAGATGAGCCTTGTCGCGAGAGAATGAAGACAGCCGGGGCAATAGCCGCTCGGCGCGGACGCGATGAGAGAAGAGCGTTTATACTCAGCCATTGTTTTCACCTCCGGAAACGATATCAAGAAGCGCTTCGTAAACGCCGTCGTCGTCGAGCAGGCAGCCGCCGGAACGGCCGTATTCATAGATCGGGCAGCGTTCGAGGACCTGCAGCGCGATATCGTCATGCATCTGAGCGGGGAGTGTCATCTCTACGTCAATGATGCCTTTGACTTTTGAGTAATCAAGATCGTGTATGACTTTCTTCGGGAAGGGGAATAGCGTAATGGGTCTGATAAGACCAACCTTGTAGCCCTGCTCGCGCAGCTTGAGAATGGCTTCCTTGGAAACGCGCGAGGCTATGCCGTAAGCGACAACGACGTATTCTGCGTCGTCAAGCATGAATTCCTCATACTTGACGTCTTCGGTCTCCCAGGATTTATACATCTCACCGGCCATGGCGTTGAGGCCTTCGAGCATCTCTTCGGTGTAGATGGGAGTCAGGCTGAGCTGCCAGTCGCGTTCAGGGTCATTCCTTCTTGTAAGAGCCCAGCCGGGGATATCCTCGTCGTTGAGTTCTTTCATCGGGGGAAGATCTACTTCTTCCATGATATTGCCGAGGCAGCCGTCCATAAGGATGAACACGGGGTTGCGGTCGCGTTCGGCGTAATCCCATGCGTTGTAAACGAGATCGACCGCTTCCTGAGCGGAATTGGGGGCGAAGACCATCGCGTGGAATCCGCCGTGACCGAGTGCCTTTGTTGCCTGAAGATAATCGGACTGAGCGGGCTGTATCGAACCCAGGCCCGGACCGCCGCGACTGATGTTGACTATGACCGCAGGCAGAGCCGCCGCAGCGAGATAGGAAATGCCTTCGGCTTTAAGGCTTATACCGGGACCGGAAGAGCTTGTCAGCGCTCTTGTACCCATGGCGGCCGCGCCGTAGACCATATTGATGGAAGCTACTTCACTCTCTCCCTGAACAAAAGCTCCGCCTACCTCGGGCAGACGCCAGGAAAGATACTCGGGGATCTCGTTCTGCGGAGTGATGGGGTAACCGGCAAAGAATCGGCAGCCTGCTCTGACGGCGGCTTCCGCTATCGCGTTGTTGCCCTTCATGAACTTTTTGTCACCCATTGAGGTCATCTCCCTTCGCGGGTAATTCGATCGCGCCTTCGGGGCATACGGTTGCGCAAATCCCGCAGGATATGCATTTTTCGGGATCGGTGACTACCGGATAAAAATGCCCTCTGGAGTTCCGGACGGAACCGGTCTCAAGGATCTGCTTAGGACAGAATTTTACGCAGTATTTGCAGTCCTTGCAGAGTCTTTCGTTGATCTGGATCATTTGAAATAACTCCTTTTCCAAACTTAGTGCATATTATAGTCCTTTATGTAAAGTATTGCAATATTAAAGTAATTAAAAATTCATAAATTAAATCTCAAAATCATATAAAAATCAGTTTTAGATAAATTATTATTGACAAACCCGATTGTAAGATATATATTTAATTCATCATACGGGAATGGTTAGGGGTTGAAAATTGGAAAACAATATCATTATCGAACTGAAAAATATCAGTGTTTCGTTCGACGGTGAAAAAATTCTTGACAGCATCGATCTTTACATCCGCGATAAAGAGTTCGTGACACTGCTCGGACCCTCCGGGTGCGGCAAGACGACCACTTTACGCATTATAGGCGGATTTCTCCAGCCGGAAGGCGGGGAGGTCATTTTTGATGGTAAAAAGATCAACGGCGTACCCGCGTACAAAAGGCAGGTCAACACGATCTTCCAGCGCTACGCTCTTTTTCCGCACCTTAACGTATTTGACAACGTAGCTTTCGGTCTCAAGGTCCGAAAAGTGCCGAAAAACGTCATAGCCGATAAGGTTGCCGAGATGCTCGAGCTCGTAAACCTCAAGGGTTTCGACAAAAGAAAGGTTTCTTCACTGTCCGGCGGTCAGCAGCAGCGCGTCGCTATCGCCCGCGCTCTGGCTATAGATCCCAAAGTACTTCTGCTCGACGAGCCTCTTGCCGCTCTTGACCTCAAGCTGCGCAAGGACATGCAGAACGAGCTCAAGAACATACAGCAAAAGCTCGGAATAACGTTCATTTACGTCACTCATGACCAGGAAGAAGCTCTGTCGATGAGCGACACGATAGTCGTTATGGATTCCGGCAAGATACAGCAGATCGGTTCTCCGACTGACGTTTACAACGAACCAAAGAACGCGTTCGTCGCGGACTTTATCGGCGAGAGCAATATCCTTGACGGCGTTATGCTCCGCGATAAATTCGTGCGTTTCGCCGGCGCGGATTTCGTTTGCGTCGATTCCGGTTATTCGACGAATGAAAACGTCGACGTCGTCATCCGTCCCGAGGACGTTGACGTCGTTTCTCCCGAAAAAGCCATGCTTCGCGGCGACGTGACAAACGTCACCTTCAAGGGAGTTTATTACGAGATCATCGTCGACATAAAAGGCTTCAAGTGGATGATACAGACTACCCGTTTCTACGAAGTCGGGCAGACTATCGGTCTGAGCATCGAGCCCAACGCGATCCACATAATGAAGAAATCCGAATACTCGGGCAAATTCGGCGATTACAGCTCCTTCAGCGAGGAGTATGATACTCTCGACGTCAATACGGAAGAAGAAGAGGATACCGAAACCCAGAAGATAGACGATGAGACCGAGGAGGGGCTGAGCGTTGAATAAGCGTACGCACTCCGCCCCTCGGCGCCGCGGACTCTCTTTTCTGCTCGACGCGCCTTACGTGCTGTGGTCGGCTCTGTTTATCGTCATTCCGCTTGTTATAGTCGTTTTCTATTCATTTACTGACGCCGAAGATAATTTTACCTTTGAAAACATTTCCGCGATATCGAATTACGGTACGACCATTCGCATTTCGATCGAGTATTCCGTCATCGCAACGCTTATAACGCTTGTCATTTCTTATCCGTTCGCGTATTTCATGACCAAGACCTCCGCCAACGCCCAGCGCACGCAGATGCTCCTTGTCATGCTCCCGATGTGGATGAACCTCCTCATCAGGACCTACGCGTGGATGAATATCCTTGAAAAGAACGGCATCATCAACAGATTTATCATGCTGCTCGGCGGTGATCCGCTGAAGCTTCTCGGTACTCCCGCCGCAGTCATTTTCGGTATGGTCTATAATTACCTGCCTTATATGATACTGCCGATATACACGGTTATGTCAAAACTCGATCCGTCCCTGCTGGACGCGGCGTCGGACCTCGGCAGCAACGCTTTCCAGCGGATATTGAGGGTGATATTCCCCCTTTCCGTTCCCGGCGTCGTTTCGGGCGTCGCGATGGTATTCGTGCCATCTATCAGTACCTTTTATATCTCTCAGAAGCTCGGCAGCGGAAAGATACTTCTTATCGGTGATACGGTCGAGCGGTTCATCAAGACTTCGTATAACTACAATATGGGCGCGGCGCTTTCTTTGCTGCTGATGGTCATAATACTCGTCTGCATGTTCGTTATGAACCGTTTCAGCTCGGATGATGAGGAGATCGTGGTATGAAGACTGCGCAAAGAGTTTATACGGCACTCATATTCATCCTGATCTACGCGCCGCTGGCTGTAATGATCCTGTTCTCGTTCAACTCGACGAGCAGTACCTCCGTTTTCGCGGGGCTTTCTTTCAAATGGTATCGGGAGCTGTTTTCAAATTCCGATACGCTTGAGGCTCTTAAAAACACGCTTTTGCTTGCGTTCGTTTCCTCGATAGCGGCAACGCTGCTCGGTACTGTAACCGCGGTCGGCATCTACCGAATGAGGTCCAGGGTCACGCGGGAGATCATCAAGTCGGTCACAAACATCCCGATGATGAATCCCGATATCGTAACCGGCGTATCCCTTATGCTGCTGTTCGTTTTTGTCGGCAGACTTCTGGGCAGAACGAATACGCTGAGCTTCTGGACGCTTCTGATATCGCATATAACTTTCAATCTACCTTACGTTATACTGAACGTCCTGCCGAAACTCCGCCAGACGGACAGGCATCTTCATGAGGCGGCGCTCGATCTCGGCTGCTCACCGGTAGAGGCGTTCATGAAGGTCACTCTGCCGGCGATAAGGTCGGGAATCGTTTCCGGGCTGCTGATGGCGTTCACGCTTTCGCTTGACGATTTCATAATCAGCTACTATACGGTCGGCGCCGATTTCCAGACTCTTCCTCTGAAGATCTACGCTATGACCAAAAAGACGGTCAAGCCGGATATGTACGCGCTTTCGAGCGTCATATTCTTTACCATCCTTATACTGCTCATGCTCATCAACATGGCGGGAATGAGATCGGATAATAATTCGAATGGTTCTAAAAAATCTAAAAAGAAGGTCTGAAAAATGAGAAGATGGGTTTCTGTTATACTTGTAACTGCACTTGCGCTCTGCTGCGTCATGGGGCTTGCGTCCTGCGGCGGCAGCGATGAGCCCGGCATCGTTCCCGAGGGCACGTACAGCCGCGATCTGGCAGGTACGACTATCAACGTCTACAATTGGGGCGAATATATAAGCGACGGCAGCGACGATTCGCTCGACGTCAACGAGGAGTTCGAAAAGCTCACGGGTATCCGCGTCAACTACTCCATGTATGAGAGCAACGAAGTCATGTACTCTAAACTCAAGAGCGAGGCGGTCGCTTACGACGTCATTATCCCGTCGGATTATATGATTGCCCGTCTTCTCAACGAAGATATGCTCAGGAAGATCGACTTCTCCAAGCTTTCCAATTATCACTATATCGATCCCAAGTACAGGGACCTCTATTTCGATCCGACCAATGAGTATTCAGTTCCCTACAACGTCGGAATGGTCGGCATCATTTACAATACGACTATGGTCGAAGGAACGCCCGACAGCTGGTCCTTGATGTGGGATGAAAAGTATTCCGACAATATTCTGACCTTCAATAACTCCCGCGACGGTTTCGCCACCGCCCAGTTTCTGCTCGGACTTGACGTCAATTCAACCGATAAGGCGACCTGGGAACAGGCTGCCGAAAAGCTCAAGGAACAGAGCCCGATCCTTCAGGGGCGCGTAATGGACGAGATCTTCAATAAGATGGAGAACAATAACGCGGCCATCGCTCCTTATTATGCCGGCGATTTCCTGACGATGCAGGAGATAAACCCGGACCTTGCGTTTTACTATCCTAAGGAGGGCACGAACATCTTTGTCGACAGCATCTGTGTTCCGGCTTCGAGCCAGAATTATGAGGCGGCCATGATGTATATCAACTTCCTTCTTGAGCCGGAGATCGCTCTCGCTAATGCTGAGTATATCCGCTACGCTTCCCCCAACACTGCCGTCGTCAACAGCGACGATTACTCGCTCAAGGGCAACGAGATACTTTATCCCGCCGCCGAAGCCACCGTCCCCGTCGAGTATTATCATGACCTCGATCCCGAGATCAGATCGTACTACGAGACTCTTTGGGAGGATATAGTCAGGTCTACCACATAAACCAGAAACGCAGCACTAAGAACTGCGCCCGGCTTAACGCCGGGCGCTTTTTTGGATTCGGTAATGATGATTATCAAGTCAGCGGAGATTTAATGAAAGCGGAACTCGAGCTCTCCGCCGCGCATCAGTTCCGATGCCTTGATCATATAGTTATCAACCGGCTTTCCGTTGAACTTCGCGGAATTTACGATTATTTCGTCATCGCTTTCAAGGTCGGTCTTTACGGTAAGTGTGCATCCGCTTGAGAGTCTGACCGTCGCGCTTCTGACAAACGGCGAACCGAGGATGAAAAGGTCCTGTCCCGCGACAGGGAAAATACCGAGTGCGGACAGTACGTAGTAGCTTGAAAGCGCTCCGGAGTCGTTATTGCCGGGAATACCTCCGCGTCCGTCGGAAAACATATATTTCATCCCGGCACGTATTATCTCACAGGTCTTATCGTGCCTGCCTGCGTAGACGTAAGAAAACGGCGCCTCGGTGTCCGATTCATTATTGAAACCCTCAAAACGTCCGAGTTTTATACCTTCCGCTACGGGAGCGTAATTTGACGGATCGGTTGGTTGTACGGTATCGGGCGCTCCGTAACCGAAAAACCTGTCAAGAAGTTCGACAAATCTATCATTTCCGCCGGCGATATCGATACGCGAGCTCATGTCGAGCATCTGTCTGAACGAGTAATTATACAGAGTTCCCTCGTAAAACCGACTGTCTGCGCTTAAAAGACCGGTCGAAGAGTCGTACGCAGACTTCCAGAGATCCGCATATTTATCGAATATTCCTGCTGATACATCATCGCCGATCTCAACGGCAAGGTTCCTCGCGAGACCGCAGCAGTCAGACATATCGAGCAGGAAAGTGGCGGAAGCGCATTTTCCGTCGACGGTAAAATCGCGTTTGTTGTCCGCGAGCAGGTCGGTCCTTATAACGTCAACAATTCTCTGCGGGTCGACGTTTATGCCGTATCTAAACGCGGTAAGAAGGGCGTAATCTCCGAGCATCCTTGCCTGACCGTCGTCTGATTCAAATTGATCGCGAAGCCCCAGTGAATTCGGGATATGACCCAGCGTTTCTCCGAGTGACAGCAACGTTTCACATATGCTTTCGGACATGTTTCTGTCGGTCATGAAAATAAGCGGCAGGGCGGTTTTGTACATATCCCATAAGGTCGCGAAATCGAAGCAAAACGGCTTGTTGCCCGGATAAATAAAACTCTCTCCGAATCTGTCCGCGGGTTTTACGTATGAATGGTAAAGATTTGAATAGAATATCCGTTTCGTTCTTTCGTCGGGAACGTCGATATCTATTCTCGAAAGTACCTGCTCCCAGATATCAAGGGCGCGTGAACGGGCAGCGTCAAATCCGGGTAAGGATTCAAGAAAATCTTTAGCTGTTTCGGATGAACGCAGCGACAGAGATACTTTGAGTTCAAAGGGCTCGCCGGGTTTCGGATAATACCGTAAAGCCGAGCCGTTGATCTCGCAGCGGCCGTTTGCTTTGAAACGGAAATACAGTCGGATCCCCTCGGCAGTGATAGCCGCAGAAACAGTATTATCATCTTCGGGAATAACGGATATCACTTCGACTGAATCCTTAGTTATGCCGGGATAATCAAGACCGTTGTTTGAAAGGTCGATATCTACGTAGCCTCCGGCAGAGCCGAACGTGTACCTATGTATTGCCGATCTTTGAGTAGCGGTAAGTTCACAGGTTATATCGTCGAGCACGCAGCGGTAGTAACCCGGCTCGGCGAATTCGTCCTTCGGGACCCTTCTGTTTTCGGAATAATCATATTTAGGCGTAACTACTGCGTAGTTATAATAAAACCCGATAGCACCGGTACCGCTTTGCTGAAGATGTGAAAAGCCGAGCAGACCTTTACCTTCCGGGAAATGCCTCGGTCTCGAAAAGGAATTGGGATAATTGTCGCCGTAACCCTGCGGATAACCGCCCGAATAAGGAGATACGCTCATTCCTCCGAACGGCAGGGTGGCGGCGGGAGATGTGTTTCCCGTTCCCGCCTTGATGAAGAACCATTTTGCCGCAATACCTTCTGGTTTCGGCAGGTCGATCTCTCCGCAGCCCTGAAATACGTCGACGTAATCGGTATATCTCATATCCTCACCCCAGTGATGCAAAATAATCGTCAATTCCGTTTGCTACAGCCTCGGCAATTGCCGATATTCCCGATTGAGAAACAATAAATGCGCATTCGTCGCGATTTGTAAGATAGCCGCATTCGATCAGCACGGCGGGACATTCTTCTATTCTCGCGACCTGATAAGGCCAGAAGTGAACGCCCTTGTCTATTTTCGAATAACGGTAATCGTTTGCCGGGTAGGTCGTCTGATACATATAACGAAGCCGCCCGTGTATCGCTTTCGCAAGCGGCATGGACCAGCTGGTATAATAGAAAGAATGGGTACCCGTTTCGGAAGAACTGTCTACTCCGTCGCAGTGCAGGCTTACGAAGATATCCGGTACCTGAGTTCTGGCGTCGAGATTGCGCTGATTGAGCGTCACAAGCGAATCGTCGTTTCTGGTTAGCAGTACGTTGTAGCCTCTTGATATGAGTATCGAGGAAACGGTCTGAGCTATACTCAGGTTCACACTTTTCTCGTAAATATCCGGGAACGCGGAATACGTTCCGCTGTCTGACGGGCCTCCGTGACCCGGGTCGAGCATTACCGTTCTGACGCCGGAGGGCTTGCTGTTTATGCTGAGGGTAATGATACCGTTTCCCGAATAATTGATCGCGTATCCGTAAAAACCGCCTTTGTTTTTTAGATGTACTCTGAGTATAGTACGCGTTCCGCCGTCCGTCAGCCATTCGCTGTACGATACCGCGCCTGTCTGCGGTATCTGTGGCGCGCCGGAGCAGGAAGCAGTATCGAATAAAGTCAGATCAAGGTATTCGCATTCCAGAGCGTTCACGTTGTATCGTCTGCTGTCGTAACCCGTGTAATATCCCTGAGGCTGCAGCTGCACAGCTGTCGGAACTATACGGTCGGTTTTTATCCTTATCTCAACGCTGTCGCCGTCGTCAAAGGCGTCAAGCAGCGAAACCGAGTTTGACGGCATAACGTAAGCCGACGGTATGAATTTACAGTATGAAGCGTATATCTTCCTTCTGGAGCCGAGGATATAGATCTGATTCCCTCCGATATTCGTGACTCCTGTAACGGTATCGAAACAGCCTTTAAGGAGGGGAGTATACAGCGGGTCAGATTTGTCCTCGCCGAGGACTGCCGAGGTCACCTCGGCGTGATCCCTCAAAACCTCACACATGACGGTTTTGCCTAAACCGTGGTTCGTATACGGCGTCAGCAGCGAAGCGTCGGGATAAAGGCTGGTATATCCGGCGTCCGCCTGGATCTGAGCTATCCGGGCGTATGATACGATATCGGCGACTATGGTCATATCGCCGCCTTGAAGCGTGGCGGTCTGCCCGTTGTATTCCGATGTGACGCTGTAATTGCCGAGATCCTTTGATTTATCAGAGTACGCCATCGTGTAAATACCGAGAAACGTCCTGGCGTCTGCGTAATCGCTTTGCTGTGTAAAACACACGACGTCGCTTTCCTCAAGCTCTACGGTTTTGTCTCCGATTTGCGCGGTGACTTTAGCTCCCGACGGAGCGAGAGCGGCTATCTGTATCATCGTTCCGGGCGGAGCGGCGGTGGGATCCTTCGGCTCTACGTCATCCAGGACAGGGCAGGAGGGGATAGTGGTTGCTTCAGTAGTCCTTTCGGGCGCAGTCAGACCGGACTCGTATTCCTGCTGTATGCCGGATTTATCCGACATAATAAACAATACGGCGAAGGCGATAATCAATACCGCGGCGATACAAAGTACCGCCACGGTCTTTTTTTGTGCGGATGTAAGCTGTTTTTCTGTCATGCTTCTTTTTTCGGAACGGTCGGGGTCTGTCTCTGCTTCATTGTGACCTTGTCTGCGTACCGCGTGTAAGTGACGTTTACGTTGTACGTTTTTCCGCATACCGGACATTTGTAGACAGAGTAAAACGTCCCGCCGAATTTAAGTCGCCATTTCGTCGTGCAGCGCGTCTCCTTGTTGCAATCCGGACAGAACGCTTTGATCGAATCAAGATGCACGTTGGGATCGTTCACGTCAGTGATCTTATATTTTTTGAACGTGATCTTTCTGTAAAAGGCATCGTCACAGACGCTCGTTCTCTTTGCTATCTCTTCCGCGTCAAAGCACTTTTCAAGGCAAAGAGCGGCGACCATACTGTCTTCATAAGCTCTGTGAGCCGAGAACTCCGATATGTCGATCCCCGCCTTTTCCGCGGCGGCGGAAAGAGAAATCTGATTGTTTCCGGGAATATCGAGTTTTTTCTGGCAGAAGCTCTGCGCGTCCATGTAGTTTTTGAGGAACGGTATGCTTTCAAGCCCCATGAAGTAACGGCAGTTGTCGAGCAGCGTCGTGATATCTGTCGTGCCCCACGTCATGACGGTGTAATCGTTCCTGCCGACCATTGACGTGAGTTCAAAAATGGCCTCTGCAAAAGATTTTCCCGTTTTGAGGTCGGTATTCGAGATGTGGGTGAGCTCTTTGACTCTGCCTGTAAGTTTTTTCGTGACCTTGGGTTTGATGAATTCCGAATAACGGTCGATTATTCTTATGCCGTTATCGTACTCAAAAACGACAGCGCCTATCTCGATTATCTCGTTAATAAAACCGCTGCGTTTATACGCGTAAGCGGTGTTCCATTCAAAATCCATCATTACGTAATACATAGGCGCTTCACCCCAATTTTTAAAATTATATCATACGCTGTCGGTTATTGCAACCTTGACTAAAAGCATTTTTTAAAGTATAATAACAAAAATATATAAAATGGTGATCATATTGAGTTTCGACAGTGAAAATCTGATAAGTCATGTTCCCGCGAAAGAGTTCACAGACGCTTACGCGCTCGGTAACGGCAGGCTCGGCGTGCTTGATTACGGCGGCGCCGAGTGCAGAAGACTCTCTCTTAATCTTGACGAACTCTGGGCGGGTTATCCGCGCGACAGTGTAGTCAGGGATTCGGTCGTTTATTACAGGGAAGCGAGAAGACTGTCAAGAGAAGGGAAGCTTGCCGAGGCCCAGAAGCTGCTTGAGAAAAACTTCCAGTCATTCGACGTTTTTCCTTATCTTCCGCTCGGTACGCTCTATATCGAAACAGACGTCAAACGCGCGTCGGGACTTGAAAGGATACTGAGTCTTTCCGACGCGGTTTCAAGCGTGACTTACGAAAAAGGCGGCGTAAAATATAAAACCGAGTGCTTCGTGAGCGCTCCGTCGAACTGCGTAGTATACAGAATGACAGCCGAAAACGGGACCATTCCTCCCGTAAGGATCCGTTTTGAATCTCCTTTGAGGTTCAGCGCCGAAACGGTAAAAGATGGATACGTAAAGATTTCAGGCGAATGCCCCGGCGACGTGATCGACGACGAGCCCGTGTATTTCGAGGAATCCGATAAACGAGGTATTGCTTTTGTCGCGACCTTTGCCTGCGACGTCCCCGGAGCCGTTTGCGACGGAGCCTCGATCAGCGTCCCCGCCTGTGAAGAATTCACCCTTCTGTTCGGAGCGGTCAGTGATTTCGGCGGCTGGGATTCTCCCCGCAGGACTCTGACAGAAGATAACGACGCGGTAAAGCTCGCTCTTTCAAAGTCTTACGACGTTCTTCTTGACGAACACGTCAAAGATCATCGGCAGTATTATGACCGCGTGAAACTCGATCTGGACACAAGTGACGGCGGTCTTGACACCCAGACTCGTCTTGAAAAACACGCTGAAGGCGCGGAAGATCCGGCACTTTACGAGCTTCTGTTCAATTTCGGCCGGTATCTCATGATCTCCGGCTCCCGTCCGGGCAGCCAATGCATGAACCTTCAGGGCATCTGGAACGAAAAGGTCATGCCGCCGTGGCGCAGTGATTACACGGTCAATATCAACACGGAAATGAATTACTGGCCGGCTCTGTCCGTCGGGCTTCCCGAGATGTATGAGCCGTATCTCTCTCTGATCGAGGATATATCTCAAAGCGGAAAAGCCGTTGCCCGTGAGTATTACGGCGCAAGAGGTTATTGCTGCCACCATAATACCGATATCTTCAGGACGGCGACGCCGGTTCAGGGCAGCGCAGTATGGTCCTTCTGGCCGATGGCGGGCGGATGGTTCGCTGACGATCATTATAAGTATTCCCGTTACACCGGCAAGCGTGAAGACAAGATCAAAAGCCTTGATATACTTCGTTCCTGCTGTGAGTTTTATCTTGACGTCCTGGAGGACGACGGAACGGGCGAGCTTATCTTTGAGCCATCGACTTCTCCCGAAAACGATTATTCGGAAAGATCATCTCACGACGATCTCGCCGTTTCCCGCACTACTGCAATGACTCAGGATATTATCCGTGCTGTGTTCTTTGATTATATTTCGCTCTGCGAAGATCTCGGGATCGACGATATCCACTACAAAGAAGTCCGGTCGACGCTGAACTGCATACGGAAGTATAAGGTCGACAGTCAGGGCAGGATCATAGAATGGTATGAAGAGGAGATCGAGTCCGAACCTCATCACAGGCACATGTCTCCCGTTTGGGGATTGTATCCCGGTGAACTGTATTCTTTAGACGGAACGCCCGCCGCTGCCGAAGCGTGCAGAAAGCTGATCGAGAGCAGGGGAGACGCGGGTACAGGCTGGAGCCTCGGGTGGAAGATCTGCCTCAGAGCAAAACTGCGCGAAGGCGATAAGTGCCTGAAGCTGATCGATATGCAGCTTTCCCCCTCATCGAGCAAGTCGATCATGTACCGATCAAAAGGCGGGACGTACTCCAATATGTTCGACGCGCATCCGCCGTTCCAGATAGACGGCAACTTCGGTTCCTGCGCCGGGATTGCGTCGATGTTCCTTCAGTCCGACCGGGACAACATCTATCTTTTGCCCGCGCTTCCCAAAGCATGGTCTAACGGCAGCGTGAGCGGGCTTTGCACGATATACGGCGTTCGCGTCGACATAAAATGGATGGACGGCAAAGTCACCGATTATACCGTATACGACGACGAAAAAAAATATAACGTTATCGACTGTACTTCTCTAAGCAATAACGGAGTGTGAGATATGGAAGTTCTTAAAGCTTTGCTGCTGGGGATCATCCAGGGATTTACCGAGTTTTTGCCGGTGTCCTCAAGCGGTCATATATCCGTTGTAAATTATTTTCTCGGGGAAACGGGATCGGATAACTGCTTTCTGACCGCGCTTCTTCATCTCGGTACGCTGATAGCGGTCGTTATAAGCTACCGCAAACTTTTCAAAAACCTCATTATTGAAGCAGTCCTGACGGTGAGAGACATATTCAACCGCAAGTTCAGTTTCCGCGGTATGACTCCCATAAGACGCATGCTTTTCTTCCTGATCCTTTCATGCGTCCCCATGTTCTTCCTGCTTCTTCCCGCCGGCGGCGGCGATTTGGTATTCCGCAAGGTCGCGGTCTTCTCCATGGATGACAGTATACTCTGCGAAGGCATCTGCTTCTTCATCACCGGTATCGTCATCGTTGCCGCCGATCTTATAAGTCAGCGTTATGAAAAAACAAGGGATATGAACGCCCTGACCGCGTTTATTGCCGGCGCTGCCGTGACCGTTTCTTCCGCATTTCCCGGGCTTTCGGGCACGGGATTGACGCTTTCCTCCGGAATGGTCGCAGGCGCGGAAAAGAACAATATGCTCAGGTATTCATTTATCATCGCATTGCCGCTCGTGATCGCGTCAAATATCAGCGAGCTTCATTCCGCGGTCGAACTCGGGAGCACTGTCACTTTCCCGGCTGCGATCGTCGGTATAATAGCCGCGGCAGTTTCCGGGATCTTCGCGATCAGGCTTTGCGTGAAACTCATCAGGAACAACAGGCTCGCCTACTTCGGTTTCTATTGCTTCGCTGCGGGCGCCGTTTGCGTCATCGCTACGATATTCAAATAACAAGGATATGGCTGATACAAAAAAAACATCTTCCAAATCAGGGAAAAGCTCTGCTTCCGCTGGATCAGGCAAGAATAAAAAAGGCGCTTCCTCACGCGCGCCCACTAAGACTGCTAAACTGACTAAGGCTCAGGAGGAACAGATCCTTCTCGAGCAGCAGCGCAAATACGAAAACATGATCGACACCGTCGCGGTCATTATTTTCGCCGTGTCTATCTTTCTGTTCATAGTCTCTGTCTTAGCCGGCGGTGAAGGCAGTGGATACCGTTCCTTCCATGATTTCCATCTCGGAGTCTGGGGCTTTACCGGTTATATAGCTCCTTTTTTGTTCATCGTTTTCGCTTTTATCCTTTCAAGACATAAAGATCCGAAACGCGCCGCGCGCTTTTTAGTCTATTCTCTCGGTCTTCTGTGGATGGTTGCTGCTTTCTGGTTCGCAATCGATGCAGATAAGGTCGATTCTTTGAAATCAATTATCGCGTCCGAGTTTACGCCTGATTCAACTTTCAGCGGTATCTTCGGCGCGTTTCTCGGCGGCGCTCTCATGCTCCTTACCGATTCCACCACTGTATCGATCGCCGTTATCGCGGTCCTTATTCTCCTTTTCGTGATGCTTATCAGCAGGACCACGCTTAAAAAGATCTCCGATAAAGCGGAGGTCGCGAAAACACGGGCAGAGGAACAGTACGCCGCAGCTCAGCGCGCAAGACAGGCCAGGATCGAAAATGAAAAGCGTGAACGTGAATTCAACGCCGCTCGCGCACATGAAGAAGACGGTACCGGGCAACAGAGTGCGCCGAAAAAGAAAAAGAATCCTCCTTTTATCCTTGAGATCGATGAAAAACCTGACGATAAGGAACCTTATAACGACACGGATGAACCGATCCGTGAGGATCCGCTTGATAAGATACTTTCCGAGCTCGGGCAGGAACGCAATCGTCAGCCCGATGAAGTCACACCTGTAGATGACGTATCCGATCCGGATAATAATACCGTCGGGCCTGCCGAAGATAACTACAATAGAGATAATACCCCCGAGGCGGGTGAAGGTGAGGGCAAGCAGCCCCCGTCGTCAGGTGAATTTGAAGAGCCTGATATGGTTGAAGAGGAAGAGAAGCCCTATGAGCTTCCGCCTATCGACGTTCTTACGGAACCCCGCGGTGAAAAATTCCTTGCCTCCGACAGTGAACTGCGCACGAACGCGAATAATCTCATCGCCGTCCTGAAGGACTTCGGAGTCGAAGCTTCAATACTCGGTATCATTCCCGGACCGGCAGTAACAAGGTATGAAGTCACTCCGGCCAAGGGCGTAAAGATCAGCAAGATAACTTCTCTTGCCGACGATATCGCCCTCAGGCTTTCAGCGCCGGCAGGCGTTCGACTCGAGGCTCCTATTCCCAATAAACCCGCGATCGGAATCGAAGTTCCTAATAAAAAGCGCGTCAGCGTCCTTATGCGCGAGCTCCTGGACAACGATAAGTTCCGCAGCGCGAAAAGTATCCTTACCGTCGCGCTCGGTAAAGACATTTCCGGCAACGGTATTTACTGCGACCTGGATAAGATGCCGCATCTGCTTATCGCAGGAACTACCGGATCCGGCAAGTCGGTTTGCATACATTCGATGCTTACGAGCCTTCTTTTCAGAGCGTCTCCCTCCGAAATCAAGCTGCTCCTTGTGGACCCGAAAACCGTTGAATTCACCCGCTATAACGGCATACCGCATCTCATCGTTCCCGTCGTGACCGATCCGCGCAAAGCTGCCGGCGCGCTTTCATGGGCCGTCAAGGAAATGGACCGTCGTTATAAGGTTCTGTCCGAAACAGGCGCCCGCGATTACGCGGCATATAACAGAATGTGCGAAATGCAACCGGAGCTGCATAAAATGCCGCAGATTGTCATAGTAATAGATGAGATGGCGGATATCATGGCAGTCGCCCAGTCTGATTTCGAAATATCTATCCAGCGTATAGCTGCAAAAGCAAGAGCCGCGGGCATGCACCTCGTTGTCGCTACGCAGCGTCCTTCGGTAAACGTCATCACAGGCGTTATCAAAGCGAACATACCGTCAAGGATAGCTCTTTCCGTTTCCTCGCAGGTAGATTCCCGTACTATTCTTGACGCCGCCGGGGCGGAGAAGCTTCTCGGTTACGGCGATATGCTCTATCTGCCGATCGGCAGTTCCAAGCCCACACGCGTCCAGGGATGCTTTATAAGCGATGAAGAAGTCGACAGGCTCGTCGCATTCATCAAATCCCAGGGCGAAAGTCAGTATGACAGCAGCATTCAGGAAGTCATAGACAGCGAAACTCCCGAGGATTCGAGAAACAAAGACGCCGCGACAGATGAGGACAGGCGAGACAGCGTTATGGACGAGCTTACGGCGAGAGCGGTGGATCTTATTCTCGAATCCCCCGACAGCTGTTCCATCTCATCATTCCAACGAAAGCTCAGCCTCGGATTCTCAAAGGCGGGCAGGCTTATGGACGAGCTTGAAAAACGCGGCATAGTCGGCCCCAGCCAGGGCAGCAAGCCCCGTAAAGTTCTTATTTCCCGTTCCGATTGGCTTGAGATGAACGCCCTTGCCGGCGCGACGGCGCCTCAGTCTTCATCCGAAACTACGGCGTCGGGTACAACACAAACAGACAACTCAAACGGAGGCAGTTATGTATAAGATCCTTGACGGAAAAACGACCGCGGCAGAGGTCAAGGCAAAAGTCGCCGAAGACGTTGTCGAGCTAAAAGAGTGCGGAGTGACCCCGGGGCTTGCCGTTATAATCGTCGGCAACGATCCCGCTTCACGGGTGTACGTTGACAATAAAGAAAAGGACTGCGCGCAGGTCGGCATAAGGTCGACCGAATACGCGCTTCTCGAGACGACTTCTCAGGAGGAGCTTTTGTCGCTTATCCATAAGCTCAATAACGATCCCGAAGTAGACGGCATCCTTTGCCAGCTTCCGCTGCCACTCGGACTTGATGAAAAAACGGTGATCGGCGCGATAACCCCTGAAAAGGACGTCGACTGTTTCCATCCGGAAAACGTCGGACACGTCATGCAGGGTGATTATACGTTCCTTCCCTGCACTCCCGCGGGGATAATGAAACTTCTTGAGCGGGAGTGTGTAGACGTCAGTGGCAAGCATTGCGTCGTCATCGGCAGAAGCAATATCGTAGGCAAGCCGATGGCCATGCTGATGCTCAATGCGAGCGCGACTGTCACCGTCTGCCATTCCAAGACCCGAAACCTTGCAGATTATACCCGCTGCGCGGACATTCTTGTCAGCGCGGTCGGTAAAGCGGGGTTCATTACCGCGGATATGGTTAAACCCGGCTCGGTCGTTATAGACGTCGGGATGAACCGGAATTCTCAGGGTAAGCTTTGCGGCGACGTCGATTTCGAAAACGTCGCTCCTCTGTGCTCGTACATTACTCCCGTACCGGGAGGCGTCGGGCCCATGACCAGGGCGGAGCTTCTCGTGAATACCGTAAGCGCTGCGAAGAAAAGGAAATGATCAACACCACGCTGTGTTATATCTCCGACGGCGATAAAGTCCTCATGCTGCACCGCGTTCGTAAAAAGAACGATATAAATGAAGGTAAGTGGATTGGCGTCGGAGGTAAATTCGAGGAAGGGGAGAGCCCCGTAGACTGTCTTCTTCGCGAGGTCAGAGAGGAAACGGGGCTTACGCTTCTTTCATACAGATTCAGAGGTATAGTCACTTTCATAAGCGACGATTCCCCGACCGAATACATGCATCTGTACACCTCCGACAGTTTCAGCGGTGAATTGACTTCATGCGACGAAGGCGTTCTTGAATGGATACCCCGTGGAGAAATCAAGGATCTTTCTCTTTGGGAAGGCGACAGGATATTTCTGAAGCTGCTTGAAGACGATCATCACGTGTTTTCACTCAAACTGACATATACTGACGGCAAACTTATTGAATCGGTACTTGACTGATATATGCTCTACTTCCGAAAACTATCTTTATCCGATATCGCTGTTGTTGAACCGTACTTCAGAAACTGCGGCATTAAGACCTGCGACTATACTGTCGGAGGTTCTTTTATGTGGAGAGACTATTTCGATCAGTATTTCGCCATATCGGACGGTACTCTCGTGTTTAATGTCGTTTTCCCCGGGAGGGGGACCGCTTTCACATTTCCCATAGGTTTGCATCCGGATAAATGTCTGGATGAGATCGAGAAATATGCTTCCGAATCCGGCATCCGCCTGTCTTTCTGTATGGTTGCCGAAGAACAGCTTGATAAGCTTTTATCCCGTTACAAGAATCCGTTTGTTACCGATCTTCCCGAGTGGGGCGATTATATTTACGATGCGCAGAGCTTCGGTAGTTTCGCCGGCAAAAAACTCGCGGGGCAGCGCAATCACGTCAACCGTTTTGATCGCTTATACCCGCAGGCTGTATACAGGAAGATAGGACCGGATGATATTCCCGCGATAAAAGCTTTCCTTGAGTCTTTTGAGGCAAAACAGGACCTTTCTTCTCCTACCGCAAAAGAAGACGCGGTCAAGACTCTTGAGGTGCTCGATAATTACGAAGTATACGGGATGTTCGGAGGTATGCTTACTGTCGACGGGCGGATTGTCGGTTTTTCGATCGGTGAAAAAATGAACGACACTCTGTTTGTTCATATAGAAAAAGCCGACACCTCTGTCGAGGGCGGCTATCAGAAAACTGCAAATATGTTCGCAAAAACCTTTTCGGAAGGCTGTGCTTACGTCAACCGTGAAGACGACGCCGGGGATGAAGGGCTGCGCAAGTCAAAACTGTCCTACCGTCCGGTGGGTTTTTTGAAAAAGTATATGGTCTGTCCTTAGGGTAAGGGGAGTCGAACCCGAATCGCCTTTGG
>JAFRXS010000121.1 GCA_017443405.1 Clostridia bacterium | reverse complement strand
TCCCTGCTCGCGGGCACTCTCGCGGCTGAGATCGGAGCGGACGTCAAGCTCGCCAAGCGCGCGGGCCTCCTGCACGATATAGGCAAGACGCTTTCCAACCGTCCCGAGGGCGGCTCGCACGTCGATCTCGGCGTCGAACTCGCCCGCAAGAACCACGAGAGCGAAGCCGTTATCCACGCGATAGCCGCGCACCACGGCGATATCGAGGCGAAATCCACGGTCGCCGTCCTCGTTCAGGCGGCGGACGCCATTTCCGCGGCCCGCCCCGGAGCAAGACGCGAGAACGTCGAGAATTACATCGCCCGTCTTCAGAATCTCGAGAAGATCACTTCGGAGTTCGACGGCGTCGAGAAGTGCTACGCCATCCAGGCGGGCAGAGAAGTCCGCGTCATAGTCAAGCCCGATCAGATCGGCGACGACGCGATGCCCGTCCTTGCCCGCAAGATCGCGGACAAAATCGAGCAGGAGCTTGATTATCCCGGCATGGTCAAGATCAACCTTATCAGAGAAACAAGGACGTTCGAATACGCAAAATAATCACGTCATCCCCGTCGGGCGCGCGTCCGGCGGGGAAAACTCGTCGGGACGCCCGATCGCGGCGTCCTCACAGCATCAATGAGGAACAGAGTGAAAAGTATGAAAAACGTGAAAAGGGCGATTTGTTTAGTTATGGCAATCATGATGACCGCCGGCGTCTGCTGTCTCGGCGCGGGCGCCGCTGACAGCGGCTACACGATAGTTTCACCCTACCGCGACGTCGTCTGGAGCGGCGATAACGCCTGGGGGGCGTACAGAGGCAATCTGCATTCGCACACGACCTACAGCGACGGGGATTACGATCTCGCGACAATGGTCAAGCGCTATTACGAGCTGGGCTACGATTTCCTTGCGAATTCCGATCACGCCGTCACGGGCGTGGAGTGGAACAAGTCTCCCGCTCGCATACCCATCTTTCTTTATCAGTATATTCTCGGCAACAAGGTCGCTCATCTGACCGACGAGGAATATGAGGCGATAACCTCCGGAACTTACGACGGGCGCGGCAGGAAGATGGTCTGCGTCACAGGCGCCAACGAGCTGAACAATCTGACGATATGCAAGAACCACGTCAACGGCTATTTCCTCTCCCCGGACGTCGGCAACGACTATACCGGGCTCGAGAACGAGCTCGGCTACGAGAGAGCCGTCAAATTCGTCGACGATAACGGCGGACTGTCGCACATCAACCACCCCGGCGACTGGATCGGCAGCAACGCGGACCCGCAGGCGGTCAACGATCCGTACAATATCGAATTGTTCGGCGACCTCATCCTCAAATACGGCAGTTGCCTGGGTATCGAGGTGTTCAACGAGCATAACGGCACCACCGGCTACGACAGGGTGCTGTGGGACAATCTTCTCATGTACTGCCTGCCCTACGGCAAGACCGTCATCGGCTTCAGCAATACCGACGCGCACGATCTCGTCGACGCGGACAGTTCCTTCAGCGTCTTCATGATGGAGGAGAACAACGTCGAAAACATCAAAAAGACCATGCAGTCCGGCGCGTTCTTCGCGATAACCAAGAATCTTCGCGGCAATGACTTCGAGATAGGTCCCGCCGAGGGCTTCGACGTTATCGGGAAGGGCATCCCTTATCCCATGTTCACGCTCCTTGAGGCGCAGGGGCATAAGATAACCGCCTCCGCCACCGAGGCGGACACTATCCAGTTCATCGCCGACGGCAAAGTCATCCTCAGGCAGGATATTTCGGAAGGCGAGCGGGTGGTCCTCGACCTCGACACGATAGACGGAGCGGAGGATCTCCTCTACGTTCGCGCCGAGCTCAAGGGCGAGGGCGGCATCTGCGCCTCCCAGGCGTTCGTTATCGACAACGGCGCCGGACCCAAGAACTTCGAAGCCAAACAGCGCACCGCCGCCGAAACGGCAAGGCTCATACTCAGGACCTCGAAGCTATATCAGCTCGTACAGCTCATCATAGATAAAATAAAAAGAGGCTGAAATACATACCGACGGAGATAAGCTATGACCAGGATAATTTCATTTTTCACCGCCGTCTTGATGTTCCTTATCCCCGCGGTGAATATCCCGAAAACAGCGCTTGATACGGAAAACGCCAACACGCAGTACACCTGCGTATTCGTCCACGGTCTGTCCGGCTGGGGCGAGTATGACTTCTACTACCGCTTAGCGCCCTATTGGGGCATGTTCGGCGGCGACCTGATGAGGTATCTGCGCGCAAGGGGCGTCGACGCGCACGCGGCAACGGTAGCTCCCACGGCAAGCGCGTGGGACAGAGCCTGCGAGCTTTACGCGCAGCTTACCGGCACGCGGATCGACTACGGCGCAGAGCACAGCGAGCGCTGCGGTCATTCCCGTTACGGTAAGGATTATTCCTGCGTGCCGCTCATAAAGGGCTGGGACGCCGAGAACAAGATAAATCTGTTCGGCCATTCCTTCGGCGGAGCCACCATACTGCTTTTCGCCGAGCTTATGGCGAACGGCAGCGATGCGGAGCGTGAAGCCACTCCCGCCGATGAGCTTTCGGAGCTTTTCAAAGGCGGGAAAGGGGATTGGATATACAGCCTTACCGCCCTGTCCGCCCCAATGAACGGCACCACAGCCTACAACGCGCAGGAGGACATCGAAGAGGACCCCGAAGCCACGGTCGAAGAGCGCACGGACGTCGCGCTCATCTATACGGCGACGGAGTATCCTTCCGACAGGATAAAGGAGGACAGCGCGTGGTACGACCTTCATATCGACGGCGCGCTGGAGCTGCTTGAGGGGATCGAAACGCAGAGCGGGCTCTACTATTTCTCTATTCCCTGCTGCAAGACCGTTCAGGCGGTCGACGGGACCTGGCACGCCGCGAAAAGCGGCATGGAACCTCTGTTCCGCGCCTCTGCCGAACGCATGGGCAGCATGACCGGCGTTACGCCCGGCGGCTTCGTGTTCGACGAGAGCTGGCAGCAGAACGACGGTCTTGTAAACACGATATCCGCACGCGCGCCGCTCAACGCTCCTCAGCGCGAACTCGACAGGGACGATATACAGCCCGGTATCTGGAACGTATTCCCGGTCTACGACGGCGACCATATGTCGCTTCAGGGCGGAATGCTGCAAAACAATCCCGTGCGCGAGCTGTATATGGATATCATCAATATGATAAACTCCATTTAAAAAAGAAAAGCTTAAGGAGTCTTTGTAATGTACACACCCGATAACGGAAAGATATGGCTTGCCACCGGCACAGAGCGAGTTTACCTCAATCCCGCGATGGCTAACAGACACGGCCTTATCGCCGGCGCGACAGGAACGGGCAAGACCGTCACGCTCAAGGTCGTGGCGGAATCGTTCAGCGAGATGGGCGTTCCCGTCTTCATCGCCGACATCAAGGGCGACGTGTCCGGGATGTGCGTGCCGGGCAGCGAGAACAAGCATATAAGGCGCTCCATCGACACCATGGGCATCGAGAACTTCAATTACACCTCTTTCCCCGTCAGGTTCTTCGACGTCTACGGCAAACTCGGACATCCCGTGCGCACGACGATATCCGAGATGGGACCGGAGCTTCTCGGCAGGCTCCTGGGGCTCACGGACGTCCAGAGCGGCGTTCTGCGCATAGTGTTCCGCATAGCGGACGATAAGGGGCTGCTGCTGCTCGACCTCAAGGATCTTCGCTCCATGATGCAGTACGTCGCGGACAACGCCGCGGAGTTCAAGATAAGCTACGGCAACGTCTCCCCGCAGAGCGTCGGCGCCATACAGAGGGCGCTGCTCACGCTCGAGGACGAGGGCGGCGACATCTTCTTCGGCGAGCCCGCGCTCGAGATAGCCGACTGGTTCGAGTGGGGCGACGACGGCAGGGGCATGATGAACATCCTCGAATGCGCCGAGCTGTTCCAGCACCCGCTGCTGTACAGCACGTTCCTGCTGTGGATGCTCACCGAGCTTTACGAGCTCCTGCCCGAAGCGGGCGACCTCGACAAGCCGAAGATGGTCTTCTTCTTCGACGAGGCGCATCTGCTGTTCAACGACGCTCCCAAGGCGCTGCTTGAGAAGATCGAGCAGGTCGTCCGTCTTATCCGTTCCAAGGGCGTTTCCGTCTGGTTCATCACGCAGAATCCGATGGATATCCCCGAGACGGTCCTCGCGCAGATAGGCAACAGAGTGCAGCACGCTCTTCGCGCCTATACGCCCAACGAGCAGAGAGCCGTCCGCGCCGCCGCGAAGTCTTTCAGAGTCAATCCCGACTTCGACACCGAGGCCGTTCTTCAGGAGCTCGCCACGGGCGAGGCGCTCGTTTCCGTCCTCGACGAAAAGGGCGTACCGACGGTCGTGCAGAGAGCCGGCATCCTTCCCCCGAAGAGCTCCATGAACGCCGTCGAGCCCGCCGTTATCGGCACGGTCTGCGCCAATTCGCCGCTCGCGGACAAATACGGCAAGGCGGTCGACAGGGAATCGGCTTACGAGCTGCTCGTCGCCGCCGCAGAGGAGGCGCAGAAGGCCGCCGAAGCCGCGGAGAAGGAAAGACAGAAGGAGGCCGAAAGAGCTGCGAAGGAGAAGGAAAAGGCGGCAAAGAAGAAGGCCGCGTCTTCCTCCTCCCGCAAACGCCAAAGCGCGGTCGGCAAGGTCGCCAGCTCCGCCGCGAACACGATCGGCAGAGAGCTCGGCAAACAGATCGTCCGCGGCCTTTTCGGGACGCTGAGACGGTAAATGCACAATAATAAGGCTTTTGTCAATAAAGGCAAAAGCCGTTATTGTTTAGTGAAAGCGGTTTATAATGAAAAAGTTCCGCTTCGCATCACGGTGAAAAATGACCCGTTCTTCATCCCGCGAAGCGGGATTTCATCCTGAAAGGATTTCATCGCCGCAGGCGATTTCATCCGTCCGCAAGGACGGATCTCATTGAAAAAACCTCGTCTTTCGACGAGGTTTTTTCTGGAGCTGCTGACCGGATTCGAACCGGTGACCTCGTCCTTACCAAGGACGTGCTCTGCCACCTGAGCCACAGCAGCGAGTGGCGACCCGGATCGGGTTCGAACCGACGACCTCTAGCGTGACAGGCTAGCGTTCTAAACCAGCTGAACTACCGGGCCACGTCATTGCCTGGTGGGAACAACAGGGCTCGAACCTGTGACCTCTTGCTTGTAAGGCAAGCGCTCTAACCAGCTGAGCTATGCTCCCGACGCGACTTTGATATAATACTACACGCAAAGGCGTTTGTCAAGCATAAATTATAAAAATTTTTCAGCCGGAAGATACGCCCGTTTTCAGGGCGTTTCAAGCCCGTTGTTCCCGCACGGGCGGAGCAAAAAGACGGGGCCGCCGAAGGCAGCCCCGCTTCCCCGCTTCGCGATCAGAACGAGAAAAGTCCGCCGAAAACGTTGGCGAGATCGCCGATACCGGTCTTCTCCTTCTCGGTCGTGCTTTCGCCCGAGTCATGGACCCTGATCGCCGTGATGATGGCGAAGATCGCCCTGATGATGATCTGGATGAGTTCCATATTCATGATTATGACCTCCTGAGTCTTTCTGTGTTTATTTGCTGCGGTGTGTTATCAGGCTATGCCCATTTCCTGCATGAACTCGAGAGCTTCGGTGACATCGTCGGCGTTTGTGATGGAAAGAGTGATGCCCTTGAAATCGGCGGGCGGGTCAAAGTATGACTTGACGGTGTTCGCGTCCTCCGAGAAAGCGTCGACGATGAGCGTCGAGAAAACGCTGCCGTCCGCGTTGTAGGAGATCACTCGGGACGCGACGTTCGCGTTCTTATCCGCGAAATCGTAAACGGAGTAGCTACCGTCGTCGTTGTTGAGTCTGACGGTTACCGTGCCGTCCTCGTTGTAGACGGGATCGAGCTCGGATACGTTCGTGATCTTGGGGATGGGGATGCTGCTGACCTCAAGCTCGTCGGTCAGACTTTCGGCGTTTATCCCCACGCTGGTGAGTATCAGTTTGGGTATGAACAGATACTTCTCCTTCTCGTAGTTGATGATGTAAACGCCGTTCTTTGATGCGCCCGCGGTGTCGCAGCTGATTATGCCGACGTCCATATCCTGCGTGCCCGTGCCGAGGTTGCCCTTGGTGTGGACAAACGTGCTCTTATTGACTTTGCCGAAAAGTCCGCTGACCTCGCCGATAGCGATCTCCATTGGGGAGGAAGCGCCGTTGCCGTCGGTCAGGTTGGCTTTCATATAATAGGAGTTAGGCACCTCGGTCTTGGCGCGCGAGGAGGGGACGCCGCTGCCGTCGGAAACGTGGACGGTCGTCGGCTCGGTAGTGGGAGCCTCGGTCGTGGGGACTTGAGTCGTGGGGACTTGAGTCGTGGGGGCTTCGGTCGTGGGGACAACGGTAGTCGGAGCCGCGGTCGTGGGGGCCTCAGTCGTGGGAGCTTCGGTGGTCGGAGCCGCGGTGGTCGGGGCCGCGGTGGTCGGTTCCGCGGTAGTCGGAACGGTGGTCGGCTCGGTCGTGGGCGCCTCCGTCGTGGGTTCCGCCGTAGTCACGTCGGCAGGATCGATGTATTTTATGTCGGGCATCGGATCGAGCTTGGCGGCGAAGCGAAGCACGAGCCTCGCGTCGGTCGCGTCGACGGCGCCGGACTGATCGACGTCAGCCAGCAGGCTCTCGAACGCGGTCAGCGTGTCGAGCTTCGCGGCGGCGCGAAGCACTATCCTTGCGTCCACGGCGTCGACGGAACCGTTCATGTCGATGTCGCCGATATTGTACTCGACGGCGGACGCGCCGGGAATAGCGGCCGAAATGCTCATTACAAGAACGGCGCAGAGGAGAACTGCCAGAAGCGCCCTTATCTTTCTGTTCATAGACAAACACTCCAATATAGAGATTTACAGATATATATTAGCACATATTCCGCTGCCTTGCAAGTACGGATTGTTGGTATTTTTGTTATAATTGTATTAATACGGAAGTCAAATAATAATGAGCATTTTGCAATGTTCAATGTACAATTTCGGACGGGCGTTGCCCGTACCCGTTTATATTATTTGAATAAAGCAAAAGACCGCCGACTGATACGACGGTCCTTATTGAAGACTGAAAACCTGAGATCAAGAAACGGATAATACAGTCGGGTGAGGGCGGAGCCCTCCCTAAACGTGCCGAAGGCACATTTCACGCGCAGCGCATTATAACGGGTACGGGCAACGGGTGCGGGTTCAGCACATCGGTAAGTGGAAAAGCTCAGCACATAGGTAAGTAAAAGGTTCAGCACATAGGTAAGCCTTAAGGTATAATGGCCACGAAAGAGGTGGAGATTATGCCATGGAAGGAAACCGACAAAATGGA
>JAFRXS010000120.1 GCA_017443405.1 Clostridia bacterium | reverse complement strand
TTCCTTCCATGGCATAATCTCCACCTCTTTCGTGGCCATTATACCTTAAGGCTTACCTATGTGCTGAACCTTTTACTTACCTATGTGCTGAGCTTTTCCACTTACCGATGTGCTGAACCCGCACCCTCTGCCCGCACCCGTTCATATAACAACGCGAAGCGTTCCGAAATGCCCGAAGGGCAATTCACGACCGCAGGTCAATTCATGCCGAAAGGCAATTCACGCCGTCAGGCAATTCACGCGCCGAAGGCGCCAACGCCCACATCCGGCTGTAATGATGAATTGACGCTACGCGTCATGAATTGCGCGGCGAGCCGCGCATGAATTCTCGCTTCGCTCCGTGAATTGCGTCGCTGCGCGACGCATTGACGGCGGGCTCCGCCCGCGCCCGGTCACGTTGTCAAACTAAGCCCTTTCCGTGATCGAAGCAAAAAGGCGTTACTTCGTAATAATCCGTAAGGAGAGATTCGAATATGTCTATCTTCAAATGCAAAATGTGCGGCGGCACGATAGAATTTGAGCAGGGAGCGTCCGTCGGCGTGTGCGATTCCTGCGGAACGAAGCAGACCCTGCCGCGGCTCGACAGTGACCGCAAGGCGAATCTCTACGACCGCGCGAACCATTTCAGAAGAAACAACGAGTTCGACAAGGCGGCGGGCATCTACGAGCAGATACTGACCGAAGACAATTCCGACGCGGAAGCGTACTGGTCGCTTGTTCTCTGCCGATACGGTATCGAGTACGTCGAGGACCCCGCGACGCACCGCCGCGTGCCGACGGTCAACCGCACGCAGTTCACGTCCGTATTCGACGACGATAACTACAAGTCCGCGATACGCTGCGCGGATATATATCAGCGCGGCATCTATGAAGAAGAGGCGAAAGCCATCAACGATATACAGAAAGGCATCCTCGCGATCTCGCAGAACGAGGAGCCTTTCGACGTTTTTATCTGTTATAAGGAACCGGACGCGAGCGGCCGCCGCACGCCCGATTCCGTCCTCGCGACCGACCTCTATCATCAGCTGACGCAGGAGGGCTTCAAGGTCTTTTTTGCCCGCATCACGCTCGAGGACAAGCTCGGCACGGCGTACGAGCCTTACATATTCGCCGCGCTGAACAGCGCGAAGGTCATGGTCGTGCTCGGCACCAAGCCGGAGCATTTCAACGCGGTCTGGGTCAAAAACGAGTGGTCGCGCTATCTCGCGCTGGTAAAGCAGAGCGGAGGCAAGAAGGTGCTTATCCCCGCCTACCGCGATATGGACCCCTACGATCTGCCGGAGGAATTCTCGCACCTGCAGGCGCAGGATATGAGCAAGCTCGGTTTCATGCAGGACCTTATCCGCGGCGTCAAAAAGCTTGCCAAGACGGACGAGCCGAAGCAGACGGTAATAAAAGAGACCGTGACCGTGCAGAATGACAGCGGAAATATGTCTGCCATACTTGACAGAGGTTTTCTTGCTCTCGAGGACGGCGAGTGGGAAAAGGCGGACGGATTTTTTGAGCAGGCGCTTAATTTTGACGCGAAAAACGCCCGCGCTTACCTCGGCAAGCTCATGGCGGAACAGCGCGTCCGCCGTCAGGAAGATCTTGCCGACTGCGAACGTCCGTTTGACGGCAGCAGCAATTATCAGAAAGCCGTCCGCTTCGGCGGAGCAGAGCTTTCGGCGGTATTAAATGGATACATTGATCATATCAACGAGCGCAACGAAAACGCGCGGCTGACCGGCATCTATAACGGCGCAGTCTCCGCAATGAACGCGGCAAACACGGAGTCGGCGTTCATGGCTGCTGCCACATCGTTCAAAATGATCCCCGGTTTTAAGGATGCCGACGCTCTCGCCGAACAGTGTCTTGACAAAGCCGAGGTTTGTCGCAAGGACGCGATCTACGCTTCCGCAAAAGCGAAGATGACAGGCGACAAAACAGACGGGTACGAAGTGGCGATCGAAGAATTCGGCACGATCTCCGGCTGGAAGGACGCGGACGGGCAGATCTATGCCTGTAGGCGGAAGATAGAAGAAATCAAGGCGAAGGAAGAAGCCGACCGTCTCGAGCGTGAGCGTCAGGCGGAGCAAAAACGCGTCGCGGAGGAAAAGCGCAAAAAACTGATCAAAAAAACCGCGATCATCGGTACTCCGATCCTTGCTGCTGTTATCACGTTTGTGATTATTCTGAATACGCTCATCAT
>JAFRXS010000119.1 GCA_017443405.1 Clostridia bacterium | reverse complement strand
TACGCCGTTTATCAACATAGTCGGCGGAGGCACCAAGGAGCCGCCTCTCTGCCGCTTCACCGCCGAGGCGTGCGGACGTCCCGTCTACGCCGGTCCCACCGAGGCGACCGCTATCGGCAACCTCGCCGTCCAGCTCATGGCGGCGGGCGAGATCAACGGACTCGCCGAGGCTCGCCAGGTCGTGCGCGACTCCTTCGACATCAAGCGTTACGATCCAGCAAACACCGAAATGTGGGACGAGGGCTACGAGAGATTTGTAAAGCTTATCTGAATTCGCAAACGGGGAGTTTTGGACAAACTCCCCGTTTTGTCTTTTATTCGCCGCGTTTTATTGAAAAAACTTCTTGTTTTATTGCGCGCGCGTGTGTTATAATTGATTAAAGCGATAAAGCGTCCGACTTCAAAGTGCCGCGATGCAACTGCAGCTCAGGCGTGATTTACGGAGGTAAACATGAAAATTCCAATCGCTTTCTTAAAAAAGACGGGCAGACGCTGCCTCGTCGCGGTCATGACTCTTGTCATGATCCTTTCCGCCGTTCCTTTCGGCGCTGCTGCCGAAACGGGTTCGTACAACCTTTACGTCGGTAACACCGAGGTAACGTCCGCTAATCTTTCCGGCGAAGGCTGGAGCTTTGCTCCCGGCACAAACACGCTGACGCTCGACGGCTTCGATTACAACGGGACCGGAAACGGGTTTACAAGTAATGTTCTTGTCGCGGCAAGTACCGTAAACGCAAACGCCGCTATAATATGGACGGGCGGCGGTACGCTCAACCTTGTTCTCAAAAACTCAAATAAAGCCGCCCTGATCGAAAGCGGCGACTACAGCGTCGGCTTTTACAGCGAGTCGCCGGTCGATATCACCGGCGGCGGAACGCTTGAATTATCCGTGGAGGCGGGCGCCGCCGCGCTTACGTCTAACAGCGAAAGCTACGGCATATTCTGCGGCTCCGGTCTTACCGTTAACGGCGGGGCGCTGACCGCGGCGGGCGGTCCCGCGCGTTCGTCGTACGGTATGAAAGCAAGAAGCAAGATCACGTTGAACGGCGGCGCAGTCCTTACCGCGCTTGGCGGCACGGCGAGCGCGTACGGCGGCCAGTTCGGCGCGGACAGCTACGGCCTCGTAACGCCGGCTTTGACCGTAAACGACGGCTTTGTAACGGCCCGCGGAGGGAAATCGGACGCGGTCAGCTCCGGATACTATATTCCGACAACCTACTTGACTCTGTCCGGAGGACGCTTTGAGTTCTCCGGCGGAGAAGCCGCGTCCAGTTACGGATTGCACTCTATGCTCGGCTGCTCTGTCAGCATCGGCGCGGACGTCGGATCTTTCACGGCGTACGGAAACACCGCGGCGGCCTACCGCGTTAATATCACGTCCTCTGTCCACGGCAAGGGCTGGACCGACGCCGCGGGTACCGAGGGCATGGTGAAGCTCGATCCCGGAGCGGTCGATCCTTCCTCGTTCAAAAGAGTGGGATTCCTTGAAGAATACGATCTCTGGATCGGCGACGTGCAGGTCACGTCCGTAAACTGCGCCGACATCCCCGGCGTCCTCGGCGAGGGCGCCAAAGCGGAATACGATCCGGACACCGGCACCCTCACGCTTATCAACGTCAAGGGCGTCACGGGAGTCGCTCCGAGGTACGTTAACGACGCCCTGATCGCTTTCAAAGGCGATCTTACCATCCGGCTCGTCGGTGAGAACAGTCTTGTCTGTGACGACGACGTGATCGCCATCATGGCGATCGACGGATCGCTCACGGTCGAAGGCGAGGGCAGTCTGAAGGTCGACAGCAATTTCATTGCCGTTAAAGTAAAGAAAGACCTTAATTTGAACGGCGGAACGCTCGATTTCTCAGCGAACCGCGAGATCTCGGGCATGTACACGGTCCTTTCGGCATACGGTCTGATATATTCCGGCGGCGCGCTCTCCGTCGACGGAGGCGTTCTGAAGGCGGAGCTCGACCTGTGGACCGATCCCATTCTTTATAGTAAAACCGACGCGGTCAAAGCTTACGATATCAGCATAGCTAAAGGCGAGATCGACGTCAAAGTCATTGCGTCGACCGCCGGAAAACAGGCGATAGTAAATGCGCTTAAAGCCTTGAATAACGTCACTGTGACCGGCGGAAAGGTCACAGTCGACGCCCCGTTATGCGAAAACGGGATCTACGCGTGCAACCAAAATTATCTCCAGAGCGGCGGCACGGTCGCGTCTTCCGCGGCAGAAGCGCTGTTTGCCTCCAATACCTTTACCATAAGCGGAGGCGAGATCACGCTTACCGCGACCGGCGACGACGAGTATTCCTGCGGATTATCGACAAACAAAGGGATATTCTTCCTCGACGGGACCAAAAAGGTCTCGGTGACCTCCGAAAACGGCGTCCCCGTCAAAGGGTTCAGAAACGGGAACGGCCCGATCACCGTTGACGACAAGCTCTTCATCAGTGTGCCCGAGGGCGGCTCGACAGGCCAGAACAAATGGGGAGACCCGATCATTGTCGATGCGAACGGCGATCCCGCGAAGACCGTGGAGATCATTCCCGTCGTTGAATACGGCCTCTGGGTCGGCGAGACGAGAGTCACCAACGCTAACTGCCGCAGCATCCCCGGCGTGACGGGCGACGGCGCGAAGGCGGAATACGATCCCGCAACGCAGACGCTCACCTTTACGGGCGTTACCGGCGTGACGGGAAAATACAACGGCTCGGGCGTCTACGCCGAGGATATCTCCCTTACCGTCAAAGGCAATGCGGTCATAGACGGCGACTATAATAACGGAATTTACGTGACCGGCTCCGCCGTCGGCAGCGCCGGCCTGACTCTCGACGGTGAGCTCACCTTCCGCGGGGCCGACGTCGGCATTAACTGCGACGGCGATATCACCGTCGCGGGCGGGCACGTGAAGGCTCTGCCGTACAGCCGCCTCAGCTATCAAAAGGAAATGACGGGTGTTATCGCGTCGGGCAAAGTGACCGTCACGGGAGGCACGCTTGAAGCAAAGGGAAATTACAATAAAGAAGCGATCATTTCAGATCCCGGCGGAGAGATAATCATTCCCGACACCCACTATATCAGGGCTCCCTTCGGCGGATCGGTCAAGGTAACGGATAATAACGGGCATCCTTGCGCCTTTATTGTAAACGGAGAAGGGAAAACCGCCTCCGTCGTTATCATCAAGCCAAAGGTCTATTATAACATCACGCTCGACGCGGGCGATCACGGCGCCGTGACCGTTCCCGACAAAGCCCTCGCCGGCGAGCCGATCTCTCCGACCATAGAGCCGGACGATGACTATGTGATCGCGCTCGTCAGCCTGGCTTACGGAATGGTCGAAAACGTTCTGTACGATAAAAATCACGGCGATATGCTCCCTGTCGAATTTATCATGCCGGACAGCGACGTAACGCTCAAAGTCGGATTCAGTGAAAAAATATACACGGGGCTCGCGTCTCTCACAGTAAGCGAGGGTACGCTCGATCCGGTATTCAAGACCAAGATCTTAAGTTATACCGACACGGTCGGATGCGGCGTAGGCGAGGTCGAGGTCAGCTTCGACGTGACCGGCGGTCACCAGCTGCAGCTCGACGAGACTCAGTTCAAAGAGGGCACGCTGACCTACAGATACGCTAACTCCAACTATCCGAGCATCCCGACCGGAGCGACCGCCGCAGTCGAATTGAAGGCGGCGGAGACGGTATTGAAGATCAAAACGCTTCCAATCAACGGACAGCTCATACCGACCGAATACGCCGTCACCTTCAGTCGCTCCGTTCACAGTCTGACCCATATGCCCAAGGTCGATCCGGGGTGCGAGACGGCGGGAACGGAGGAATACTGGAAGTGTTCAGTCTGCAATAAGCTCTTCTCCGACAAGGACGGAACGAACAAGATCGAAGCGCCCGCGGCGATTGACAAGCTCGGCCACTCCTTCACGGTCACGGATCACAGCGACAAGTACCGGAAGACCCCGGCTACCTGCACCGAAGCGGCGGTCTACTACAAGAGCTG
>JAFRXS010000118.1 GCA_017443405.1 Clostridia bacterium | reverse complement strand
CGGAAAGAATTTTGCGAAACGCTTTGACGAACTTTCGGCGATACTCGAATTCGGCGACTTCGCGGACCGTCCGCTCACAAAGCTCTCCGGGGGGCAGAAGCGCAGGATAGACATAGCCCGAGCGCTGATCCACGAGCCGGAAATACTTATCCTTGACGAGCCGACTACCGGACTCGATCCCCAGACCAGAAAACTTCTCTGGGACGTCATCGGAAATCTTCGCAGAGAAAATAAACTCACGGTATTTCTTACCACTCACTATATGGAAGAAGCCGCCGACGCCGATTACGTCGTGATAATCGACGGCGGCAAGATCGCGGCGGAAGGAACGCCGCATGATCTGAAAAACAAATATATCGGCGACTACATAACGCTTTACGGATGCGACAGATCCGATATCGAACTCTTCGGTCTTCCTTGTGAGGAGCTCCGCGACGCAGTACGCATCTCCGTGCCGGATACGGCAAAAGTAACTGAACTTATCGGTTCATATCCCGAACTGTTTACAGACTACGAAGTCACGAAAGGAAAGATGGACGACGTCTTTCTCGCCGTGACGGGCAAAAATCTTCCGGGAGGCGGGCTGAAATGAGGACATTATCAAATATCGTCAGAAGAGATCTCAAATTATTCTTTAAAGACAAAGGGATGTTCTTCTCAGCGCTGATCACCCCGATGATCCTGCTCGTTCTCTACGCAACGTTCCTTGCAAACGTATACCGCGACAGCTACGCTTCCGCGCTTCCGCAGGGCGTGACAATACCGGAAAAGCTGCTGAACGGAACTGTCGTCAGTCAGCTGATATCTGCGCTTCTTGCAGTGTCCTGCGTAACAGTTTCGTTCTGCGCGAACCTTATGATGATCCAGGACAAAGCGAACGGAACGATAAAAGATTTTTCTGTTTCACCTGTCAAAAAATCGACTGTCGCCGCAGGCTATTTCGCCGCGTCGGCGTCGAGCACGCTGATCGTGACATTCTCCGCCCTTGCGGTATCGCTCATATATCTTGCGACGCAGGGATGGTACATGACGGCTGCGGATGTACTCTTCGTGATCCTTGACGTCTTTTTGCTGACGCTCTTCGGAACGGCGCTCTCATCATGCGTTAACTTCTTCCTCAATACGAACGGTCAGGCGTCGGCGGTCGGCACGATAGTCAGCGCGGGTTACGGATTTATCTGCGGCGCGTATATGACGATCTCCAGTTTCGGCGCGGGTCTGCAGAGAGTCCTCTCTTTTCTGCCCGGCACATACGGGACATGTCTTGTCAAAAACCATATGATGCGCGGTGTTTTTGCGGAAATGGAAAAAGTAGGCTTCCCTCCGGAAGTCATGACCGAAATCAAGGACAGCGTTGACTTCAACTTTTACTTCTTCGGAACAAAAGTCGCAGTACCGGCAATGTACGCCGTACTGATCGGAGCGGTCATACTATTCACCGGGCTTTTCGTTCTGTTCAACATTTTAAAGAAAAGAGCAAAATAAATAAAAAAACAAGGCGCGGGATGCGCCTTGTTTTGTGCTTTTCTCAATAATCCATATCGGCCTCTGACCATTCTTTCAGTACGCGGCACATATCGGATGCGATCTCCCTTGCGCCGGCAAGGTCGTGCTCGAGCCAGTTACCGCATTCCGCCGCTGACGCTCCGGGGATATCCCCCTCATAATCTGCAATAAACTTGAAGCTTTCTCTCACAAGCTCAAGCGCGCCCGGTTTTGAAACTTCGTCCCGCATCAGCAAATAAAAGCCCGTGCGGCATCCCATCGGACCGACATAAATAACGGAGTCCGCGTATTTGCTGTTTCTCGCATAAGTAGCAAATAAATGCTCGAACGTGTGCATTGCGGGGACCGGAATGTAGTCTCCGCAATTGGGCTTTTTCATCCTTATGTCGTAGGTTACGACGTCCCCGTCAACGCGCGACACATACATTCCCTTTTCAAGCTTTGTATGATCGACCGTAAAACTGGCTATCTTCTTCATAACAATCCCTCAGATCACGTAGTTGTCGGGCAGCGGAGCATCCAAAAGATCCGCAAGAGTTATGCCTGAAAAATACTCTTTCGTCAATTTATAGTAATTCTTCCAGACAGTAAGCGTTTTGCACTCCTCAGCTCTTTCACACGGAGCGGCGCCGGGCTTGAGGCAGCTCACCGGGGCAAGATCGCCCTCGGTAACGCTGAGTATCTCCCAAAGCGTATATCTGTCCGCCTCTTTTGTAAGGCGGTAACCGCCGCCCTTGCCGTGAACGCTGGCCACAAGACCGTTTTCTTTGAGCGCGGGCACAATTCGTTCGACATATTTGAGAGACAGTCCCTGGCGTTCAGCCACGTCTTTCATGGGAACGAACACATTGCCGCCCTGTTCGGCAATGTCGAGAAGAATCCTTATTGAATATCTGCCTTTTGTCGAGATCACTTCAACGCCTCCTGTAGAAATATCTCTTTAATTATATTATACTGCCGTTTTTCATTACAATCAAGTGTTTTTCAAGAATTATAAAAATAGTCCCGACACATGACACTTTTTTCGATAGTTATTGACACTACAGGCAAATAATGATAGAATATCTGTGATAAAAAAAGGAGGTCGACCGATTTGGACAAGCTTATTTTTATTCCCGCTTATAAGCCGGATCACAGACTGCCCGAACTTTGCAGTAAGCTGTCCGGGTCATACTCCGTTCTCGTCGTTGACGACGGCAGCGGAAAAGAATTTGACGGAGTTTTCGAGTCGACCGCTGAATATGCGAAAGTCCTCAGGTATGAAAAGAACCGGGGCAAAGGCGGAGCGCTCAAATACGGTTATTCAAGAATACCTGAGCTCTT
>JAFRXS010000117.1 GCA_017443405.1 Clostridia bacterium | reverse complement strand
GGCAACAGTACCGAGGCGGATTTTGACAAGTACCGTTCGCGCTCGCTCGGTTTCCTTAAGACCTTTGTCGACAGCGAAATACAGCAGCTCTATTATTCAAAGGTCGTCAACGGATATCACCTCATTTTCCTCGCTCCCGACGCCGCGGAGTCGCCCGCGCGAAAGCTTTCGGACGAACAGCTCGACTGGTTCGAATCCGAGCTTGACGCCGCCGCCGAAAGCGGTCTGCCTGTATTCGTGTTCAACCACTATCCGTACTACTACATGGACGATGACTGCGAGGACCGCTACGTCGGGCTTCTGAACAAGTACGACGATATCTTCGTGATCGTCGGACACATGCACTACTATATGCGGACCTCCGTCATACCCGGCGATAAGAGAACGCCCGAGATATGGGTGCCCTGCGTCACTATGCTCGACGAGGACAACGAGCCCTACGACGCGACCGGACGCGGATATTTTATGGAGGTCTATCCCGATTCCGTCGAATTCTGCGGCTTCAATTTCTACACTGACGAATTCATCGACTGGTCCGCTTCGTACCCCCTCGGCGCGGAGTATGACGATCAGCTGCCCGCGATCGGCCGGTAAATATCTACGAAGTTATGAGTACGGTAACGGAAAAGCATTACGTCGGTTACGGCGAGGCGCTTGCCTACGGCCTCGCGGCAGGAGGCAAAAGCTTCGCCGTCACGCCGACGAGAAGCGGCTATCTGTCCATTTTTTTCAGGAAGGTCTTCGAGATACCCGAAGGCGCGGTTGCCTTCATGCTGCTGATCTCCGGTCTGTGGGACGCCGTCAACGACCCGCTGATCGGCTCGCTCGTCGATAAGACGAGAACGGGCTACGGCAAGCTGCGCCCGTGGCTTCTGATCACGCCCCTGCCGTTCGCGGTACTGACCGTCGCTCTTTTCGGCGGCCCCACGTTCATGGCAGGCGTGAAGTCGAAAGTCGCGAAGATAGCGTATATGTACGTTTCGTACATCCTCTGGGAGCTCTGCTTTACCTTCGCCGACGTGCCGTTCAACGGCATGACCACCGCCGTTTCGCCGCTTCAGGCGGACAGGACGAGGGTCATCTCGTTCTCGACTTTCATCAGCGGCATCGCCTCCGGCGCCTCGCAGACTCTTCTTCTCTCGCTCATGGACGCGTCCGACAAGGGGATCTGGGACGTCAGCCTCAGGACGGTCTTTCTCGTCGTCGGTATCGTCTCCGCGGCGTTCGGCGGCGGTCTGTTCTCGCTTGCCGGCGTGTTCACAAAGGAACGCGTCGTGCAGACCGTGCGTCAGCCGAGCGTCATAGAGGGGTTCAGGGTGCTGGCGCGCAACAAGCCCCTCATCCTCATCGTCGTGAGCAATATGCTCATGTCGCTCGGCGGTCTTTACGAGGTGTTCACCACCTACTATTTCGCCGAGGTCGTTCAGCTCAACTCCCTCAAGCTGCTCATCGATATACCCGGCGGCGCGGTGGGCATAGGCACCTATCCCTTCATACCCGCCATCAAGCGAAAGTTCGACAACAAGCAGCTTATGATCATCCATTTCATCGCGAAAGCGGTGATAGGCATCGTCTGTTTCTTCGCGGGCTTCAGGCACTATACGAACAAGTTCGTCGCCGTGCCCGTGCTGATGCTGCTGAATATCGTGATAAGCATCGTTCATACGGTCCGCAACGTCATATCGACCGAGATGATAGGCGATACGATCGACTATATGGAGCTGAAGACCGGCGAGCGCAACGAGGGCGTATCCTTCGCGGTCTCGTCCTTCTTCGGGAAGCTGACGAGCTCGGTGAGCGCGTCCGTCGCGACCGCCATCCTCCCGGTAATCGGGCTCACCTACGACACGGTCAACGGCGAGCAGGTCGCCGTCAAGGGCGAGAAAACGGACTTTTATATCTGGATGTTCTACGTGCTCGTTCCGCAGCTTTTGAACTTCCTGGGCATAATCCCGTTCTTCTGGTACGACCTTACCGGTAAGCGGCTGTCCGGCATACGCGAAGAGCTCGCCCTTCGCCGCGAAAAGATAGTCGCGCGGCTGGATGAAACGGAGGAGCTGCCATGAGAAAATGCCCGAAATGCGAAAAAAAGCTGTCGCCTCTGTATTTTGGGACAGCCTGCAAATACTGCGGAGCGGACCTTATGTATTACCGCTTCGACGAAAGGCTCGAGCAGGACGCGCGCAAAGCCGCCGCGGAAGAGGAAAAGATAAAACGGCTGCTGGGGAAGCTGCCCGTCATAGGCAAAAAATTCAGGGATGAAGAAAATGAAACGCGAGAAGCTTAACGTCGCCGTGATCGGTCTGCGCTTCGGTATGGCGCATATCGAGGGCGCGGCGGGCTGCGGCGCGAACGTCGCCGCGATCTGCGACGTCGACGAAGAACACCTGCGCTTCGCCGGCGAACGCTACGGCATACCCGAAGAACAACGCTTCACGGACCCCCGCGCGCTGCTCGGCAGGGAGGATATCGACGCCGCGGTCATCGCGGTGCCCGATCAGCTTCACAGGGAACTGTCCTGCGCTTTCCTCGAGGCGGGCAAGCACGTCCTCTGCGAGAAGCCGATGGCTCTGACGCGCGAGGACGCGCGGGCGATGATACGCGCCGCGGATTCTTCCCGCCGTCAGCTTATGATAGGGCAGATATGCAGATTCACTCCCGCGTTCGAAAAGGCGAAAGAGCTCATTTCCGACGGGACGCTCGGCGATATCTACTTCCTTGAATCCGAGTACGCCCACGACTATATGAAGTTAGTCGACAACTGGCGCTCCGATCCCCTGCGCCACGGCGTGATAGGCGGCGGCTGCCACGCGATCGACCTGCTGCGCTGGCTCGCGGGCGACCCGGCGGAGGTGTTCGCCTACGGCACGCACCGGCTCCTGCCGCAGGTGCCGTACGACGACGCGACCGTCGCCGTCATGCGCTTTGACGAAAGGACGATGGGCAAGGTCTTCGTGTCCACCGGCTGCAAGAGGGACTACACCATGCGCACCGTCATCTACGGCACGAAGGGCACGCTTATCTGCGACAACACGTCGCCGACCATGACACTGTTCACGGCAGACGACGAAGGCGTGACGAAGGAGCCCCGTATACTCGACGTCGAGGTCAACAACCACAACGCGGCGAGAGAGTTCGCGGAATTCGCGGATTCGATTGCCGAAGGACGCCTGGTGCTGACCGACGCGCGCGAGGGCGCGAGGACCGTCGAGGTCTGCCTTTCGATCATCGAGTCCTCGAAGACGGGCAGACCCGTCCGCCCGGACTATTCTTTCTGAATAAACATAACGGAGCAGCCGTTTCCCGGATGCTCCGTTCTTATTTGTGGCGTTTTATTCCGTGAATTCCAGCGCGTACAGATGCTCGCAGGTCACCTCGTCCGGATCTATGGGCGGGAAGACGATCCTCGCTTTGCCGCCGTCGTTTTCGACGGTCAGGGGAGCGGGGTGCGATAGCAGGCGCGCTTTGAGCCCCTCGCGGAAGGGTATCTCGTCGAACGTCGCGCTGCCGAACGGGAAACGGTCGATGATCGCGTACACCGTATCGCCCTTTTTCGTATACCACGTGCCCTTCTGCGGTTTTTTCGTGTAAAGACGCGTGCCGTAGATCGCGCCGCCGTTTACCTCGAGCCACTTGCCCATCTGCAGCAGGCGCTCTTCCATTATGACCGGTATCGTGCCGTCAGCCGCGGGGCCGATGTTCAATAAGAAATTCCCGCCCTTCGCGACGAGGTCGACAAGCGTCGTCAGAAGCTCCTTCGCGCTCAGGTAATCCTCCGTCGTTTCCGCGCGGTTGAGCCCGAATGAGCGCCCGATACCGCGGCATTCCTCGAACGGGCGGTCGAGCTCGATGTCCTCTATCTTGCGTCCGCCGTCTATGATGCCGTATTCCGTCGTGAAGTTCCCGCCGAGGCGTCCTCTCGTTTCCTTTCCCCAGCGGTCGTTGGGCACGATAAAGTCCTTCACCGGCGATTCGTTGTAGAGCCACTGCAAAAACTCCGTCGAATGCCAGACGCCGCTGTCGTGGTCCCATTCACCGTCGGTGAAAAGCGTCGCGGGCTCGTACTTCGTGACGAGCTCTTTGAGCATCGGGTGCAGATGCTTCAGTGCGTATTCCTCCGGGTCCTTCAGATACAGCGGATTGAACCACTCGTAGACCGAATGGTACACGCCGAAGCGCACGCCCGTGCCTTCGAGCGCGTTTTTCAGCTCCAGGCAGAAGTCCCTGTGCGGACCGATATCTACGGAGTTCCAGTTCCAGGCGTAGTCCGACTTGTACATGCAGAAGCCGTCGTGGTGCTTGGATACGAGGTTCATGTACTTTGCGCCCGAACGCCTGATGATATCCGCCCACTGCCCGGCGTCGAACAGCTCCGCCTTGAACATCCCGGCAAAGTCCTCATAGCGGAAATCTTTGCCGTAGACGCGGTCGTGGAACTTGCGCGCTTCGGTCGCCGGGTCCTCTATCTGCCGCATATACCACTCGGCGTAGTCGCCCCTTCTCGTGTAGGCGGGGACGGAATAGACTCCCCAGTGTATAAAAATGCCGAATTTCGCGTCCGCGAACCATTCCGGTACCGGACGGGAGTTGAGTGACTGCCAATCGTTCCCGTATTTCATGGATCGGCTCCTTTCCGCCGCTTTTTCGTTTTTATCATAATACAACGCGCGCCCGAATGCAATATAAGCGCGAAAATTAAAGCTTTTTTTCTTGCTACGGAGCGGTTTTCGGTATATACTGTTCTTATAAACATTACGACGTCATCGGAGGAATATCATGCGTGAAGTGTTGATGAGGATAGCCGCGTTCTTTATGAGCATCGTCACCTTCTTCGCCGCCCGTCTGGGGATAGATATCAAGCCTCAAGAGCCCGACCCGGGGCCGGTGTGCGCCGATTTCCGCGAGGCGGGCTATGACGTGCCCGCGCCGGTCTGCGGCACGGCAGGCGGGATATTCGTCAGCGGCGGCGGGACGGTCATCTGCCGCCGCGAGGGGACGGAGGACGCCGATTTTGACGCCTACGTCTCGCTTCTCGAAGAGCAGGGCTTCAACGTTTACAGTACGAACAGGATCGAAAACAACCGTTTCGCGACGCTGACGAAGGACGGCACAGCGGTCACCGTTTCCCGGTTTTCAAAGACCCGTACTCTTCGCGTCATCGTCGAGCCGGAGGGCGGGCTCTGCCCTCTGACCGACCCGTATGAGACGAAATGCGACACGCTCCTGACCGGAATGAAGGGCGAGACCTGCGTCGCGGGGGAGGGCATGGGCTTTATCATCCGCCTCGCCGACGGCAGCTTCTGCATCATCGACGGCGGAATGGGTGACCCGGATCACGTCGACAGCAACAAGCTGATGAACATCCTGCTTTCGCAGAAGCCCGCGGACGCCGAAAAGCCCGTGATCGCGGCGTGGATATTCACGCATCTGCACGGCGACCATATCGGCGTTTTCAACTGCTTTTCGCTCGACCATCACGACGATGTCGTGCTTGAAAGGCTTTATTTCAACTTCCCGAAGGAGGAAGAGACCGCGAAGTCGGATTCGCCCTATATGCTGGACGATACGATCTACCGCTATACGCAGTTCAAGAAAAACCTCGCGGACTTCTACGCGGACGTGCCCGTCGTCAAACTCCATTCCGGCAACCGTTTCGCCGTCAGGAACGCGGACTTTGAGGTGCTTTACGCGTACGACGACCTGTATCCCAAGACCATCCTCGACGGCGGGATGAACGAAAACTCGCTGCTGCTGAAAATGACCGTCGGCTCACAGAGCGTACTGTGGACGGGCGACTTCGCCTTTAACGCGGCGGACCTCGTTCTGAGCGAATACGATGACGCACTTTCCGCGGATATCCTTCAGATGGCGCACCACGGCTGGAACGGCACGCCGGAGCTTTACGCCGCCGTCGATCCCGAGTACGCGCTGCTGCCCGTCTCTTTCGAGTGCGACCTTGACAGTATGTTTTCCTCGGCGCAGAACGCTTGGCTGAAAAACAGCCCGAAGCTCAGGCAGGTCATCGTGACGTTCTGCGGGACGTGGACCGTCCGTCTGCCCTACGCGCCCGCCGAGGGGACGTTTGAACGCGTCCCGTCTCCCGGGACCGTATATCCCGCGTATCCGGAGCTTCTCGGAGAATAGAATTACCTGACAGGAGGAGAGCCATGCAATCGTTTTTTTCAAAGATCGCCGCGTTTTTTATGAGCGTCGTCGCCTTTGTCTCGGGGCTGTTCGGCTTTAACGCCGACCCGTCGGTCCCGGCGAAGACGGACGCCGTCCGTTACCCCGCGTATTTCGGCGCGCGCTCTGCCGTCGCGCAGCTTCCCGGCCTCGACGAGGGCTTCGTTCCTCAGGGGATTACTTATATTGCCGATGAAGACGTTTATATCCTCTGCGGCTACATGGATGAGGATGGGGCTGCGTCCCGCCTCTACGCGCTTCACGACGGAGTTTTTACCGGATTGACGCTGCTTAAGAAGGACGGCTCGGTCTATACCGGTCACGCGGGCGGAGTCACCGCGGCGGGGGAGTTTATTTATATAAGCAACGCCAACAGGCTCTACATCCTGGAAAAGCGGGCGGTGCTTTCCGCGAAAGACGGAGACGCGGTCGCCTTTGCCGGCAGCGTCGAGGTGCCCTGCCGCGCGTCCTTCTGCTCGAGCGACGGGGAACGCGTATACGTCGGAGAGTTCCATAAGGACCCCGATTACGAAACGGACCCGTCCCACAAGCTGACTTCGCCCGACGGCAGGGTCTTTAAGGCGCTTGTCTTCGCTTACGAGCTGAGTCCCGACGCGCGTTTCGGCGTCGTTTCCGATATCCCCGCCGCGGCGTATTCGACCTGCGACAGCGTTCAGGGCTTCGCTCTGCTGCCCGGCGATATCGCCGCTCTGTCATGCTCCTACGGCGCGTTCGACTCAAAGCTGCTGTGCTATGACTGCTCCGGCGGACCGGAGGGATATTTCCCGCTCGACGGCGCGAACGTCCCGCTTTACTACCTCACGCCCGGCAAGCAGACCGCCCGCGTCCGCCTGCCCGCGCGCAGCGAGGATATAGAGTGCCGCGGCGGCGACCTTCTGATAGTATTCGAATCCGGCGCACGGCCCTATTATTCCCGCTCCGCGCTGAAGTTCGTCGAAAAGCAGATAGTCAGGCTGACGGCGGACGCTCTTCTCGCTTGATGTGTAAACAGAAAGGAAAACAATTATGATCGGTAATTTTATCTACAATACGCCCACGACCCTGCGTTTCGGAAAGGACGCGATAAAGGACCTGCCCGGCGTTATGGCGCGCTACGGCAAGACAGTGCTGATGACCTACGGCGGCGGTTCCATCAAAAAATCGGGGCTTTACGACAGGGTAAAGGAGCTGCTTTCGGATTTCGATATCGTCGAGCTCTCCGGCATAGAGCCCAACCCGAAGTACGACCCCTCCGTCATAGACGGCGCGAGGCTCTGCAAGGAAACCGGCGTCGACGTGATACTGTCTGTCGGCGGCGGCTCGGTCCTTGACTGCTCCAAGGCGATCTCCGTCTGCGCGAAATACGACGGCGAGGGCTGGGACCTCATCTCCGGCAAGGTCAAGGCAAAAGCCGCGCTGCCCATAGTCGATATCATCACGCTCGCCGCGACGGGCAGCGAATACGATATGGGCTGCGTCATCTCGAACACCGCGATCAACGACAAGCGCGCGTATCTTGACCCGCTCATGTTCCCCGCCGTGTCCTTCCTCGATCCCGAATACACCTTCAGCGTATCGAAATGGCAGACTGCCTGCGGTACCGCGGACGCGATCAACCACGTCCTCGAGCAGTTCTTCGCGAGGCCCTGCTCGATCTTCAACGACGGCGTCATGATCTCCGCTCTGCGCTCGCTTATGACGAACGTTAAGATCGCGCTCGAAAAACCGGACGACTACGCCGCGAGAAGCGAGCTCATGTATGTCTGCAGCTGGGGCTGCAACGGCATACTATCAAACGGCGCGGGCTATTCCGGCTGGCCGATGCACTCAATAGAGCACGCGCTGAGCGCGTATTTCGACATCACCCACGGCGCGGGACTCGCGATAATCACGCCCCGCTGGATGAAGGAGATACTGTCCGATGAGACCGTCGAACGCTTCGTCACGCTCGGAACGCAGCTTTTCGGCTTCGATAAGGCTCTGCCCGATAACGAGATGGCAGACAAGGTCATCGAAGCGTTCTACTCCTTCTTCGAGTCGACAGGCATCCCGATGCACCTCGCAGAGCTCGGAGTCAAGGCGGAAAAGATAGACGAGATGGCGGACCACATCCTCGAATTCGACAGTACGAACGAGCCGTGGATGTACGCGCCCATCGGCAAGGACGCGCTCGTGCGCATCCTTACCGAAAGCATGTAAGATCTCGCAAACAAACAAAAAAACGCCCCAAGGCGTTTTTTTGTTATGCGCCGTATTCTGTCACAGCAGTAATATAACGCGAAAATATAGTCATTAAACCCGGAACGCGGTGTCGGTCACGGGCGACATCACGGCTCTATACGCGCCATGCCTCCGCGAGGAACGCGTATTTCAACTCCTCCCCGCGCGAACCGCGATCTTCCGGTCTCATTCCCGAAACAGTCGAAGCAGACCGCAGCGCCGGGAACATCGGCGGTGAAAGCAAGGCGGTCGGCGGAGGTCGCGTTGAAAACGTCGGTCGCCTTACCGTCAAAGCCGAATACGCGGGGGCTGTAGAGGGCGACGACGCGCAGCGACCCGTCCTCCGCGCTTACCGCGGTATAATTCGCTTCGGGATCGCGGACCGTCAGCTCGCCGAAAACGAGCAGCTCGCGGTGCGCGTTGTGGTAAGCGAGGAAGCGGCGCACGACCTCGACCTGCTCCCGCGGCGCGTATTGCAGCAGGACGGATATCTGCGGGACGGCGAACAGCACGTTAAGAAGCATGACCGCGCAGTTCTCGGGCGTTTCGCTCCGCGCCCAAAGGAGCATATCCGAATGGACCGCGAGAGGGTAGCCGAGCATACGCAGGTCGACGACGCCGACGCGGTTGGTTATGACGTCGAAGGCGCAGTCCGCGACGCGCAGCATATTGCAGTGCCGCGTGACGGCGGGCCCGAGGTAAAACTGCCTGTATTCGAGCAGCAGATCGCGCACGGGGACCGTGAGCAGGTCATCAAGAGCCGTAAGCAGTTTTTGCACGCCCTCGGCGGTCGCGGCGCAGTCGCACTCCTCCGTCGGCGGCGGCGCCGGTCGCGTAAGATCGTTCAGGAAATCAAGCTTCAGCCCGCATAGCCCGTAGGTTTCGACCAGCCCGGCAAGAGTGTTCACGATGAATTCCCTCACGGACGGGACGCGGCAGTCAAGCACGCCGGCGCGCATATTGCCGTCGACCGAGATCATACGGTCGCGGAACTCCGCGAAATGCGGGTCGTCTGTTCCTATAAACGGGAGCGGGAACCACAGCGCCGGAGCTATTCCCAGCTTTTTCGCTTTATTCGCAAAAGCAGACATGTCCGGGAATTTGTCTTTATCCGGACTCCAGGTGCCGCATCTGGAGTAGTCGCCGGTGCCCTCGCCCGCGTAGCTCCAGCCGTCGTCGACTATCATCGCGCCGAAGCCGAGTCCCGCGGCGAGTTCAAGTTCCTTTTCAAGCTCCGCCTGCCTCGGGTGCTGATGGCACGCGTACCACGACGAAAACAGGGGAGCGGCGCAGGCGTCCGACGCCGCGGGGCGGTACCTCGGCGGGTAAAATTCCTCCCACCATTTGCCGACGTCGCCCAGCGCGCGGGACAGGTTGCGCATACCTGCGTCGATACGCAGATAAAAGACGAAAACGTCCGCGGGCGGGGCTTCTTCCTCAAATATGCTTACGCGAAGATCGAGCGATTCTTTTTGTGCGAAGTCGTTGACGCACACGGCGATACGGGTCTTAAATACCGCTTCGGAAAGGGCGACGGTACGGTAGTTTTCCCCGCCCTGCCCGAACAGTGCGATGACCGGCGCGCCGTCGGCGTAATATGACGTCTGCGTGTTCGCCGTCCACCACTGTCTGAGGTCGCGTCCGCGCCCGGCGTTGGGCGACCAAAATCCAAGCACGCCCTTCATCGGCTCGCGCCACAGCAGCGAAACCGAGCAGTCGCCGCCCGTGTCGGAAAACGACAGAGCGATCCTGTATATCTCCGTTTCCGGGGTCCGTTCTTCCGATGAAACCTCGATGCCGGATACTGCCCCGCCCGCCGCGGCGGTGAACTGCCTGCCGCCCGCGTCTATGACGAATTCTCTCATATTTGCGCCCCCTTTATCTGAAAACATAATACCAAAAAGCGAGCAAAAAGGCAAGCAGGGACAATCTGCCGTATTTCCCTTCGTCGAATTCATTACTTAAACAAAAAAACGCCTTTCGGCGTTTATTACAGAAGGAAAGGAAAAACCAATTTCCACCTGAATCTGATCTTATTAAGTATATTCTTGCAGATCAAAATGAACAAACGTGTATTAGTTGCCGATTGCCCATAGCCGCCTCGTTCTCTTAAAACACATGTATCTTATGCAAAACACTCAATAAAAAGTATCCTGCCCGGGTATATGATAAGCTTCTGATTTGTTTTTTGATCTTTCTGAAAAACCGATCGCCGGATTTGAAATAATTGACGGTATATCTCTTGTCGAGTTTTAACGGGAACAACCGTTTTTGTTTGACTTGGGAATAATAGTCTTTATAAGATTCCGGATCTGCGGCGATCATTTGCATGACCGTAGTCATGAACATATAAAGAACATACGCGTAACCGTTGTAATTCGATCCGTCCGCTTCATACAGCTTTTTCATATCTTCCGCCCCGGCTATATATGAGGCTAAGATCCTGTCATTTGCGGTCCCTCCGCGGGAGAGACTGCCTTGCCTTATTCTGTAAAAATATCCGATCCTTTCGGTAAACAGATCTTTCTTTTTTAAATGAGGAAAAAGAGTCGTATAGAAAACGTTATCTTCCTGATACGTAATACGGGTATCGAAGCGCAAGCCAATCCGCCGGATGCATTGGTTTCGCAGAACTCTTGTTATCAGGTAATCCCGGACCTTTTCGCTGTAATTGTCCGCGGATATTTCCGAGAAACAGGACACCGGCTCTCCGTCGTTGAATTGAGCCGGTAAAACCGCCAACTGGTCGCAATCGTTATCCTGCAGATAAAGAGCAATATCGTCCAGGATACCCGCGGCGATAAAGTCGTCTGAATCAACAAACCAAACGTACTTTCCGGCTGCATGCTCCAGCCCGACGTTTCTTGCAGCGCTGACTCCCGCGTTTTTCTGATGAAAAACCCGAATGTTTTTGTGACAAGCGGCATACTCATCAAGGATATCGGCGCTTGAATCGGACGAACCGTCGTTTATGCAAATGAGTTCATAATTTTCTTCCGGAAGACGTTGGGCATATATTGAATCCAGACAGTCCCGTAAATACCGAGCCGCATTATATACCGGAACAATAATTGACAACAATACGCTGCTTTCCATATGCTCACTTCCCTTTTTTAATATATCATAGGTTGCTTCGCAGTTCAAGGTTCAATCGGGAGGGAGACGGTTTGAAAAATGATCGCCTGTTATTCGGCAAAAACGTTTCCCTCTTTATTGTTCGCCGCGGAAGCCACTTTATCGTGTCAATTCAATAACGTCCTCCGGTGACCAAAAAGAAGTTTTCGATCCTTTTGAGACTTCCTTTCACGGCGTCGCAAAGCAAAAGCGGCAGGTTTCATCGCCTGCCGCTTTTAGTAAGAGTTTGTCGTTTGCCTCTTGTTATGCTTTTATCTCAGTCCGAACAGATGCGCGAAGAAGTAAAGGATGGAATGGAAGAACCTGACGATCCTGCCCCAGAAGGAGGAGCCGTGATCCACGCCGTCCCACGGGCACAGGTTATCGCCGGAGGGCGTATCGGGCTCTGACGGTTCGGTGGGTTCGTCCGGCGTTTCCGCCGAGGCTTTCAGGTCTGCGTAGCGGTCGATCGCGTCGGAGAGCGTTTGCGCGTTGGTCACAAGCGCCTTCTGCGCGTCTGTCAGAGCTTCGTAGGCGTCGCTCGCCGCGTCGATCTTCGCTTTGCACGCGTCGGTGTATTCCACCGTGCCGATAGCGTTTATCTTCTCGATTACCGCGTTCGCCGCCGGTCGCCATGATCGTGCCGCCGTCGATCTTGATCAAGCCTGCTTCGTCCGGCGCCTCGTCGCCGTCGCCTATGCCCGCGGCGTGAGGACCTCCCTTAGGGGTGACAGTGCCGCCGTAGACCTCGACAAGACCGCAGCTCATCTCGTTGCCGCCGACGATACCCGCGGAATCGTCGCCGCCGGTGGCTACGATGACACCGCCGTAGATGCGGATGGCGCCGTTGACCTCTGCTTCGTCGTCGGAACCGATGCCGGCGTTATAGTCGTTGCCGGTGGCGATCAGCTTGCCGGTCTTTGCTGTCTGACAGTAGATATTGAGCATCGCCGAGGACGAAACGTTGATGCCCTTTTTGCAGTTGATCGTCACGCCGTCGCCGATGATCAGGTTGACGTAAGTACTGTTGGGGATCGTCACGCGGTTTTCGAACGTCTTGTTCTCGCCCACGTAATACCAGTGCTCGCCCATCTGAAAGTTCGGGAAGGAGAGAGGTGCAGTGACCGTTCCGTCCGTTTCAACGATCTCTTTTTTCACGCTGTCCCACGAGCGTTCGAGATAAGTCACCGTGACGTCCACGGTAAACACCGTGACGGGACATACCGTTATCAGAAGTAACAGGGAAAGAATGACAGCAAACGTTCGTTTCATTAAATCGTCTCTTTATTAGATAAATCTTCTATTCTGCTGTAGCATAAAAAAGAACTAATGCAAGTATTTACTGACTGTTTCCGGTATCGCACCGGGTTTTTTATCTTTCGGAAAGCAAAGATCCAACGTCATTGGAACAGGTCCGACTGTCGACCGGGGATCTGTTTATTTCTCCGTCTTGTTTTCCCCGACGGCGTGATGTATACTGTGCGGGACGGGATGAACCGGTGAAAGGACGTCGAAAAATGAAGAAAGCGCTTCTGTTCCTGAAAAAGGAACCAATGCTGACCATATCGGTCTTGGCGGCGATCATCTCCATGGCGATCACACCTCCCACCGAAAAGCTGATCCGGAGTATCGACTGGCACACGCTGGGCACGCTGCTCATGATGCTTT
>JAFRXS010000116.1 GCA_017443405.1 Clostridia bacterium | reverse complement strand
CGGCGGCTCTTGTTGTAAAATGCGACTGTATGTTTTGCTTAAATCTTTTTTAAGAAGGGGTTTATATGCTTACAGCCATCACGGGCATCAACTGGGGCGACGAGGGCAAGGGCCGCATGGTCGACCTGCTTGCCGAGAACTACGACATAGTCATCCGCTATCAGGGCGGCAACAACGCCGGTCACACCGTCGTCAACGACAGGGGCAGGTTCATCCTCAATCTCCTCCCCTCCGGCGTCTTCCGCGAGGAGACCGTCAACGTCCTGGGTCCCGGCGTCGTCATCGACCTCGAGCATCTCTTCAACGAGGTCGGCAGGCTCACCGAGGCGGGGATAAAGATCACCCCCGACAATCTTATCATCTCCGACAGGGCGACCATCTGCATGCCCTATCACAAAATGCTCGACTGTCTTGAAGAGGACAGGCTCGCGGACGCGAAGTTCGGTTCCACCAGACGCGGCATCGCTCCCGTCTACTCCGACAAGTACATGAAAAAGGCGTTCCGCACGGGCGACCTCCTCGACTTCGGCGATATCGAGAGAAGGATGCCCGCCATCATAGAATGGAAGAACCTGACCGTCGCGGGCGGCTACGGCGCGGAGCCCCTCAAGGCGGAGGATATGCTCGACTGGCTGAGGAAATACGGCCTGCCGTTCACTCCGTTCATCAGGAACACTACCGAATATCTCACGAAGGCCGTCGACGAAGGCAAGAGCATCCTCTTCGAGGCGCAGCTCGGCGCGCTCAGGGATATCGACTTCGGCATCTATCCCTACACCTCGTCGTCCAACTCCATCGCCGCCTACGCGCCCATAGGCTCGGGCATACCGGGCAAGAAGCTCGACTCCTCCGTCGGCATCATGAAGGCGTACTCCACCTGCGTCGGCGAAGGCCCCTTCACCTGCGAAATGTTCGGCGACGAGGCTCACAAGCTCCGCGAGGCTGGCGGCGAATACGGCGCGGCGACCGGCAGGCCCCGCAGGGTCGGCGGCTTCGACGTCGTCGCCTCGAGGTACGGCGTGCTCATCCAGGGCGCGACCTGCATAGCGCTTACCAAGCTCGACGTCCTCTCCGGCTACGATAAGATCCCCGTCTGCGTCAAGTACGAAGTAAACGGCGAGCTCACCGACGTTTTCCCGTCGGGCTCCGCTCTCGCGAAGGCGAAGCCGGTCTACGAATATCTGCCCGGCTGGAGCGAGGATATAGGCAGCGCCCGCAAGAAGGAGGATCTCCCTGTCCCCGCTCTCGCCTACGTCAAATATATAGAGGACGCCGTCGGCTGCCCGATCAAATACGTTTCCGTCGGTCCCGACAGGGAACAGTACGTCGAGATGTTCTGATCTTTGAACGGAAGGATATAATATGTCATACTCTCCTTTTGAAGCATGGATACCGATGACCGAGTACGAGGGCGCGTCCCCCGAGGTCAAAAAGGGCTACGACGATTAGATCGCTGCCCACGGCAGGATAACCAACATGAAAAGGACGCTTCTGCACGACGTGCCGTCCTTCAACACCTATATGGAATGGTACGATATGCAGGCGGCGATCGTGCCGTGGCTCGGGCAGAGGCCGTTCATCCTGTTCAGCTACGCCATTTCCTCGGGCAACGACTGCCTGATCTGCTCCACGTTCTTCCGCAAGATAATGATAGACTCGGGCGACGATCCCGACGATCCGAAGCTGTCCGAGGAAGAAAAGCTGCTGATGGACTTCGGCAGATACATCACGAAGGATCCGCACAACATCCCCGACGGGATCTACGATGAACTGAAAAAGAGATGGAACGACAAACAGCTCGTCCAGCTCATCGCGTTCGCGGGCATCATGTACGCTACGAATCTCTTCAACACGGTGGCGAAAGTGCCGCTCGACGAAGTACTTTACGGTTATACGAAGAAAGGTGATAACGATGCTGCTGGAAAATAAAGTCGCGTTCATAACCGGCGCCGCCCACGGCCAGGGCAGGGCGACCGCCGTACAGATGGCGAAGGAGGGCGCGGACATAGCCGCCTTCGACGTCGCGAAGAAGATCGAATACCCCGCCTACGATTTCGGCACCAACGGCGAGCTCGAATCGTTAAGGGAAGAGATAGAAAAGATCGGCAGGCGCTGCGTCGTCTGCGTCGGCGACGTCAGGGACGACGGAGCCGTCACCGCCGCCGTGAAGAAGACGATCGACGCCTTCGGAAAGATCGACATACTCTTCAACAACGCCGGCATCTGCGCCTACGCCGAGGTCGACAAAATGACGGACGACGAGTGGAACGCCATGGTCGACATCAACATGAAGGGCCCGTTCAACGTCACCAGGCGCGTCGTGCCTTATATGAAAGAGGCGAAGTCGGGCGTCATCATCAACAACTCCTCAGTCATGGGGCTTCGCGGCGGCAACAGGCTGTCGCACTACGCCGCGTCCAAATGGGGACTTACAGGCCTTACCAAGTCCTGGGCGATCGAGCTCGCGCCGTGGAACATCCGCGTGCTGAGCATCCATCCGACGGGAGTCAACACGCCTATGAACGACGGTCTCGCCGCGATGGAGGGCATGACGCCCGAGGAGATAGCCGAGCGCTCCGCCGGCAACCTCCAGCCCGTGCCGTGGATCGAGCCGGAGGACGTCGCCGAGCTCGTCGTTTTCCTCGCCTCCGATAAGGCGAGGTACGCCGACGGCGGTCAGTTCGTCATCGACGCGGGACTTCTTTCGGTATGACGGGCTTCGGAGGCGCGGCCATGAATAAAGAAAAGATACTCGTCCTCGACTTCGGAGGACAGTACAAACAGCTCATCGCACGCCGGGTACGCGAACTCGGCGTGCTTTCCGAAATAATACCGGGCGACACCGATATACAAAAGATAAAGGAACAGTCGCCCGTCGGCCTCATCCTGACGGGCGGCCCCAACAGCGTCTACGACCCCGCTTCGCCGAAATGCGGCGCGGAGGTCTTCAAGTCGGGCATACCCGTTCTCGGCATCTGCTACGGCATGCAGCTCATGACGCACGTCCTCGGCGGCACGGTCACGGAGGGCGAGACCGGCGAATACGGTCAGACCGGCATGACGGTCGAAAGCGATTCCCTGCTTTACGACGGCCTTCCCCGCCTGCAGACGGTGCTCATGAGCCATAAGGACAGAGTCACCGCCGCTCCGGCGGGCTTCACCGTGACCTCGCGGACGGAAAACTGCCCGATAGCATCGATGGAGGACGCGAGCCGGAAGCTCTACGCCGTCCAGTTCCACCCCGAGGTCAACGATACGCTCAACGGCAGGGACATCCTCAGCCGCTTCATCTACCGCGTCTGCGGCGCCCGCGGCGGCTACAACATGGCGGACTACGAAAAAGAAGCGATAGCCGCGATAAGGGAGCAGGTCGGCTCAGGCAGGGTCGTCCTCGGTCTGTCCGGCGGCGTCGATTCCGCCGTCTGCGCGGCTCTTATTGCCAAGGCGGTCCCCGGGCAGCTCCACTGCATCTTCGTCGACCACGGGCTCATGCGCAAGACCGAGGGCGACGAGGTCGAAGCGGCGTTCAGCGGCAGGGATCTCGACTTCATACGCGTCAACGCCGAGGACATCTTCCTGTCCGCGCTCAGGGGCGTGACCGACCCCGAAACGAAACGCAAGATCATCGGCAGGGAGTTCGTCCGCGTTTTCGAGCGCGAATCCCAGAAGCTCGGCAGCGTCGACTTCATGGCGCAGGGCACGATCTATCCGGATATCATCGAGTCCGGAACGAACAATTCCGCCGTCATAAAGAGCCACCACGACGTGGGCGGCCTGCCCGACGACATAAAATTCAAGGGCATCGTCGAGCCGCTCAAGCCCCTTTTCAAGGACGAGGTCCGAAGGCTCGGCACGCAGCTCGGCCTGCCGGACAGCATAGTCCACCGCCAGCCGTTCCCCGGTCCCGGCCTCGCCGTCAGGGTCATCGGCGAACTGACAAAAGAGCGGCTCGACACGCTGCGCGACGCGGACTTCATCTTCCGCGAGGAGATGAAAAATTCCCCCGTTCACGCCGATCAGTATTTCGCGGTCCTGACGGATATGCGCTCCGTCGGCGTCGTCGGCGATTTCCGCACCTACGACTATATCCTCGCCCTCAGAGCCGTCCAGACCTCGGACTTCATGACCTGCGAGACCGCCCCCATCCCCTACGACATCCTCTTCCGCAGCGCGAAACGGATCGTCAACGAGGTCCGCGGCGTCGGCAGAGTCGTTTACGATATCACGGACAAGCCGCCTGCGACGATCGAGTGGGAATGACGTGCAATAAAGGAGAATTTGAAGAAAGATACGTTAAGTGCCCGAAATGCGGAGATCCACTTGCGGCACCGGTGGATGAAGAAGACTTTCATTGCAAAATTCCGGAGAATGCAGATGGCTCTATATGTGATGTAGAATGCCCAAAGTGTAATGAGAACCTGACAGTTGTAAGTTGGGGATTCTGGGACTAGCCTGCAGGGAGGGGATAGTAATGAGGAGGCCAACGGAATATGAGATGTACCTCATGAGAATGAGGGCCTATTATAGAATTAAGAAACTGGATCAACCACCATGGATAGAGTCGGCTCGCAGGCATTATGGTCTTTTATATTATGCTAAACGAGAATTGGGTGAGATGTGTTCGAATACCAATATTCCTAAATCCGAAATGGAATGGCTGGCTTCAATTAAGGACAAGGCTTATAGAGAGCGGATAGATTTGCCAGAAGAACTAAAGAAGGAAACAACCGATATTTATATTTGTCTTTCTGAGCTCTATAACGAATTAATAGATGGAAAGGATGAGTATTTTATCAGTGAGTGGACCTTAACAAAACAAGGCCGTCGTAAGATGAGAGAATATATTGATAAAATGCCTTCGGTAGGAAGGATTATGCCTCCTAAAACCGAATTTACTAACGTCCCAGACAGTATAGAGTACAGTAACAGGGTATACGGTTTTAAAGCTGAGTATGAACTAACAGTGACCTTGGGTGGCTCTCGAATTTGTATCAGAAATGGAAATAGTGATTGTCGGCATACTGAGTATATTGACTTTACTGAACGATTTCTGGATGCCGTAATTCCAATGGTTCAGCGAGAGCGACTACATTGTTATTTAAGGCCAAAAGACAGAAGTGAGGAGAGAGACGATTCAATATATCAGGACTTCAACACAGTATTGGTAGATATTAACTGGAATGAATATGATTTGAATTTGCTTACAGAACCCAATACAAATCCCTTTGTGGAATTATTACATCTGGTATGGGAGGAGTATGGAGAGACGTTAAAAGAGCGGGATCTTGTTTTGCCTTGGTTTAAGGTATTAGGATGGGCATAAGTTCGTTTAGGGAGCGGTGATGATGAATGGGTATATAACAGTACAGGAAGCAGCTGAAAAATGGAATGTAACGTCCAGATTCTCTGCAAAGAGGGCCGCATTAAAGGCGCTGAAATGATGAGCCGGATCTGGATCATTCCAAAGGATGCGGAGAAGCCGACCAGGAAACCAAAAGAAAAGTGACAACACTTTGACAACAGAAAAATGGATAGCCTGTGGATTTGGGCTAATTCAGATAATAGATATAATGCAGTCAACAAAACTTAACAGATATGTTTAAACTGACGCCCGTAAGGATAGAATTCGAATAATGCCGCGAACCGTCAAACACGTTGATAGATAAGGGTTCTACGCCCTTCAACATTGCGTTTGGCAACGTTTCGGCAACAAAAACCGTATTATCCTGGAATAAAGAGCTGACTGATTATCTGATTCGTCAGTCAGCTCTTTTCATATTTAACCGGAATTGAAATAAAATAATCGGCAGAACAGAAGATGAACAAAAACCGCAGCAAATCTCGGGCAACCTTAAAGGTGCACGGCGTATGCTGACAGAAAAAATCCGAGCCGGGGCGAAAAGCTCCGGCTCGGTTCGGAAATTGCTTTTACAGGACGCTGTCTTCTCTCAGGCAGTCGGGCTTGAAAAGCCTTACGCGCCTGTCGGGATCAGCAGACGGAAGAATTGACGGAGAACATACTGCGGAAGATAGCGATCAGGCTGTGGATGAAACCGATCAGTCTATCGAAGATGCCGCCGTTATGGGATTTGCCGCAGATGGGGCAGGAGCCGTCCTCAACAGGCTCGTCGGGATCGGTGGGCGTCGTGGGATCCTCGGGATCGTCGGGCGTTTCGGCGGTGGCTTTCAGCTCCGCGTAGCGGGCTTCGGCGGCGGTCAGGATATCGTCGTTCTCAACAAGGGCTTTCTGATCGTCGGTCAGCGCGTCGTAAGCGGCGCGGGCTTCGTCGATCTTCGCCTTGCTCTCGTCGGTGTATTCCACCTCTCCGATCTCGTCGATCAGCGCGGCAACTTCGTCGGCGGCAGCCTGATCCGCAGCAGCTTTTTCTTCGGCGGTGAGCTGCGCGTCGGTCTTGATCTCGTTGATCAAGGCTATCGTCGCGGAACGTATCACGCTGATTGCGGCGGTGTCCGTGGCGGCGTCGATCGCGACGCAGGCATTTTCGATTATGTCAGCAAGCTCAGCCTGCTCCGCTTCACGATAATCTGCAGCGTTCTTGTAGTTCCTGATCGCGGCTTTTGCGGCTTCCTTCGCTTCGGCAAGAGCGGCGGCTGCGGCTTCGGCGGCTCTCTGTTCGGCAACTGCGTTCGGCACGTTGGCAACAAGGGTGTCCAAAGCAGCCTTGTTTTCGTCAAGAGTCTTGCTCTCGTCATAGGTGAAACCTTCGATCTGCGTCTTTGCAAGTCCGACGATGTTCTGAACGGCTTCGCTGTCACCCTCCTGAAGGAGAGCGTCCATGTCGGCTTTCTTTGCTGTCTTGTATGCTTCAAAAGCTGTCATATCTGCTGCAAGCTGAAGAGCGGCGTACTGTCCTTCGGCAAGCTGCAGCGTCTCAT
>JAFRXS010000115.1 GCA_017443405.1 Clostridia bacterium | reverse complement strand
CGTCGGAAACGTTGGCGTCCTCAATCGCGTCGTCAAGCTCCTCGATGTCGACCCTCGCCGTGCCGACCTCGACCTTTTCGCAGAGCAGGTAGGTGCCGCGGTAGGCGCCGTCGTACCAGAGGTCTATCGTCTCGAAGGAGGGGGTATACTTGAGCCCGCTCGCCTCGGCGAGCGCGAACGCGATCGCGTCGTGTATCTGCGTGGCGTCCATCGCGTTTGCGATGAGTATCCACTTCTTCGCGGCTTCGTTCTTGCCGCCGCCGAGAAGCGCCGCCTTCTTGTCGAGTTTTATCTGATACGCCTTTTTGTCGAAGCAGTCGAAGGTCGAGTTGCCGCGCGCCTTTATCTGCGACAGCGCGCCGGAGAAAGCCGTCGTGCCGTCGGCGTTCAGGAAGACGTAATTGCCCTTCGCCTTATTCGTCTTGGCCGCGTCGACCCAGGGGCGGCCCTGAGCCTCGGGGTCCTTGGATCTCAGGAACAGAGAGCGCACGTTCGCGCTGCGCAGGAAGATGACGTTCTGCGACGTCCCGCCGCAGGTGACGGTCAGGTCGTAGCCGTTTATGTCGTCGCCGTCGAACAGCGCGACGTTGAAGGTGTTGCCGCAGTGCTTCGCCATGCTGAGGCCGTTCTGCGACAGGGTTATGTCGCCGCCGTCCGCGCTGAACAGCCTGAGAGCAGACGTGTCGGCGCCGGAGGGCAGGAAGATATAGTGAAGGTCGGATTTGTCGACTATGCTGACGGCGCTGTCCTGCGACGCCGCCGTGGGCATATAGTAGACGAAGGTCGCGCCCCAGGGCGCCTCGGCGGTCTCGGCGGGCTGCTCCTGTGCGGGAACGGCGGGGATGGGCCTCGTTTCGGTGGTTCCGCAGGTCGAGCAGGTGCGGGCGTCGTAGCCCTCGTGTATCTCGTCGGGGTCCTTGGCTTTCGTCCAGTCGCTCCAGGCGTGACCGAAGGCGGGTATGGGGGAGCCCGCGGCGAGAGTAACTCCGCAGCCGGCGCAGACGGTGTCGCCGGTGTAGCCGTCGGCGGTGCAGGTCGCGTCGGCGGCGTTGACGGTCTTGGTGCCGTAGCCGGCGTGGTATCCGGGATCGACGGCGACGCCCTCCGTTCTCGTTATGCCGCAGCCGGAGCAGGTGAAGGTCCTGACGCCTTCCTCGCTGCACGTCGCGGGGGTCGTGATGACTCCGTCGTCCCACTTATGACCGGTCGCGGGAGAGCCCGCGGCGGTCTTCGTCTGTCCGCAGGAAACGCAGGTTATGGTTATAACGCCCGCCTCGGTGCAGGTCGGGGGAGTCGTCTCGGCGCCGCCGTCCCATTTATGGCCGTTCGCGGGGGTCGCGTAGCCGGCGATGATCAGTTTGCCGCAGCCGGCGCAGACGGTGTCGCCCGTGAAGCCGGCGGTCTCGCAGCCCGCGGGGACGGCATCCTTGACGGTCGTGCCGTAAGGAGCGTGATAAGAGGCGTCCTTTTCTGTCGCCCTCGTCTGCTTATAGCCGCAGACGGAGCATTCGCGCTCTTCCTCGCCCCCGACGCAGCAGTCGGCTCTCTTTACGCTCTTCCACGGGCCGAAAACGTGCCACGGAGCCTCGTCGAGCTTCGCGGCGAGGCGCAGAGCCATACGCGCGTCGACGGCGTTGACGGAGCCGTTGCGGTCAAGGTCCGCTCTTTTGAGAGCGACGGGGTCGGTCAGCTCATCGAGTCTCGCGGCGACGCGCAGGATGATCCTCGCGTCGGTCGCGTCGACGGAGCCGCTCAGGTCCGCGTCGCCTATGAAGCAGGGACTGTCGTCGCCGGCGGGGGCGGTGGCGCCTTCCTCGGCGAAAGCTCCGACGGCGACGAACGCGGCTATGAGCAGCACGGCCGTCAGAGTCAGCATGATCTTGAATAAACGTGACATAACGTATCCTCCGTGGATTCGGTTTTATTTGAAATCTGCCGTATTATTTCGACTCCTTCATGATGCCGGCGCCGGCGTTCCATGCCTTGCCGACCTTTTCGCCGGTGACGTAATAGCCCGCGCCGAACGTATCGAAGATGAGCGCCTGAGTCTTTTCGGGGTCTATCTTGCCCTTATCGTTGAGGACGCTTTCCTCGGCCTTGACATTGACTATCCTGCCGACGATGCCGTCGATATAGTCCGTGTGCGCGAACTCGAGAAGCTCGCATTCCATAACGACGGGGAATTCCTCTATGACGGGGGCGTTGACTTTGTCGCTCTTTGCCGCGTGGAAACCCGTACGCTCGAACTTGTCGGGCATCTTGTTGCCCGAGGCGATGCCGAAGAAGTCGGCGACGTCGGTATGCGCCCTGTCCGCGAGAGCGACGGTGAACGCGCGGCTCTCTTTGATATTCAGCCACGTGCGCTTGCCCTCGCCGATGAAGAGGATGATCTTGTCCTCGTCGCAGATCTGCCCCCACGCGGCGTTCATAACATTGACTTTGCCTTCTTTGTCGTAAGCCGCGACCATAAGCACGGGCATCGGGAAAACAGCCGATACGACGCCGAGATCCTTTTTCATGATTTACCTCCGCAGTCTTGACATTCATGGAATCTTAAACTATAGTATATATTATAGACTTATTATACGAAAAAATCAAGTCGATAAGACAAAATGAGGGTATTGTAATGAAAGAAGGTTCGGGACGCTTTAAAACCGTCGGCGTCATCGGCGCGATGGCGTCGGAGATAGACGCGCTCATTTCCGATATCGCGGACCCCGTCCGCGAAACGGTGAGCGGGGTCGGATTCGTTTCCGGCGGTTACGGGAACGTGCGCCTTGTCGCCGCGCGCTGCGGCGTCGGCAAGGTATTCGCCGCCGTCTGCGCGCAGACGATGATACTGAGATACGCGCCGGACGTCATAGTGAATATCGGCGTCGGCGGCTCCCTGACTCCGGGGCTCAATATCGCCGATATCTGCGTCGCCTCCGCCGCGGTCCAGCACGATATGGACACGTCAGCCGTCGGCGACCCCGTGGGTATGATCTCGGGGATAAATGTCATAGAATTCCCGACGGACCCCGCCGCCCGCGAGGGGCTTGTCGAAGCGGCGGAGTCGCTCGGGAAGAACGTGATGAGCGGCGTGATCGCCTCCGGCGACGGTTTTGTCTGCGACACCGGGCGCAAGAACTTCATAAGGGACACGTTTTCCGCCCTCGTCTGCGAGATGGAGGGCGGCGCCGTCGCGCAGACGTGCTACATAAACGGCACGCCTTTCTGCGT
>JAFRXS010000114.1 GCA_017443405.1 Clostridia bacterium | reverse complement strand
GTTTCTCTCGGCGGCTCCATCCTCGGCAAACCCGTGGTCCGCGACGCCGCGCGCGAAATGCTCGAAAGGCTGTCGGGCGCGGTGCACGCGGTGTATACGGGCGTCTGCATAGTATCTGCGCGGAACAGAAGCGAATTCTATCAGACGACCATGGTCAAATTTTACGATCTTTCGCCGGAGATCATCGAGAACTACCTCGATTCCGGCGAGCCGTTCGACAAGGCGGGCGCCTACGGCATACAGGGGCTCGGCGGTCTGCTCGTGGAGAGCATAAACGGCGACTGGTACAACGTCATGGGGCTTCCGGCGGCGCGCGTTGCGGCGGCGCTCGCGCAGTTCGGCGTCCACGGGAAGATAATGTAGGGGGCAGAAGATGAAAAACGTACTGGCTTTCGACCTCGGCGCGTCGAGCGGACGCGCGGTCATAGGGTCGTTCGACGGCAAAAAGATAACCCTGACCGAGGTCCACCGTTTCAAAAACGATCCGGTGGAGTTGGGCGGTACGCTCTACTGGGACGTCCTGCGCCTCTGGTACGAGATATGCGAGGGGCTCGTCAAGGCGAAGCCCTACGGCTATGACTGTATCGGCATAGACACCTGGGGAGTCGACTTCGGTTTGTTCGACAGGAAGGGCAGGCTGCTCGGCAATCCCGTCCACTACCGCGACAGGCGTTACGAGGGCATGGTCGCGGCGTCGGAGAAATACATTTCCAACGACGAGCTCTACGGGGTCACCGGCATCCAGTTCATGGATTTCAACACGGTCTTCCAGCTCATCGCGACGGCCGAAAAGGAGCCGGAGCTGCTCGAAAGGGCGGACAGGCTGCTTCTCATGCCGGATATGCTCAACTATTTCCTGACCGGCGAGATGACTGCCGAATACACGATGGCGTCGACGACGCAGCTTCTCGACGCGCGCACCCGCCGCTGGAGCGCGGACGTCCTTTCGAAAATGCCGTTCGGCAGCTCCCTGCTTCCCGACATCATCGACCCGGGAACGAGAGTCGGTACCGTCACCGCGGAGCTTTCGGAGCTTCTGGGCATACCTCGCGTGCCGGTCTACGCCGTCTGCGGGCATGACACCGCCAGCGCGATGGTCGCCGTGCCGGCGAAGGAAAAGGATTTCGCCTTCCTGAGCTGCGGCACCTGGTCGCTTCTGGGGACGGAGCTCGACGAGCCCGTCATCAACGCGGATACCCGCTCGCTGAATATGACGAACGAGGGAGGCTACGGCGGCTGCATCTCCTTCCTTAAAAATATCATCGGTCTTTGGCTCATACAGGAGAGTCGCCGCCAGTGGAAGCGCGAGGGGACGGAATACTCCTTCGCCGAGCTCGAAAAACTCGCGCTCGCCGCGCCCTCGGGCAGATGCCTCATCGACCCCGACGACCCGGTGTTCGTGCCGCAGGGCGATATCCCCGGCAGGATAAGGGAGTATTGCCGCTCGAGCGGCCAGCCGGTCCCGGAGGACGTGGGAGCGGTCATGCGCTGCATCTACGAGAGCATCGCGGGCAAGTACGCTTCCACAGTCAAAAAGCTTGAAAAATGCACGGGAAAGACCTATGATACGCTGCACGTCATCGGCGGCGGCGTCAAGGACGGTCTGCTGCTGAAAATGACCGCCGAGACTACCGGTATGAACGTCGTGCCCGGACCGACAGAAGCCACGGCTCTGGGCAACGTCGCCGTTCAGCTTATAGCCGAGGGCGAGCTTAAGGACATCGCCCAGGCAAGGAGTGTGATCTGATGTCGGATGATTTTTTCATGAACGGAGTCAATATGCCCGGCGGGGCCTCCTCCGATGACAAGCTGAGGATGCTGCTCCTGTATATGCTCAGGATGCAGGGCGGCGCGGCGGGGCGTTCGGCGCTCGTGAACACCGTCTGCAAATACGGTCTCGCCAATTATTTCGAGGCGGAGCAGACCATATTCAAGCTCCTGGAGCTGGGGCTCGTACGCGAAACGTCCGTCGAGAACGTGGGGAAGATACTCTCTCTCACGAAGAGCGGCGACAGCGTCGAAAAAACGCTTCGCGACGCTCTTCTCACTCCGGTGCTGCGCTCAAGGGCGGAGGAGGCTCTCGCCAAGGGTCTCGGCGACGGCGACGGCTCGATCGAGACCGACGTATCATCCTCGACCGCGGACGGCGCAAGCTCAGTCACCATGACCGCGTCGCAGAACGGCAAACGCATAATGAGCCTCACGCTCTGCGTTTCCGGTCAGGACGAGGCGGACGCCGCCGCGCAGCGGTTCCGCGACAGCCCGGGCGAGCTGTGCGAGCTCGTGCTCGGCTTTTTCTCGGGCGGCGAAGATAAATAACAGCAGTAAGGCAGGGGGCTATATCCATGATCTCTGACAAGACCGAAATGTACGTTTTCGACGTTTATCCGAAGGTTTTCGCCGTCGGGAAAAAGTCCGCCGTTACTATGGAAAGTCTCGGCGCGAGGGTGAGATTCGAGCCCGGGCACAGCTATAAAGTCGAGGTCTGCCCGTATCTTGAGGGAAGGTATCCCGATTATCCGGACAGACCAAACAGGCAGCTGTTCGACGTCGTCTGTTCGGATGACGGCCGCATAAGGCTCGAATACACGTTCCCCGCCGAGGAGGAGTATTATCTCCGCGTCTTCGACGGCGAAAACAGGCTCGTCCAGCTGAACGTCTACGCGGTGGAGAGCGACCTCGTCGGGCGCTATCCCTTCAGGGGCGACCTTCACATGCACACGAACTGCTCCGATGGCAACGAGTCGCCGCAGGTCGTCGCCGCGAACTACAGAAAGATCGGCTACGACTTCCTCGCGATAACCGATCATCGGCGTATGTGGCCGTCGCTCGAGGTCATGGAGACTTACGCCGGTCTTCCGACGGAATACCTCCTGGTCCCCGGCGAGGAAGTGCATATGCCCAAGGACTCTCTGCTTCACCGCAACGACGTCCACATCGTCAATTTCGGCGGAGAGTACAGCGTCAACGCGCTCGTCGATTCGGTCGCAATACAGGAGAAGGGCAGGGACCCGAGATTCCGCACGATCCGCCCGGGCTTCGAGCCGCCGATCCTTTCCGTTGAGCAGTTCCATAAGGAGATAGACGAAAAAGCGGCTTCGATGGACATACCCGAGGGCATAGAGCGCTTCGCCTACGCCTGCTGTTGCTGGATCTTCGACAAGATCCGCGACGCCGGGGGGCTGGGCATCTTCGCCCATCCCTACTGGACGTCCGACGTTCAGCAGGTGCCGGAGACCTTCGTCGAGTATATGATGAAGACGCGGCCCTTCGACGCGTTCGAGGTGCTCGGCGGCGAGAATTACTTCGAGCATAACGGCTTCCAGACGATAAGGTACTACGAGGACCGCGCGAAGGGCAGGAAGTACCCGATAGTCGGCTCGACCGACTCGCATTCCTCCCTGCCGATGAACCGCAACGGCGCCATCTGCTCCACGATTGTGTTCTCACCGGAGAATGAAAGAAAGGCGCTTATTTCCTCCATCAAGGACTTTTACTCCGTCGCCGTCGACACGATAAGCGCGGAGTGGAGGATAGTCGGCGATATGCGTCTCGTGCGCTACGCGGCGTTCCTGCAGCGGTGGTTCTTCCCGCTTCACGACGAACTGACCTTCGAGGAGGGCAGGGCGATGCTGTCCTACGCGCGCGGCAACGCGGAGGAGCTCGGCGTGCTCAAGGCGATAAACGGCAGGATGCGCCGTCAGAGAGAAAAATATTTTGACTTTTAACTTCGCGAGTTTTTAAGAAAGAGGTTCAGGATCATGAGAAACGGAGCTGTAGGGATCGCCGTCATAGGCTACGGCGGAATGGGCGGATACCACGCGGAGCATCTGCTCAAAATGGACAAATTCGACCTTAAGGGCGTTTACGACATCAGGGAATGTCAGCTTCAAAACGCGCGGGACAAGGGAATAAGGGCGTATACGTCGCTTGAGGAGCTTCTTGCCGACCCCGAAATAGAGCTCGTGACGATAGCCACGCCCAACGACGTGCATAAGCCCATAGCGATACAGGCGATGAGGGCGGGCAAGAACGTCATTTCCGAAAAGCCCGTGACGCTCTCGTCCGAGGACCTCGAGGAGATGATAGCCGTTTCCGAGCAGGAGAAAAAGCTGTTCACCGTTCACCAGAACAGACGCTGGGACGACGATTATCTCACCGTCAAGAATGTTATCGACACGAATCTTCTCGGTCCCGTGTTCCGTATAGAATCAAGGGTCCAGGGCTCTCGCGGCATCCCCTCCGGCTGGCGCCGCGAGAAGGAGCACGGCGGCGGGATGGTGCTCGACTGGGGCGTGCATCTGCTCGACCAGGCACTCACGCTGTGCGACGATGACAGGCTCATATCCGTTTACGCGAGCATCACGAACATAACCAACAAGGAGTGCGACGACGGCTTCTACAGCGAGCTGAAATTCGCCTCGGGGCTCATGTTCAGCGTCGAGGTGACGACGAACAACTTTTTCGAGCTCCCGCGCTGGTACGTTCTCGGCGTGAACGGCACCGCCGTGCTCGAGGACTGGGGCAGGAAGCCGCACGCGGTGCTCGTCCACAACTGGAACAAGAACGACGCCGCGCCGGTACAGCTCGGCACCGGCATATCCATGACGATGGCGCCGCGCACCGACGATACCATCAAGGACATACCGCTTGAAAAGGCGAACGGCGACTGGTCGCAGTACTACGACAATATCTACGACGTCCTCCGCCGCGGCGCGGAGCAGATAGTCACGCACCGCCAGATGCGCCGCAGCACGAGGCTCATGGAGATGATCTTCGAGTCGGCGGCGAAGAACGAGGTCATCCACTGCGATATATGATCCGCTCCTGTCATAAAGACTTCACATCTTTGAGTGGAAATTTGTCTTAAAGTTCATTGTTTGTTCATATTTTGATGCTATTATAGATACTGAAGAAAAAAAGAGAGGTGTTTACTGTGTCTGAAGAATTACTCGCCGCCCTCAAGCAGCTCGCTCAGGTATTTCTCTCGCTTTTCAGCGGTCTTCTCAGCGGCCTTAAGGACATCCTCGGCGATACCGAACCGATCCCGACCGCAGTCAACTGATAAAAGTTGACATTGTTTTGTCATAGGTGTAAATTTTAAATTTATTTTGAAAAACACTTGCAAAATGGTCTGACGGTGTGTTATTATACTACCATAGTTAAGCTTATTGTCATACGTTGAAAGAGAGGTGTAGACAATGTTCGATATGAAGATGTGGACCTACATGATGAAGATCATGGTTACGCTCATCAACTTCCTGAAGAGCTTATTCAAGGGTGAAGACGGCAAGACGTACTTTGCGTTCGACGATCCGTGGGACGAACCCGTTGAATGATTTCTATTGTTTTCAGTTAATTTCCGCGAAAGGAGCAGAGTCCTATGACAGCTAAGGAAATTCTCGGCATCATCGAAGCCTTTTTCATGTCCTTAGATCATTTCCTTAAAGACGTTATCGGAAAGGGCATCAGGGAATTGATCAGCCAGTACGCAGGCTGACAGCCGTTTTGACCGGCGGTTGTACCGTCGGTCATTTTTACTAAGAAGCCTACCGCTTCCGCAAAAGAGGTGTTTTTCGTGACTCACGCAGAAAAACAGTACAACTATATCATCTCACAGATGGTACATTTCTTTAAATTTCTCGTCGGTTTGTTCCAGCGCGTCATCCCGGTTGCCGACCAGGTGACTAACGCCTGATCATGCCGGTCGTTTGATTGTGCGGAACGGAAGATAATCTGGGAGGAGCATTCCAATGGCAGACGAAAACACTACTGCTTACGATCCTTTTGACATCAATATTCTCGTTCCCATATTCCGTGAGTTCCTTCGTATGATCGAGGAGTTGTTACAGACTCTCGGCTTCGACTTCCACTTCTCTTCGATCTTCGGTACGTTAGAGGACATGGGATAAGGAGGGCAATATGGACGTCATTATAGAGTATTTCAAGAAATTCCTCAAGATCGTTGAGGCATTCCTCAACGCGCTCGGCATCACCCCCGACTGGGATCAGATCGTGGACGGTACCGGCGAGTACGTTGAGCCCACCACCCACAAGCCCTGGGCTTGATGCGGTCCATACGCCGACAGTCGCAGCAGCGACCGTCGGCTTTTTTGTTTCCGTTTTTGTTTGAAACCGCATAATAACAACGGCCCGCGTAAGGCGGGTCGTTGTTGTATATTCGTATAAGAAAGGGGATCAGTCCTCGAGCAGCTTCGCGGCGGATTTATCGAGCAGGAAGACGGCGTCGGGGTGGTTTTGCAGGACGGACGCGGGGCAGCGGGGCGTGACCTCGCCCCTTACCGCGGCGTATATCGCCTTCGCCTTGTTCTCGCCGGTCGCCATCAGAAGTATCTTTTTCGCCTTCATTATCGTCCCGATGCCCATCGTCAGGGCGTATTCGGGCATATTGCCGTCGGCGAAATACTTTATGTTGGAGTCGCGGGTGCTCTGCGAGAGTTTTACCTCGAAGGTGCCGCCGGTGAACTCATCGGCCGGTTCGTTGAAGCCGATGTGACCGTTCGTGCCGATGCCAAGCAGCTGCACGTCCACGCCGCCGGCTTCGTCTATCATCCCGTCGAAGCGGGCGCACTCCGCTGCTTTATCGGGCGCGCAGCCGTCGAGGATATGCACGTTGTCTCCGTCAATATCGATTCGCGAGAAAAGGTTCGACCACATAAAGGTGTAGTAGCTGCTCTCCGCCTTGCGGGGGAGGGAGCTGTACTCGTCGAGATTGAACGTGACGGTCTTAGAGAAGGTCACGTCGCCCTTTTCGTAGCGCCTGATCATTTCGCGGTAGACGGGCAGGGGAGTCGCGCCGGTCGCAAGTCCGAGGACCGCGGCGGGGTCGGCGACGACGGTCTCAACGATTATATCTGCCGCCGCCTTTCCTGCTTCTTCGGGAGTGTCGAAAATCCGTATTTCCATAGTTTTACAAACACCCTGTTTTGCTTTATTTTGAGACCCACATGGCTATGCGAAGTCCGAGGTTCGAGGGGGCGTCGGTCTCGTTAATGGCGCCCAGATAGTTGACGCAGTTGAAGTATCTTTCGGTGAAGTCCGGGCTGCGGAGCCAGTAGGAATCCTGTTCGGGCACCAGACGGTCCTCGTCGTTCGGCATGTATTTGAGTATCTCCTCCCTGTCGAGCAGGAACAGATGATCGTCGGTCTCGGGACCGGGATCGACGGTCCAGCCCTCGGAAGCTCCGCAGGTGGTCACGTGAGTGAGCTTTATCTTCGAGCGCTCCCACGGATCGAACAGCTCGTCCATGAATTCGTCGCCGTTGATGTATTCCCTTATGGGCGAGGTGGCCCACTTCACTTCGTCTTCATGATCGCGGTCGCTGAAGTTGTAAGAGCCGATAAGACCGGCGCTGTAAAGCAGCCACGCGTCGTCCGTTTCGTCGAGGACCTTCCATTCGACCGCCTTTGTGCCCTGAGACGGGTCGCGGAAGCGGACCGTTCCGAATTCGACCGTGCTCCCGACGGAGAGCGAGGCGAGCTTGGAGTCGAGCTCCTCGTTAGCGGGGATCCCGACGGCGCCGGCCTTCCAGCCCTCGGCGAGCTCCTTGTCCGTATACGCCCAGAGGGCGGGACGGACGCCGCCGCTGTTTGTTTTATCGTTGCCGTAGAGGGACACGGAGCCGTCGTAGCCGTAGACGTCCATCGTGTTGTAGTGCTCCTGCTCGCCGTCGTCGCGCAGCCTCCAGCCGCACGCCTGCTTGACCGTTTCGGAGCCCTCGACGTCCGCCATATAGATGCCGCCGTCGAGCATCGCCTGCGTCGGGACGCCGTATCTGAAATCGCCGAGCGGGGCGACGTACTTTGCGAATTCCTCCGCTGAAAGCAGGAACACCGTGTCGTCCGAATACTCGTATGACGTGGTATAACTGTCGAAGTCAAAGACCGAGGTCTTGACGGACGTCGTCGCGATAAGCGCTTTTTCGCCGTCGGTGAAAGCCGTGTCGAAAAACTCACCGCCGAGCCATTCGCGAAGGGAACTGTCCTTCCACGATTCCGCCCTCTTGGGCTCCTCGTTGAACGCTTTACGCTCGAAAACCTTGTCGGAAACGAGCAGGACGGTGCCAACGCCCTTCGCGGCGGCGGTCCACGTCAGGTCTTCGCCGTTATACCCGCCCATCGTGACACTATCGCCGACGGCGGTGTTCGCCGTGACGCCGGCGCCTTTTCTGCCGCCGGAACTTCCGCACGAAGCGAGCGCGAATACCATGACTACAGCCAGAACAAGCGCGAAATATCTTTTCATGATACGATCATCCCTTACCGATTACTGTCTTGCGCCCGGGGGCTGAGAATCGGAACTTATTCTTCCTCGTCCGACTGCGCGTCTATGAGTCTGATGACGTCGGCTATGGTCTCGATGCCGGAGATCTCGCGCTCGGGTATGTCGAGATCGTATTTTTTCTCGATATCAAGCGCGAGCGACACGAGGTCGAGCGAGTTCATGCCGAGACCCGTGCGGATATTCGTCTCCTCGGTGATCTCTTCGGGGGCGATGTCGACGTAATCGCAGATGAGCTCTCTGAGTTCGTCAAGTTTTGCCATTGTTATCTTCTCCTTTTATTGTGCCGCGCGGGCGGCGTTATAGCGTTCGACTATCTTCGAACGTATCGGTTTGAGTGTGGTCGTGAGCTCGAACGGCTCGTAGGTGACGAATACGTCCTGTATCTTCTTGTAGGACGGGAGCTCGCGGTCGGCGGCGGCTATATCGTCGGTTATGCGCCGCGTAAGCTCTTCCTCCGTCGTTTCCGGCACGTCGTCGGTGCTCGCGTATACGACGACGGCGATGATCTTCTTCTGCTGACCGTGGATATCCTTGACGGCTTCTATCGCCACGACGTCCCTGATGTAGTCGAGATGCTCCATGACGAAGCTCTCGATATCCTCGGGGCTGATGTTCTTGCCGTTGTCGAGGACGATGAGGTTCTTCTTCCTGCCGGTGACGTAGAGGTCGCCGTCTTCTGGGTCTATCCTGCCGTAGTCGCCCGTCCTGAACCAGCCGTCGCTGTCGAACGACGCCTTTGTCGCGGCGGGGTCCTTATAGTAGCCGGACGTGATGTTCTTGCCGCGGATGCAGATCTCGCCTATGCCGTTCTCGTCCGGCTCGTCGATGCGTATCTGCGTCATGCAGATGGGTTTGCCGGAGGACAACGGCTTTTCTCTCGCTTCCATATTGAGGCTTACCGTCGGCGTCGCTTCGGTCAGACCGTAGCCGCCGTAGATATTGAAGCCTATGTCGCAGAGAGTGCGGATATAGTCGGCTCTCGCGGGAGCGCCGCCGCAGGAGAAGGTCGGGAACTGGTCGCCGAACTGCTTGCGGACGGAGGTGAACAGGTAATATCTGAGGTCTATGCCGCGGTCGAGCAGGAAATTGCTGAGCTTGATGAGCTTTTTGAGCCCCTCGGTCTGCCCCTTTTCCTCGGCTCCGCGCCAGATGCCCTTGTATATCTCCTCGGTGACGAGCGGGACTATGCCGAAGGCGTCGGGCTTGAACTCGCGGAGATTGGGCAGGAAGTTGGCTATCTTGTCGTTGACGAAGATGGTCGCGTTCATGTAGGTCGCCGTGAGTATGTCGCAGGTGAGCTCGTAGGCGTGGTTCATCGGCAGGAACGACATCGACGTGCGCTCCGTCATGATCGTCCGGATGATGCCGTCGGTGTTCGAAACGAAGTTGATATTGGAGAGCATGACGCCCTTGTTGGGGCCGGTCGTGCCGGATGTGAACAGTATCGCCGCGGTGTCGTCGGGCTTTGTCTCGGCGCTGATGAAGCTGATATCGCCCGCCGCGACGAGCTCCCTGCCCCTCGCGATGAGGTCGGGCATATAGATGAAGTTCTCGTCCTTGACCTTCTTGTTGATCGTAAAGACGTACTTGCATCTCGGGTCGTTCTTTACGTGGAGACGCGCCGTTTTGAGGTAATTCTTGGTGACGAACACCGCCGAAACGTCGCCCTTGGTGAGCAGCGCGGAGATATCCTCGTCCGTCATCTCCTTGTCGATGGGGATGGCGACGCCGACGCCGTTGACTATTCCGAAAAAGGCCTCGAGCCAGGCGACGGAATTCTCGCCGATGATCGCTATGTGCTTGCCCTTGAGCCCGAGCTCGAGCAGGGCGGTGCCGACCGCGTCGATATCGTCCGTGAACTCGCGCATCGTGGTCACGACGCGCTCATCGCCCTTTTTCTCGATGAACTGCGGCCTGTCGCCGTACATGACCCTCGCGCGGTTGATGAGCTGCTTTATCGTCTTGAGCTCCGGCATCATCAGCATCTGACGGCGGAGGTCGTCAAGATGCTTGTCGAATTTTCTCTTCATCTCAGTGGTACTCCTCTTCGTCGATGCTGTCGAGGAGCTCGCCGACGGTTATGCCGGGATCGTCGAGGCCCTGCTCGATGACCTTGACGGCCTTGTCGTTGAAATCGCGAAGATTCTCCTCGGTGATGTAGGACGGCCTGTAAAGATAGGCTATATCTATGGTGCCGTCGGTGTAGTTGGGCATCGCGACCATGTACAGAGGCAGGACGTAGTAGCCCATGTTATAGAATTTGAAATCGAACTTGATGTCGAGCCCGTCGGGCAGCGGCGGGACCGGTATCCACGAGAACATCATGAACGCGGGAGCCTGCGTGGGCCTGTAACGGAAATAGCTCATCGACATCGCTCTCGCCGTGGCGTAGGGGAAGTTCATGTGCTGGTAGAGCTTTATCCTGACGGCGTTGATTATGTCGAGGGCCTCCATGAAGGTCTTGTCCTCGGATATGATCGTGCGGAACATGAAGGGGACCATCATGCAGCCGCCGGTGTACTTCGTCTTGATCTTGGTGCGCCTGTTGCAGATGAGCATCGAATAGATGTCCTTCTGGCGGAAGTTGCGGACGCTGGCGTAGGTGCGGAAGCCCTGCTCGAGCACCGCCTCGGGCGCGATGTTGTTCGCCTGGCAGAATACGAGCAGCTTGCGCGAAACGTCGGCGGGTATCTTGCAGTAGAGCATCTCCGCCTCGTCGTGATCCATGGTGTAGGCGTCGGGGACGTGAAGGTCGGGGTTATGCTCTTTGATCCTCTGCCTGTCGAGCATCTCGTGGCCGTGGACGCCGGTGTAGTAGGGCTCGCCGCCCTCCTTGAGATACTGCTCGTAGAACTTCCTGTCCGCTTCATAGGCTTCCTTGTCGTTAAGGTAAGCCAGCTCGTCCTTGATAACTTCCTCGAACGGCTTGAGGGGCTTGGGCAGATCCGTGCCCCTGACGAGCGAGAGATAGACGCCGAGCAGATCGAAATAGAACACGCAAACGCCGTACGCGTCCATGATGAGGTGGGACACATTGAAATAAAGACCGTTTTTGCCGTCCTTGTCGGTGAAAAAATAGATACGGAAGACCTCGTCCTTCGTGACTTCGATAGGCGTGCCGGCGTCCTTGCCGAAGAAGGCGTCCTTTTGTTCGTCGGTGTCGAATTTCAGGCGCTTTATGCCGCGGACTTCGTATTCCGGTAGGAAGTACTGCTTGTACTTCGGCACGGGGATCTTGCCGCCGGCGAGAGTCACGCCCGCTTTTTTGAGGCGTATGCGCAGGCAGTCGTTGCGCTTTATCTCGATGTTGACGGCTTCCTCGAGCTTGTCGAAGTCGATATCCGCGCCCAGGGCGAGAGAGGTCGGTATCTGCGTGACCTGCTTGTGCCGGCTGAACGCGAGCATGAACATGATGGCGTCCTGCGACTGCGTGAGCTCATAGAGCGGAGCGTCGTTCTTATTCTTCTTCTCGAACATGATATTTCTCCTTACCGGTGTGGGTTGATTGCTTTACCAGGTGAACGTCCACAGCTCGTCGAGCGAGCCCTTGATCGTGCCGGAGGCGGAAAGGCCCATCGCGGAACCCTCGCCCACGCCGTTGAGCGGCATGACCGTGTGGTATTCGAGAAGCCTGCCGTTGGGATCGACGGTCACCGTGACGGTCGTGCCCTCGTAGTTTATCGTCGCGGAGGTGAGCGACGCGGGGCTTATATCGAGACCGCCGAGATCGAGATAGTCGCACATGCCCGCTTCGTACGCCGGGGCGGGGTTGGAGAGCGTGGCGGTCTCGGGCTTGAACACGAGAGTATAGACCGTGTTCGCGCCGCTGGCGGCCGCGCTGAAGGACGCGATGCCCGCCTCGTTGACGGTAACGTTGCGGTTGGTGGGCGGTATCGCCTCCGAGACAGTGACTTCCTTCTCCTCGGCGGAGTCATAGGCTTTACCGCCGGAGAAGGTGTAGGAAACGTCCTTGCTGGAGATGAACTTCTGCAGTATGCGGTTGATGAGGCTCGTTAGAGCGGAAAGACTGCAGTCCGTGAGCTGGACGTTGATCGACTGCACCTTGTGGGCGTTGAAGTCGGTCATCGCCTTGACGTCGTTTATCGCCTTAGCCATTGCGGCAATCTGCTCCGAACGCGACATAGCCGCGGGAGCTGTCGTGGCGTCGGCGGCGGGGACCGAAGCGTCGGTCGCGGGAGCGACTGGCGTCCCCGGTACGGTCGCGGCGGTCACGCTTGCGGCGGGGTCGACCGTGACGGGCGCTCCGGGCACTGTCGGGGCGACGGGCGCGGCGGTAACAGGCGCCGCGGGCTGCGTTGCCGGATCGACGTTCTGCGGAGCGGTCGTGGAAAGATAGGAAGTCGTTTCCGGAACGGAATTCTTGGACACGGAAACGAAAACCGTGACCGCTATCACGACAGCCAGAGCGGCTGCGATATATTTTACTGCGTGAGTCATGGATTCTCCTCGATCATATATAATATTTTTAATAAATATACCTTATTTAAGTCCGTTTGTCAATGCTATTTGTGGAGCGCCGTCATACACCGTCCGTTCCGAACGGGCCGGAGTTCATCGCGGCGGCAGAGCCGCCTCCGGCGGGCAGCACACGACAAAGGTAAGCCCTCCGTCGCCCGCGGTCACGGTCGCTTCGGGAGCGGCCGCGGGCATCAGGAAGTAATCGCCCTTTTTGAGTTTATCCGTATGACCGCTACAGACAATTTCGCCCCCGCCGTCGGTCACGACGCAGACGAAGGGCGCCTCACCGGGGTCGAAACGGGTCTTAGCCCCCGCCGCCAGCGTCCATCTGAACGTCGCGAAGCAGGGCGTGCGGTCGAAGCCTATGAGCTCCTCAAGTTTGAACCTGCCGCTGTCGATGAGCGTTTTCGGCTCGATTCTGCCGGACGCGACGGCGGCGTCGCCGTACGCCGAAAGGTCGAAGCACTTCACGGCTTCCTCCAACGAAAGCCCGAGATACATCTCGCTTTCGTCGAGGCGGTAGTCGGCGCAGTAGTATTCCGGCTGTATCGTGAAGTCAGTCGGCTCCTGCGTTTCGAGTATCAGACAGCCCGCGCCGATGGCGTGAGGCGTTTTCGCGGAGACGAACCACACGTCGCCCGGCTTTACCGGGACCTTATTCATGACCGCTTCCCACGCGTCTCTTTCGGTCTCAGACCTCTTGATGACGGAGATCAGTTTCTCTTCCGTCATTTTTTCCCTGAAACCGAAATATACGCAGGCGCCCGGGCGGGTGTCGAGGATAAGCCATGATTCCGCCTTGCCGTGGACGCTGCCGAAATACTTTTCGGAAAACTCCCTGTCGGGGTGAGCCTGCGCGGGCAGGCGCACGGCGCTGTCGAGCGTCTTGACGAGGACGTCGAGCGGTCTGCCGCCGCAGATCTCATCAGCGTGCTCTTTCAGGACGTCGTCGAGATATTCGCCCGACTCCCGCAGACGGGAAACGCCCTCCTTCGGGTCTGTCGAGCCCTTGTTGAGCGCCTTCACGGGCGACGCTATCCACTCCTCGGGGTACATCCCGTCGGTCGAGCCGTCGCCGTAGAAGCCGGCAAACAGAGCGCCGCCCGGATAGACCCGGCGAACGCGGTTTTTCATGAAAAACAAAGGTCTGTCGTATCTCATATCAGTACCTTCCTCTCGTGTTTTCGGGAGAAGCTTTGACCCGGCGGCGGTAACAGTCCGCGACGCGGGCGCATTCCTTCGGCGTTTCGAAGGTGAAGTACAGGACGTCGAAATCGGTGTTCAGCGGTCTTTTGTCCATAATATCAAAGGGGACGCTGTTGTAGAGGTCCGTGAATTTTTTGCCGCGGCAGAGCATCGGGAAGTCTATCCCGCGCCTGTCGGTCAGCACGGGGGCGCCTCCGCAGTCCGTGCAGCCGTTTTTGCCCCGCGCCGGGCAGGCTCTTATCTTCATCAGCGGGAACCTGCCGTAGACAAGGCAGCCGCGCGGCGTTTCGCCCTTCATGCTCTCTATCGCGGAGCGCGGGGTTTCGACCGAAAGCTCGGCGTCGGCAATGCCGAGATTGCGTTTGCAGTATTCAAGCGCGACCGAGTTCGTTATGTTCAGGTCGCGTGTCGCGGAAATGCTTTTGAAGCCGGCGTCTCCCGCGTCCTTTATTACGCCGATATTGCCGGCGCAGACCCTCGTCACGCCGAGCGCGCGAAGACGGTCGAGGTCCGATAAAAAGCTCCCGCGGTCGCTGTCGAACACCAGCTCCGGCAGCTCGCAGATGAGTGCGCCGCCGTATCGCTTTACGGTCTCGGGATGCGATAGGATCTCCGTAAGCGGGAGGACGTATTCGTCCGCGTCGATACGTTCGAGCTGTTCGGCATTTTCGCCTCTTGCTCTCAGACGTCTGACGGGGGAGGGGACGTGCGGCGCGAGAGCGTCGAGAGTTATCGGGTCTTTTCTCGGGATGACGGGAACAGGCTCGTGTTCGCCGCGCAGACCGTCCATTTCCGATAGGACCTCGCGGCGGAGCTTTTTGACCGCGGATAACCGGATCGAAACGCCGCCGTCCGCCCCGACGCGGCATTCTCCGACGGTGTAGGGCGTGCCGCCTGTCATACCCAGCGCGCCGCGGACCGCGTTTTCGTCAAGGCTGCCTGGGACGGTCTGAGCCCGAGCCTGCGCGGTGTTGCCGCAGCCGTCCGTCGCCGTGAGAACCGCGCCGTCCTCTTTGCAGTAAAGGTCGAAAGTCAGCGGGACCCTGCCGCGTTCCGCGCGGTAGATCTCGTGTATCTCCGAGTAGGCGGCCTTTGAAAGGGATTTGTCCGCTTCGGTCCTCACGCCGTACATATCGCTTGTCAGTCTGCAGTCGAGATAGCCGGTCGTGAAGCCGGAGCGGGAAAAAACGTTTTTGAGAAGCTCGCCGTTATATCCGCCCCCGTCGCGCGCGGCGCGGCACTCGCGCACCGCCTCTGCGGCGTATTCGGGGCCCTTGAGCCTGCCCTCTATTTTCAGCGAGCAGACGCCTGCGTCCGCCAGCTCGCGGATGCGGCCGATATACGACATGTCTTTAAGAGATAAGGCGAAGCGCCTGCCGCCGCACTTCCAGTCGAGCCTGCACGGACCCGCGCAGTCGCCGCGGTTGCCGCTGCGTCCGCCGAGCATGGAGGACAGAAGGCACTGCCCCGACACGCAGACGCAAAGCGCGCCGTGCACGAAGACCTCGGTTTCGTCTGCGGCGGAGCAGACGGCTGCTATCTCCTTTAAATCAAGCTCCCTCGCGGGCACGACGCGCGCGAAGCCCAGCTCCGACGCGGCCCTCGCGCCGGAGGCGTTGTGTATGCTCATCTGCGTCGAGGCGTGCATCGCGATCGCCGGAATATCGCGCAGGAGCTCCGCGACCGCCATATCCTGCACCAGCACGGCGTCGCAGCCGCACTCGCGTATTATCTCGAGGGCGCGGCGTGCGTCGTCTATCTCGGGATCGAAAAGCGTCGTGTTCACGGCGGCGTAGACCTTGACGCCGCGGATACGGCAGTAGCGGACGGCTTCTTTCAGTTCGTCGGCGTCGAAATTACCCGCCGACGCTCTCGCGCTGAACCTTTTGAGTCCGAGATATACCGCGTCCGCGCCAGCCGTGACAGCGGCGCGAAGCTGCTGCATGTCGCCCGCCGGGGCGAGTATCTCGGGTCTGCTGTCCATCATGCGCTCCTTTTTTTCTCTTATTATTTATAATATACCATATTCATCCCGTTTTTGCAATCTTTTACGCCCGAACCTTGCGACAAGTTGATGATATTGTTAAATCTTTTCGGGCAGGCGCGGCGTTGTTGACTTTTTGCCGTTTTTGGGTTATTATACCAACAGAATTATATATAGCTATCATTTTTCGGTTCAAGGGAGATACGACAATGAAAAAACTGATCTCGGCCGTTCTGGTCCTTACGCTCGTCCTCACTCTCGCGCCCGCCGCGTTCGCCGCGGACGTCGATCCCGACGACGCCACCTATGAGAACACGGTCCACATCCACCCCGTCATAACGATCACGGGCAGCGCCGTCGTCGACGGTTACCTGAAAGCCGTCGTGAGCGGCGTCACCGCGGAGGAGAAAGCCGCGCTGCATTACTGGTGGTACAGGGTAGTCGACGGCGAGTATATCCCCATCGCTCCCGGCAACGACAGCGATACTTACATCTGCACGGCTTTCGACGAGGGCTATCAGGTGGCGTGCGCCGTGACAGCCGACGCTCCCTACAATATAGAAAACGCCGACTTCCTTCTGAGCAACGACCCGTCCAAGCCCGCGGTCATCGCCGCCACCGGCGTCGTCACCGTACAGCAGGAAATGTCGCTCTGGCAGAAGATCTGGAAATGGTGGATGGTCCTCATGACCTCCATCCAGAGGCTCATCAACGGCCTGACCTTCTGATCTGAGGCCCCGGAGTCTTCCGTTTGTTAACGGTTTCCGTAAGATTGTTGCAAGAATTTGACGATTTTTAAAACATTAAAATTTCTTAAAAAAGTACTTGCAATTTGGTTTTGACTGTGATAAGATACCCACTGTAAGAAAGAAATGCCTGCGGGCGTTTCGGGATCTTAAAAAAATAAAAAGAGGTGCACATCATGGCAGACGTATCCGTCATCGCTGATTCCATCAAGAACAACATCGGCAGCATCGCTGATCTCCTTGAGAAGGTCATCAAGGCTATTACCGCTCTTATCGAGTGGTTCCAGAGCCTCGGCGCGAAGTACGAAATCAAGGCTGACTAATCTCAGACCGAACTAACGATTCTCTTATAAGTGAGGTGTAATTCTAATGGCAATCGATTTCATTAAGACTTCCACGATCGATCTTAAGGCTATCGCTGATCTCATTTCTGCGCTTATCCAGAAGATCCAGGATCTCATCGCGGGCGTTTCCAAGGCTCTTGAGGAAGCTGGCGTCTGATTCCAAGCTTTGTCTTATAGCTTTATAGCTTTAGTGAGTCGGCCTGCCGGTCGACTCATTTTTCTGGGCCAGGACGCCGGCGGTTCTGCCCGTCGCGTCCCTGCCGCAAATCTTATTTGAGGTGACTACTATGGACGAAACTACTACCGTCATTGCTATCCCTTCCAAGTACGAAGATCTCCTTGGGATCATCCGCGCTGTCATCGACGGCTTCAAGGCTCTTTTCGAGGGTCTCAAGAAGCTTCTCGCCGACGCGGGCTTCTGATCTGCACAGTCAGGAATACCGGCGCACCCGCGCCGGTTTTTTGTTGCGCTTCTTATCATCACGGAAAACGCGAACGGCAGCCCCCGCGATCCTCCGCTTCCCGCAGCCGTGGGAGCGGGGCAATATTTCTCCCGTCCGTCTTGACAACGGGCTTTAATATAAATATAATGATAACTGTTATCGGATCAATATTTTTCGGCTTTGTCGGGGGTGGGCGGCGTGACTTTTTCGGGAGATCGTTCCGCGATAAAGACGAGCATTACAGGCCCTGCCGTGACGGGATCGTTTACGGCAGGTCTCTTTTAATTCGGGGCGAATACGGAAAATGAAGAATATCCTCCAGATGCTCGAGGCGTCCGAAAAGCGCTTCCCCGATAAAACGGCGTTTTCCGACGGGGAGACGGAGTTTTCCTATGCCCGCCTGACGCGTTCCGCGAAGGGCGTCGGGACCGCGCTGGCAAGGCTCGGAGCGGGTTTCCCGTTCCCCGTGCCGGTCATAGCTCCGCGCTCCGCGGCGCAGGTCGTCGGCATGCTCGGCGCGCTGTACGGCGGCGGGTTCTATACCGTTATCGACCCCGACAGCCCCGAGGAGCGCGTCCGCGATATTTTCGACACTCTGCAGCCCGTTACCGCCGTCTGCTCGCGCGAGTTTTTACCGCTCGCAAGGCGTCTGCTCCCGGGAAAAGAGCTTATATCTCTCGAGGAAGCGTCCGACGGTGAGATCGACGAGGGTCTGCTTTCTGGCATACGTTCCCGTATGATAGACGCCGACCCGGCCTACGTGCTGTTCACCTCCGGCTCGACGGGCAAGCCGAAGGGCGCGGTGCTGACACACCGCAACGTGCTCGCCTACGCCGACTGGGTGGCGAACGCCTTCGCGATAGACGAAAACACCGTTTTCGGCAATCAGGCGCCGCTGAGCTTCAGTATGAGCGTGCTCGACGTCTACACCTCGCTGCTTTGCGGCGCGACGGTCCGTATAATTCCGAAAAAGCTGTTTTCTTTCCCCGTTGAGCTGTTCGGATACCTCAACGACAACGGTGTGAACACCATCTACTGGGTGCCGTCCGCGCTGTGTATCGTCGCGAACTGTTCGCTTTTTGAATACGCGCGCATAGACGGCGTGAAAAAGGTCCTTTTCGCCGGCGAGGTCATGCCGGTCAAGCAGCTCAATTACTGGATGGACTCGATGCCCAAGGGGACGCTTTTCGCCAATCTTTTCGGCCCGACCGAGACTACCGATATTTGTTCCTATTATATAGTCGACCGCCGCTTTGACGACGCCGGGAGTCTGCCCATAGGCAGGAACTGCGACAATACCGCCCTGTCGGTCATCACCGCGCAGGGGAGGGAAGCGGCTCCCGGCGAGGAGGGCGAGCTTTACGTCCGCGGCGCCATCGTCGGCGCGGGCTATTACCGCGACCCCGAGCGAACGGCGGAGAGCTTCGTGCCCGACCCGCTCGATCCGTATTGCCCGCAGACCGTCTACCGCACCGGCGATCTCGTGAAGTACAACGACCGCGGAGAATTGCTGTTCATCTCGCGTATCGACAACCAGATAAAGCACATGGGTTACCGCATAGAGCCCGGCGAGATAGAAGCCTCCGTCGGCGCTCTGCCCGGGGTGCGAGCGGTCTGCTGCGTGTACGACAGCGTGAAAGACGAGATAGTCCTCGTTTACGAGGGCGCGCGCCGGGCGGACGAAAAGAGCGTCGAAAAGCTCAGCGCTGCGAGGCTGCCCGGATATATGCTCCCGCAAAGATTCATAAAAGTGCCGTCGCTGCCGCGAACGGGATCGGGCAAGACGGACCGGACGCGTATCGCCGCCGAATATGCCGGAGGGAATAACAATGGATGACCTTACAGAGATAAAAAGCATACTTGACACTCTGAAACCCGGAACCGTCATTTCCGGAGGCGCGGACCTGATAAAAAGCCGCGTTCTCGATTCGTTCACCATAGTGCGGCTCGTCGCCGCGCTCGAGGACGAATTCGACGTGGAGATAACTCCCGTCGACATAACCGAGGAGAATTTCCGCAGCGCGGACGCAATCAAAGCGATGATCGACCGTCTGCGCGACGAATAAGAAAAAAGGACGAAAAAGTGGCGTTTGACTCCCTGCTTTATCTTTTCGCTTTTCTGCTGCCGGTTTACGCGGTCTGGCTGATTTTGCCGCCTGCGCGCAAATGGTACGCCCTGCTCGCGGGGAGCATAGTATTTTACCTTATAAGCAGTCCGTTCGGAGCAGTCGCCGTCGCCGTGAGCGCGGCGAGCGTCTACGCCTGCGCCCGCGCGCTGTCGGGGCTCGACGGGGCGGTATCGCAGGCAAAGGGAGCGATGCCCCGCGAGGACGCGAAAAAGCTGAAGCTTTCGGTCAAGACGCAGAAAAAATATATCGTGTTCGTCTGCGTTCTTATCCAGGTCGGGCTATTGCTGCTGCTTAAGTATTTCAACTTTTTCGCCTCCGGCGTGAACGCCGCCGCAGACGCGCTCGGGCTCATCACGAAGCTGCCGGAGCTTAAGCTCGCCGTCCCGCTGGGCATCTCGTTCTATACGCTGCAGGCGATATCCTACGTAGTCGACGTATACCGCAAGGCGGTCACGGCCGAGCGGAATTTCGCGAAGCTCCTGCTTTATCTCATATTCTTCCCGACGGTCGTCGAAGGGCCTATCTGCCGCTATAACGAGAGCGGCGCGAAGCTCTGCGCCGAAAGCCGTTTCGACTTTTATTCCTTCCGCGACGGCGTTCTTCTCATGTGCTGGGGGCTGTTCAAAAAGGTCGTCATCGCAAACCGCTGCAATATGCTCGTCAATACGGTATTCGGCGACCGCGGAGCGTACTCCGGGCTTATCGTCCTTACGGCGATACTCGCCTATACGCTGCAGCTCTACGCCGATTTCTCCGGCTGCATAGATATAGTGCGCGGCACCGCGCGGCTGTTCGGCGTCGGTCTGCCGGAGAATTTCGACGCTCCGTTTTTCTCCCGCAGCACGGCGGAATTCTGGCGCAGATGGCATATCACGCTGGGAACGTGGTTCCGCGATTACGTTTTCTATCCGCTGAGCCTGTCAAAGCCCTTCGCCTCTCTGCGCAAAAAGACCGCCGGGAAGGGGTATTACGCCGACCTTCTCCCCACCGCGACGGCGATGTTCGCGGTCTGGACCCTCACCGGGCTCTGGCACGGCGCGAGCCTCAAATACCTCGTCTACGGCCTTTATTATTTCGCCGTCATGCTGCTCGGCCTGCTTGTTGAAAAGCCTGCCGGAAAGCTCGTCAAGGACCGCGACGCAGCCCTTTGGCGCTTCGTCGGGGTCGTGCGCACGTTCGTCATCGTCAATATCGGCATGCTTATTTTCAGGGCGGATACCCTCACCGCTGCGTGGCAGATGTTCGCGTCGCTGTTCACGCCCTACGCCGCGGCGGATATATCCGAGGCGCTCGTTTCCCTGCGCCTGGACTCCTGGGACCTCATCATAGTCGCCGTCGGGGCGTGCGTCATGGCGGTATATTCGACGCTGAAGGTCTCCGGCAGAAAGCTGCCGGAAAACGGCACGCTGCCCGGCGGGATCGCTCGCGCCGCGCTCATCTTCGTCCTCATTATCGCGGTGACGCTTCTGGGCGCCTACGGCGACAATTACGACGCGGCCTCATTCATCTACGCGGGGTTCTGAGCCATGAAGAAGAAAAGGATCGGTATCATAGCCGGCTGCGCGGTCTTCGCGCTGCTTCTCTCGCTGTCGCTCGGCTTCCTCACACGGCTGGTCACGCCCGCGTCGAACAGGTTCCTTTGGTATACCTACGCTTCCGGGATACTCGGCGAGGAGGAGGATTCGCTGGATTACGTCGTCGTGGGGTCGTCGAACGCGACGGCGGGCTTCGCGCCGATGGCGATATACGGCGAGTACGGCTGCGCGGGCTACGTCTGCGGCGAAACGCTCGAAACGACGCCCAAGACCTATCTGCGGCTCAAAGAGATTTTCAAAAAGCAGTCCCCGAAGTACGTGATCTTCGAAACGGACGCCTTTTACGACACGCAGCCGGTAAGCAACGCCGAGGCGGCGGAAAGCTATCTTGAGACGTGGCTGGAGTACGTCTGGAAATATCCGAAATATCACAATCAGTGGAAAATGGTCGATCCGAAAGATCCGTTTCCCGATAAGGATCACACATGGACGCACGTCTACCGCGGCGAAACGATGAACTTCGACCTCGGCGGCTTCGGCGAGACGCGCGATTATATGGCGTATTCGACCGACCTTGCCCCGATGAGGGCGACCTGCCGGGCGTATTTCAAAAAATGCGTCCGGCTGTGCCGCGAGAACGGCGCGGAGCCGGTCGTACTGAGCCTGCCCTGCGCGAAATACTGGACTTATCCGAGGCACGAGTACGTAAAGAGCCTGGCTCAAAGCGTCGGAGCGGAATATATAGACCTCAACTGTTATCTTGACGCGATGGACTTCGACGGCTCGCTTTATTACCGCGACGACGGAGTGCATCTCAACAGCCCCGGGGCGAAGACGGCGACGCTGTTTTTCGCTTCGCTGATGAATGAAAAATACCCGGGAGCGTTCGGCGCGTCGTCGCTGACCGATACCGGGTACGAACACTGGAACGGTGACTACCAAAAGTATATTGCTGAATTCACGCCGTAAACAAGGAGGCAGAAAATGGGCGGATTTTTCGGAGCGGCTTGCTCGCGCGAATGCAACGAGGACATTTTTTTCGGCACGGATTACCATTCGCACCTCGGCACGAGCAGGGGCGGAATGGCGATGTTCAGCCCCAAAACGGGCTTCAACCGCTCGATACATAACATCGAGGCGGCGCCCTTCAGAACGAAATTCGGCAAGGAGCTCGCTGAGCTTTCCGGCACGAGCGGCATAGGCGTCATAAGCGACACCGACCCGCAGCCGATCATCATAAGGTCGCATCTGGGGACCTACGCCATCTCCACGGTCGGCGTCATCACCAATATGGACGACCTCGTAAGTAAGTTCCTGAACGACGGAAAAGGCCATTCCTTCGCCGCGATGGGCGGCGCGGGCGTGTCGCCGACGGAGCTTTGCGCCTGCCTTATCAATCAGCAGGAGAGCTTTGCCGAGGGCATACGCTACGCGCAGAGCATGATAGAGGGCTCGATGTCGATCCTCATCCTGACGCAGGACGGCGACGTGATAGCCGCCCGCGACGCCGTGGGCAGGCATCCCGTCATCCTGGGC
>JAFRXS010000113.1 GCA_017443405.1 Clostridia bacterium | reverse complement strand
CTCGCCGGAATTGAATACGCCGATACGGTAGCAGTCGCCGAGGTCCTCCGACGTCGCGCGGAGTATCTTTTCCCCGCCGATGTGCGAGACCGCGTTCGACATATAGTTGTTGACGACCGAGCTTATGAGTATGCCGTCGCCGCGGCATACGGCGGCCGGGTCGGTTTCGTTTATGCAGGTGATGCCCTTGGAGTCGAGTATCTGCCTGTTGCGGATGAACCAGTCGTCGACTATCTCGTGGATGCCGAACTGCTCGTAGTTGAGCTTGTAGTCGCCGCTGTCGTACTTGATTATCTCAAGCAGCTTCATGACGAGATCGTGCATCCTGGCGGTCTCTTCTATGATGACCTCGCTGTACTGGCGCGCCATCTCGGCGTCGGTGTCCATGAAGCATTTGAGCCCTTCCGCGTAGCCCTGAATAATGGCGATGGGCGTCTTGAGCTCGTGCGAAACGCTCGAAATGAAGCCGGTGCGCAGACGCTCCGTCTCCCTCTCCTTCTCTATATCGTCCTGAAGCTTTTTGTTCTTGTTCTGCAGGTCGATCAGGGCCTCGTCGAGGGCGTCCGCCATGGAGTTTATGCTCTCCCCGAGACGCGCTATCTCGCGGGTCGAGGACGGCGGACATTTTTCGGAAAAATCGAGCCGCGCGAGTTTTTCGGTGACCGCGCTTATATCCTTGATGGGCCGCGTGAAGCGCAGCGAGAACATCCTGACGACGATCAGACCGATCATCAGCGTCGCGAGAGCCATGTAAACCAGAAACTGACCTGCTATCTCGGAGCTCTGGTCAAGCGGATTCTTCGCCTTGTAAATGTTTATCGTGATATCCTCGGAAGGCTTTGTGACGATAACAAGATACTGCGGCTGACTGGAGGTATTGTTGTCCCGCTGTATCTCGATATATGTGTTTTCGGAATTCTCGCTCGCGACGAGCTTGGCGGTGCTTATGACCTCATAGTGCCTTATGAGCGACTGATCGATATCGCCCGTTTCGGGGACGGGATATTCGCCCTTGTAGTCCGTCGAGTAGAGCAGATGTTCATCGTCGCCCCGGATGATCTCTATGCTTATGTTCTGCTCGTTCTCAAGCCCCTTGAGACGCTCGTAGTAGTCGCCCTTGCCGTTGTCGTAGTACTCTATGACGGTCTCGCCGAGATCCCAGGAATCCCAAACCGCTCTGAAAATATAGAAAACGTTGAGGAAACGGGAGTCGATGACGACGATGAGGACGACGAACAAAAGGATGAGCGCGGCAACACTGATAAAAAGCCGAGTCGAGATACTCAGCCTTTTTTTATTCCTGCGTTCTTTTGCCTTTTTCTCCGTCTTCGGGGCGGAACGTGAGCCTGATGACATCTCAGTCGCTGTCTATCTTGTAGCCGGTGCCGTAGATCGTTTTGATGTGCTTGACGCCCCAGTCGCCCAGCTTCGTGCGGAGCCTCGCGACGTGAGAGTCGACCGTGCGGATATCGCCGTAAAAATCGAAGCCCCAGATATCGTCGAGCAGCTGCTCCCTGGTAAATACCCGCTCCTTATTGGTGAGGAGCTTGAGAAGTATGCTGTACTCCTTGAGAGTGAGGGTTATCGATTTGTCCTTGATCCAGACGCCGTGAGCCGCCTGATCGAGCTTGAGACCGTCGAGCTCGATAACGGAGTCGACGGACACGTTGGAGTTCCTTTTGAGCATCGTGGCGATGCGCATCATGAGGACCGTCGGGCTGAACGGCTTCGTGACGTAGTCGTCCGCTCCGGCTTCAAAACCCATGAGCTCGTCGAATTCCTGGCTGCGGGCGGTGAGCATTATTATGGGAACGCCCGACAATTTGCGGATACGGCGGCAGCATTCCCAGCCGTCCATATTCGGCATCATGATGTCGAGAATGATGAGGGCTATGTCCTTGTTCTCCTCAAACAGCCTGAGAGCCTCCTCGCCGTCTTCGGCCTGAAGAGCCTCGTAACCGTTCTTTACAAGAAAGTCGCAAACGAGCTTTCTTATAAGTTCTTCATCGTCCGCTATCAGAATTTTCTGCATGGATATGTTCCCCTTCTCCTATCTTAGTAAAGATGCCGGACTTTCTCAGCGCGTAGTACAACGGGACGCCGAGAACGAAAACGACGACGGCCTCCCCGAGCCCCACGGTGGCGAAATTGAACATAAAGGTCTTGAAAAACGGCTCCTCCGCCGAAAGCAGGAACGTAAGCTCGAGCCCGACAATAACGGCGTTGAACAGTATCGGCGGAATAAAAGCCCAGAACGGGAGCGATCTTATCCTGACCTTTCTGAGCGCGCGCGTGAGTATCGCCGCGAGCAGAGTCGCGACCGAACCGCAGACGATGTCCACCCACCCCAGAGAGCTGCCGAGATTGGCGACGACGCAGCCGACGGTCAGGCCGGGGATCGCGGCGGGCGTAAAGAGCGGGAGTATCGTCAGAGCCTCCGAGAAACGGAACTGTACCGGCCAGTACGCCAGGTTGAACGCCGACGCGAGATAGGTGAGCGCGGCGTATGCGCCCGCGATGACACCCGCCTCGCAGAGGCGAAGCGTGCGCTTGTTTTTCATATTCGTTTTTCCTCCGTAGTTTTGTTTCGGCCCGCGTTCGCGGGACCTGCCGGGATGGTTTCGAACCGGCTCTTTGATTATATCAAAAAAACCCATTCAAGTCAACTGAATGTTGACAAGCGAGCCGCGAACATGTAAAATGGAGCAGTCGCCGCGGCATCGCGGCAGCGTCATCATCTTCATATTTCGGAGGGACCGTAAAATGGACAAAACCGACATCGTCGAATCGCTCTCGAAGGTATTCTGGAACCGTTTCGTTCAGGCGAGCGATGAAAAGAGGATACGCTCCCAGACACCCGACGCGGGAGTCACGGTCGTTTCCGACGTTTCCTATATCGACGACGGCGCGAGGGAGCATCTGTTCGACGTATACTACCGCGAGAACGATCCCGGTTCCGACCCGATAATCATCGATATCCACGGCGGCGGATGGGAGTACGGCTACAAGGAGATAAACAAGTATTACTGCATGCGCCTTGCCGCCAAGGGCTTCGTCGTGTACTCCATCAATTACCGCCTTGTTCCCGAGGTCACCCTCGCAGGTCAGCTTCAGGACTGCATGACGGCGCTGAAATTCATCGGCGAGCATCTCGCCTGCTATCCGGGCGACACGGGCGAAGTCTTCCTTACCGGCGACTCCGCCGGGGCTCAGATCGCGGGCTACTGCGCGCTCCTCAATAAGAGCGCGGAGCTCAGAAAGATCTGGGGCACGGTCGACACCGATCTCGAGTTCAACGCCGTCGCGCTCACCTCCCCCGTCGTCTTCCCGAATCAGGGCATCTACAAGACGCTGCTTTCTCCCGTTTTCGGCAAGGACATCAGATTCCGTCCCTACGCCGATCTCATCAACATCGACGCGGCTCTCGAATTCGCCGATCTTCCGCCCTGCTGCCTCATCACGAGCAGCGGCGACTTCATGGCGCAGAAGCAGGCGCATCAGCTTTACTACCTGCTCCGCACGAAGAACACCGAATGCGTGATCTACGACTTCCCGAAATGGGAGGGCAAGTCGCTGCCGCACGTCTTTGCCGTCGTCGACCCGTATTCGGAGCCGTCCGTCGCCTGCATCGACGGCATGCTCGAATTTTTCAGGGATCACCTGAACAAAAACAAGGAGTAAGAGTTGACCGATACAAGGATCCGACTCAGAAGCAGCCTGCTGCTGATGAGCGCCGCGCTGATCTGGGGTTTTTCGTTCGTCGCGCAGAGCGTCGGCATGAAGCAGCTCGACCCGATGTGGTTCAACGGCATGCGCATGACGCTCGGCGGTCTCGCGCTCATACCGTACGTTCTCTTCCGCGATAAAAAGAAAAAAGCCGCCGGTCAGCAGACCGTGAGCATAAAGGACAAAACGCTGCTAAAGGGCGGTATCGTCTGCGGGACCGTGCTGTGCGTCGCCTCCGCTTTCCAGAACTACGGAATAATCAGAACGACCGTCGGGAAGTCCGGCTTTCTGACGGCTCTTTACGTCCTGTTGGTGCCGATACTCGGCGGTCTGCTTTTCAGGAAGAAGACCCCTATGCACATCTGGATCTGCGTCGGGGTCGCCATTGTCGGCATGTACTTCCTGTGTCTTTACGGCAGCGCGGAGGGCACGGCGTTCAACACAGGCGATCTGCTGATGCTCGCGTGCGCGGTCATGTTCGCCCTGCACTTCCATTCCCTCGATAGGTTCTCGCCGCGGACGGACAGCGTCAAGCTGTCGATGCTGCAGTTCCTGGTGTGCGGCGTCCTTTCGTTCATCGCCGCTCCGTTCTTCGCTCCGGTCACCGCGGAAGGCTTAAAGGCGGCGCTGATCCCGATACTCTACTCGGGCATACTGTCCACCTCTGTCGCGTTCACCTTCCAGGCGATCGCGCAGAGCTCCCTCGACCCCACGGTCGCGTCCATAATATGCAGCCTCGAGTCCGTTTTCGCTCTCATCGGCGGCATACTTTTACTTCACGAGATCCCGACTCTGCCGCAGGCGATAGGCTGCGTGCTCATGTTCGCCGCCATCGTCGCCGCGCAGATACCGGGAAAGAAAAAACAGGAAGCGGTATGAAAAAAACTGGTTTAAAAAAGACGATCTGCGCGCTCCTCGCGCTCTCTGTCCTCGCGCTGTCCTCCTGCGCGAAAAACGGCGGCTCCGACGACCCCGGCGTCACGGCTCCCCCTCCTGCCGATCCCGACGGCGTTTACGCCACGGTCAACGGCGAGGATATCACCATCGCCGAGATCTCCTATTTCAGCGCCCGCGAAAGGGCGTCTGTCATAACGGGCTATATGTCCGCGACCGGTCAGTCGTGGAGCGAGGAATGCTGGGACGCCGAGTACGAAGGCTCGACGCCCCGTGAGATACTCGCTCAAAAAACTCTCGACGACGCCGTCGCCGCGAAAGTGAAGCTCATCGAGATGAAGAAGAACGAGATCTACGACGATATCACCTACAACGGTCTGTATCAGCGCGCCGTAAACTACAACAAAGAGCACGAGAACGCCGCAGGTACCGTCGGGCTCAAGACGATAGACCTGTCGACCTTCTACACCTATTACGTCAGCACCGGCTCAATGGCGCTCGAGAACATCCTCGGCGAGGATCTGCTCAAGCCCACCCAGGAGGAAAAGACCTCATGGCTCGCGGAGCATGAGGCGGGCTTCGACGAGGTCGGGCGTGAAAACGCCGATTCGATAGCTCTCAATTCCGTCATAAGAGAGAAGTACGACGCCTATATCGCAGACCTTATCGCCTCCGCCGACGTTCACGTTATAGGCTGAAAAGGATAAAAGAATACAAGAAAGCCTTCCGGCTTCCCCGCGCCGCGTCGAACGGCGTCAAAGGAAAACCGGAAGGCGTTTTTTATGCACTATATCCGCGAAAAACCGTATTATCCGGACAGAAAAACGCCCGCTTTGCCGCGGGCGCAGTTTGATCCGTTCGGCTCGTCAGCCGTCGCCGTTTATCTCCGGGTGAGCGAAATAGTAATCATAGATGTCCGCGGCGAGCTGCGCCGTCGCGCTGCCGCTGTCGATGTACTCGATAACGACGGCGATGGCAATCTCCGGTTCCTCGTACGGGCCGAAGGTAATAATGAAGCCGTTGTTGCCCTTGTAGTATTCGTCGCCGAAGCGCCGGATGACCTGCGAGGTACCCGTTTTCGCGGCGACCTCCTCGGGCAGTATCGAGAACGCGTCGCGGCAGGTGCCGATGTTCGCGACGTTCCACATTCCCTCGCGGACCACCGTCAGGTTCTTCTCGGAGAAACCCGTCTGCAAGGCGACCTCGGGGTGCGTCTCGAGTAGAGTCTCCTTGCCGTCGTGCGAGGTGACGGACGAGATGTAGTGCGGAACGTACCTCGTGCCGCCGTTGGCTATCGTGGCGACGTAGTTGCAAAGCTGCAGCGGGGTGAACAGGTTGTCGGACTGACCTATCGCCGCCTGTAT
>JAFRXS010000112.1 GCA_017443405.1 Clostridia bacterium | reverse complement strand
TAGCAAACAGCATCTGAGAACATCCGATAAAAGGCACCGAGCGCAAAACCGCCGTTCTTGAATCGGAACCGATCTGAGAACAGATAAGAGCCGCCGCAGTCAAACTCAAAAACTTGATGAACCCCAAAAAAGCGAGCCCTTTGTCGACTGCGTAAGGAATAGTCACAAGATAACCGGCGGAAAAACATAAAACACCGATCAACTGAAGATTGACGCGTACGGAAACAAGGTATTTTCGGACGCAGATGATCCCCGCAACACACAGCAAAACCAAGCTGACGCATCCGGTCAATTCGGTATACGCTCCGAAAAACGCGTTGAAAATCAGAACAAGGATGATCAACGCAGAGTTGAGGTTTATGTTTTTGATTCTGCCGATCATTAAAGTCATTATCAAGTTGATGACAGTATTATTCATAAATCTAAAGCTATCATTTTTCGGAAGCAGATACAATACGTTTTGCCGGAATACCGCCCGAGCGGTCGATATTAGCTCACGAACGAAAAAAGCCGGCGGGAGCCGGCTTTGAGATGAGTAATAATTGTTGTTTAGTTTAATTAAGTTTAGTTTAAATCTTCGGCAGCGGGAGAAAATGATCTCCGATGAGGTCGGACCTTTTTTTATCAAAGAGATTTAAGGAGCAAGAACAGTCTGTTCAGCAGCGTGACGATCGTTTTGAGGATCTTGCGGAGGACTATCACGATCTGCTCGACGATATTGAAATCGACCTGCGAGTCGATCTGCTCGTCATCCTGTTCCATCGACGTCGAGAGGTAGAAGCTCGTTATCGTGCCGTCGGCGATGCCGGCGCAAAGCTCGTTGAACGTCAGGGCTACTTCCTTGCCGTCGCCGCCCGTCGCGCCCGCGGTTATCGCGCCGTCGGTCAGGGTATTGTCCTCTATATACCGGCGGTCGCCGTTTTTGTCGATATAGGTCAGGGCGACGTTCGACAGGCGAAGGGACGTGACGCGTATCTCGCTGACAGTCCCGACTTTTCCGCATAGGACCGCGACGGTGTCGAGGAACCTGTAAGCGTCGGTATCTATCGCGCCGTCGAACGACAGCACGCCGTCCTTGCAGTTATATTTTATGACGTTGTCTCCATTGACGCCGGAGCCTTCCGGGACGTAGACGGAGGCGCCGTCGGGCAGAGCGCCCTTTTCGGGCGCGATATCGCCGAGGGCGATGACCGTTTCGAGCATATCGCAGTCCGCGAAAGCGTCCGCGGCGACGGTCACGCCGTCCCCGCAGATCACGACCTCGGTCAGCTCAGGGCAGCCCGCGAACGCGTTCGCGCCGACGGACCTGACGCTTTCACCTATGCGCAGCGCCTCACAGTCCGCCGAGTAGTCCGTCCAGTCGTAGAACACGCCGTCGGACGCGCCGGGGATGCTCTCCACTCCGTCGATCGAGAGGATATCGTTCTCATACTCCACCTCGACGCCGGGGAGATAGGAGTACCCGCAGCGCAGCGTCGCGCCGTAGAGATTGATAGCGGAATTAGCCGCGTTCGCGTTCCAGGACTCTTCGGAGCCCGCAAACCAGACCTCTTTCAGCGCTTTATTGTTTTTGAGTGTAGAATTATAAAGATATACGCTTTCGAGCTCGCCGAGGAAAACGATCTTTTCCAGTTCATCGTTGTCGCCTATCGCCATTGTGCCGCTGAGCGTCTTGAGCGACGCAGGGATAACGAGCTCCTTCATCTTATTGCAGCCGGAGATACCGCAGGAGTCTATAGCTTCAAGAGTCGACGGCAGGATGACGTGTTCCATATTGTGACACTCGGCTATGGCGTTGTTGCCGATGGATTTTACGCCCTCGCACAGCTCGATCGTTTTCAGTGAGTGTGAGAACGTGAAGCACATATTGGGTATGGTCTCGATGCTCCCGGGCACCTTGACGTATTCCAGCACGTTCATGCACTGGAACGCTGAATTCGCCAGTACCGTTACAGTATCGGGTATCTCGTATTCGGTACAGGGACCGACGAGCGGGAATTTATAGAGGATCGTTTTGTCCTTATCGAACAGGGCTCCGGCGTCGTCCGTGCAGAAATACTCATTGTCCTCGGAGATGACGATACGCTCGACTATGCAGGTCTGACCGCACCAGCCTCCGCCGATGGTCTCCATTGTCGAGGGGAGAGTCAGCGTCGTGACGTAGCCGTCCAGATTCTCGAAAAAGCCGGAATTAACGGTCGTGACCGGGCAGCCCTCGATATAGTCGGGCAGCGTGATCGCGCCCTCGTAGTAACTGTCGGTGACTCCGGTGACCGTCGCCTTGCCGTCGGTAATCGTATACGTCAGAAAACCCTCGGGCAGAGGCGCGTCATCCGCTCCCGCCGCAAATACCGCGGGGACGGCGATCATCAGCGCCAGAAATACCGCGAGG
>JAFRXS010000111.1 GCA_017443405.1 Clostridia bacterium | reverse complement strand
GTCTATCGGGCTGCGGTAATGCGAAGCGACCATGAGCATTCGGATAGGCTCGTAGCCGTACTTTTCCGCCACGTCGCGCACGGTAAAAAAGTTGCCGAGCGACTTGGACATCTTGACGGAATCGACGGTGATGAAGCCGTTGTGCATCCAGTAGCGCGCGAAAGGCACGCCGTTGCAGCATTCGCTCTGCGCTATCTCGTTCTCGTGGTGCGGGAAGATAAGGTCCTGGCCGCCGCAGTGGATGTCCACCGTCCTGCCGAGGTATCTCCTCGCCATCGCGGAACACTCGATATGCCAGCCGGGCCTGCCCATGCCCCACGGCGACTCCCACGCCGGCTCGCCGGGCTTCGCACCCTTCCAGACAGCGAAATCGAGCGGATCGCTCTTGAGCTCGCCTATGTTGATCCTCGCGCCGGACTCGAGGTCGTCGACGTTCTGGTGCGACAGCTTGCCGTACTCGCCGAACTTCCTCGTGCTGAAATACACGTCGCCTCCCTCGACGGGATATGCGTATCCCTTGTCGACGAGCGTCGAGATTATGTCGATGATCTCGGCGATATTCTCGGTCGCTCTGGGGTGCACCGTCGCTTCTCTGATATTGAGCCCGGCGGCGTCCTTGCGGTATTCCGCGATGTATTTTTCGGAAATATCGGAGAACTGCACGCCCTCGGCGTTGGCCCTGTTGATTATCTTATCGTCGATATCGGTGAAATTCTGGACGAACGTGACCTCGTAGCCGATATACTCGAGATAGGAGCGCAGAACGTCGAAAACGCACAGGGGCCTCGCGTTGCCTATGTGGATATAGTTGTAGACGGTGGGTCCGCAGGCGTAGATGCCGACCTTGCCCTCCTGCGCGGGAACGAACTCTTCCTTTGCTCTCGTGAGCGTGTTATATATCTTCATGCTTTTCCTCCAAAGCGGAAATTCTCTCGTCTATGCGTTCTATCGCGGCGGCAACGGGGTCGGGTATGTGGATCTGGTCGATATCGCTTACTCTCTGCCCCGCTATCCTCACGACGTGAGCCGGGACGCCGACCGCGGTCGCCTGCTCGGGGATATCCCTGAGCACCACGGCGCCGGCGGCTATGCGCGAATTTTCTCCTATATGCACCGGACCGAGTATCTTCGAGCCCGCGGCGATGAGCACGTTGTTGCCGACGGTCGGGTGGCGTTTGCCGGTGTCCTTGCCCGTTCCGCCCAGCGTCGCGCCCTGATACATCGTCACGTCGTCGCCGATCTCGGCGGTCTCGCCTATGACGACGCCGCGCCCGTGATCGATGAAGAAGCGTCTGCCGATCGTCGCGCCCGGGTGTATCTCTATGCCCGTCTTATGCGCGCAGCGCTGGGAAATGAACCTCGCGGCGAAAAAAAGGCCGCGGGTGTAGAGCCAGTGAGCCTTGCGGTGACTGCGGACAGCCTTGAAGCCCGGATAGAGCAGCATGACCTCAAGACCCGACTTTGCCGCCGGATCCCGCGCCTTGATGCAGGCGATATCCTCTCTGAGCCGATCGAACATAGACTTCACCGTATGAGAATTCAAGATTATCAAAGATTATAGCACAGCGCCGGATGAAAATAAAGTGTTTTTTGATTTTATCGCGCAGGAACGGCATTTTTACCCGGAGAAAGGGCGAAAAACCGAAAGACGCACTTGCAAATGCGCGCGCTTTGTTATAGTATAAAGTACGATAATATTTTCGCGAGGCCGTCAATGCGAAAAGACAAGTACAGGCTGACCCTGATATCATGCTTTACCGCCTATATAGTCCAGGCGATAACCATCAATTTCGTTCCGCTGCTGTTCGTCACGTTCAGCGAAGAGTACGGGATCGAGCTTTCGAAGATAACCTTCATCATCACGCTTTGCTTCATCCTGCAGCTGGGCGTCGACCTCGCGTCGGTCCTGTTCATCGACAGGATCAAAACGAAGACGCTTGCCGTCGCGGCGGACGTATTCTCGGCGGCGGGGCTTATCGCTCTCGGTCTGCTGCCCGACGCGGTGACGGACAAATACCCCGCGATCATTGTCGCGGTCGTGCTTTATTCGCTCGGCAGCGGTCTGCTCGAGGTCATCATCAGCCCGCTCGTCGAGGCCTGCCCGACCGACAACAAGGAGGCGGCAATGAGCCTGCTGCATTCCTTCTACTCATGGGGGCAGGCGGGCGTCGTGCTGCTTTCGTCCGTGTTTTTCGCCCTGTTCGGTCTGCCGCACTGGCGGCTCATCGCCGTGATCTGGGCGATAGTTCCCGCGGTCAACGCGTTCATGTTCATAAAAGCCCCGGTGCCCGCCCTCATCAAGGACGGAGAGAAAAAAACACCTGTAGGCGAGCTGTTCAAAAACCGTATGTTCATCCTGATGCTGATCATGATGCTCTGCGCGGGAGCGAGCGAACAGGGCGTGAGCCAGTGGGCTTCGGCTTTCGCGCAGAAGGGTCTCGGAGTGAGCAAGACCGTCGGCGATCTCGCCGGGCCGACCGCATTCGCGCTGCTTATGGCGGCAAGCAGGACCTTTTACGGCAAAAAGGGCGCAAAGATAGACCTCGCCGCTTTCATGACGGGCAGCTGCGTGCTCTGCGTAGCGTCGTATCTTACGGCGTCGCTGTCGCCCCTTCCCGCTCTCAGCCTCGCGGGCTGCGCGCTCTGCGGGCTCTCCGTCGGCATATTCTGGCCCGGGACGCTGAGCATGGCGGGCAGGTCGATAAGCTCGGGCGGCGGCTCGATGTACGCCCTGCTCGCTCTTGCGGGCGATCTCGGCTGCGCGGCGGGTCCGACGCTGGCGGGAGCGGTATCTTCCGCGTCGGGCGACAATCTCAAGACCGGACTGCTCGCCGCAATAGTTTTCCCCGCCGCGCTTCTCGCGGCTTCGGTCATATACAAAAAAAGCGAACGTAATAGAAACAGGAAGGTCGGAACATGAAAAGTATCGTATTCATCGGCTGCGGCAATATGGCGAGACCGATCATAGCAAGGTGCGTTTCTCAGGGCGTGTTCGCCCCGGAAAACATATACGTTTACGACATCTCTCCTCTCGCGGCGGACTTCTGCCGTGAGACCGGCGTCGTGTTCACTGAGACTCTCGGCGAAGGCGTAGAGCGCGCGGACGCCGTCCTTCTCGCGGTCAAGCCGCAGGTGCTCCCCTCCCTATTGCCGGAGATAGCCCCTATGGTAAACGGCTCGGGGAAGACGCTCATTTCGATCGCAGCGGGAAAAAACACAGACTATATCGCGTCGTTCTTTACCGAAGGAACGCCGGTCGCGAGAATATTCCCGAATCTGTGTGCCTCTGTCGGCGCCGCGGTCTCCGCCTACTGCGGCAACGCGAGCGTAACGCCCGACGCCCTTGAAAAGGTGCGGGAAATTGCCGCTTCCATCGGCGAAGCCTATGCGCTCGACGAGGAGTATTTCGCGATATTCGGAGTCCTCGGCGGCTGCGGTCCCGCCTACGCCTTCATGTTCATAAAGGCGCTCGCCGACGCCGCCGAAAACGCGGGTCTCGCCCCCGGGCTCGCCAGGCTCGCCGCCGCGGGAATGGTCGAGGGCGCGGCGAAGCTGCTCAAAACCTCGGACGTCGGCGCGGACGAGCTCGTCAGGCGCGTCTGCTCTCCGGGCGGTACGACGATAGAGGGCGTGAACAGCCTTAAAAACGACGGTCTATCCGATACCGTCGCGAGGGCATTCAAGGCGTCTTTGGACCGCGACGCGGAGCTCGCAAAGGGATGAGCGCGAGGACGGTAGTCATCGGAGCCGGAGCCTCCGGTCTGATAGCCGCCGGCACCGCCGCCTCGAGGGGCTCGGACACGGTCGTCGCGGAGCGCAACGCGCGTCCGGCCCGCAAGGTCATGATCACCGGGAAGGGCCGCTGCAACCTCACCAACGACCTCAGCGACCTGAACGCGATCACCGCGAACATACCGCACGGCGGAAAGTTCCTTATCCCGGCGCTTTCACGCTTCATGCCCGCCGACACGAAAAAGTTTTTTGAGGACCTCGGCGTGGAACTTGTCACGGAGCGCGGGAACAGGGTCTTTCCCGCTTCGCAGAAGGCGGTCGATATAGTCGACGCGCTCGACAGGTTCGCCCGCCGCAACGGAGCGAAAACGGTCCGGGGCAGATGCGTCGCTTTCGAATTCGGGGCGGACTGCTCGGTCACTGCTGCCGTGCTTGAAACCGGCGAACGCATAGAGGGCGACTCCTTCATCATCTGCACCGGCGGTCTCTCCTACCCCGCGACGGGCTCGACGGGCGACGGCTACGCGCTCGCCGTAAGCGCGGGCCACACGATAGTCCCGACGCGCCCTTCGCTCGTGCCCCTCGTCACCGACGACGAGGCTTATTTCCCGCTCGAGGGCGTTTCCTTGAAGAACGTCAGGCTCACGCTGACGGACGGGCACTCGAAAAAGCCCGTCTTCTCCGAGCAGGGCGAGATGCTTTTCACCGCGCGGGGGATCAGCGGTCCCATCGTGCTCAGCGCGTCCGCCCATTTCGGAAAATTCCCGCCCTCCGGCTACACGGCGCATATAAACCTGAAACCCGCTCTCGACCGCGATACGCTCGACCGCAGAGTCGTCCGCGACATTGAAAAATACGCGGGCAGGAGCGTGTCCAACGCTTTGCGCGACCTGCTCATACGGGCGCTCATTCCCGTCGTTCTCGACAAGGCGGGGATAAACGGTGATATCAACACGGGAGAGTTCACGCGGGAGCAGCGGGCCGCCCTCGTTTCGGCGGTCAAGGACCTCCCCGTTAGAATATCGGATCTCGGCCCCTACACGGAGGCCGTCGTGACGAGCGGTGGCGTGAGCCTTAAAGAGATAGACCCGAGGACGATGCGCTCGAAGCTCTGCCCGAACCTCTATTTCGCGGGCGAGGTCATCGACGCGGACGCCTACACGGGCGGATTCAATTTACAGATTGCCTTTTCAACGGGAAGGCTCGCGGGGATGAGCGTTCCCGCCGAATTAACGACAAAAGGGTGAGTATCATGATGAACATCGCTATCGACGGTCCCGCCGGAGCGGGCAAAAGCACGGCGGCAAAGGCCGCGGCGAAAAGGTTCGGCATAATCTACGTCGACACCGGCGCGCTTTACCGCGCGACGGGGCTTTACATGCTGCGCTGCGGAGCGGACCCCGGCGACCCCGACGAGGTCCTGCCGCTTCTCAACGAAGTACACATTACGCTCAGATTCGAGGACGGCGCGCAGCATATCTATCTCAACGGCGAGGACGTTTCGACCGAGATCCGCCTTCCCGAGGCGTCCTCCGCGTCCTCCGCCGTCTCCGCGATACCTGAGGTCCGGGAGTTTCTTCTGGACCTTCAGCGCGATATAGCGAAGAAGAACGACTGCATCATGGACGGCCGAGACATCGGCACGGTCGTGCTGCCCGACGCGCAGGTCAAGATCTTCGTCACCGCGACCGCGGAGATAAGAGCGAAAAGGCGCTACGACGAATATATCGGTAAGGGCATGGATGCCGATTACGACGAGATACTCGAGGCGATAAAGCAGCGCGACTACAACGACAGTCACCGCGCCGTAGCTCCGCTCAGGCAGGCGGACGACGCCGTTTATCTCGACACGACCGAAATGAACGCCGAGCAAGAGGCGGACGCCGTCTGCGATATCATCATCGCCCGCTTCCCGGAGAGAATGCAATGGACGTAAAAGTCGCGCCCTCCGCCGGCTTCTGCTTCGGCGTCAGACGCGCCGTCGAGACAGTCGAGGAGCTGATAAACAGCGGCAAAAAGGTCTGCACGATAGGCCCGATGATACATAATCCGCAGTATATCGCCTCGCTCGAACGGCGCGGAGTAACGATCGCGGACCGCGCCGCCGACGTCCCCGCTGACCGCGTCGCCGTGGTCAGGACGCACGGCCTGCCGAAGGAAGAGACCGACTATCTTGAGGCGTCGGGCGTCTGTTTCACGGACGCGACCTGCCCCTTCGTCGCGAAGATACACCGCATAGTTGAGGAAAACTCCTCGGACGGTACTGTGACGTTCATAGCCGGCGACCCCGAGCACCCCGAGGTCAGAGGCATAATGAGCCGCGCACGCGGCGCGGTCGAGGTCGTCGGAAGTCCCGAAGAACTGAGTCGAATCGCGTCCGCTCACCCCGAATACCGGGGCAAAAAGATACTTCTCGTCTCGCAGACGACGTTCAACTCGGAAGTCTATAAAAAAATCAAAGAAAATTTAAATTTACTATTTACAAACGCGATTTTTTTTGATACGATATGTAACGCTACTTCAAAAAGGCAGAATGAGGCCCGGGAGCTTTCGCTCGAATGCGACGCCGTGATAGTCATCGGCGGTAGGAACAGCTCGAACACGCGCAAACTCTTCGACGTATGCAGTGATAATTGCAGAGCATACCTCATCGAATCGGCTTCGGAACTCAAGGGCATAGATCTGACGGGAAGCAGCATTGTAGGCATTACCGCCGGAGCGTCGACGCCGGACGGTATAATCAAGGAGGTACTCTGCGCCATGTCCGACATTATCAACGAAAACCCCATCATCAACGAAGAACCCGCTGCCGAACCCGCTGTCGAAGAGACAGTCGCGGTCGAGGAGCCCGCAGTCGAGGAAGCCGCCCCCGCGGCGGAACCCGCAGCCGAAGAGCCCGCAGCCCAGAACGACAATGAATTTGCCGCGGCTATGGAACAGTACGACGAAAGCAAGCAGAACGAAAAGTACGTCGAAGCTATCGTCGTCGAGATCAAGCCCGTCGAGATCATCGTCGATATCGGCCGCAAGCAGACCGGCTACATTCCTCTTGAGGAGTTCTCCCGCGACCCCAACGTCGATCTTTCCAAGGAAGTCAAGGTCGGCGACGTCATCAAGTGCATGATCATGAAGACGAACGACTCCGAAGGCATGACGATGCTTTCCAAGATCCGTTACGATTCCGTCAAGTACTGGGACGACGTAGTCGAAGCCGAGAAGAACAAGACTCCCCTTGTCGGCAAGATCATCGAGAAGGTCAAGAACGCGTCCGGCGTCAGCGTCGGCGTCATCGCTCTGAGCCTTGGTTTCAGGTTCTTCATCCCCGGTTCACACTGCAGCCTCAGGAAAGTCGAGAATATCGACGAGCTGCTTGATTCGCTTATCGGAACGGAAGCAGAGTTCCAGATCATCGAATTGGAAGAATCACCGAGAAGACGCGGCGGCAAGGGTTCCATCAGGCTCGCCGCCAAGCAGAAACGCGACGCCGCCAGGAAGGCTTTCTGGGAGCAGGTCGCCGTCGGTCAGCACTACACCGGCAAGGTCACGACTCTCATGCCCTACGGCGCGTTCGTCGACCTCGGCGGTGACGACGGTATGATCCCCGTTTCCGAGATATCCTGGAGCCGCATCCGCCGTCCGTCCGACGTTCTCAAGGTCGGTCAGGAGGTCGAGGTCGTCGTTAAGGGTATCGACCCCGAAAAGCACAACATTTCTCTCGGCTACCGCAAGGACGAGGACAATCCGTGGGAGATCCTGCGTCAGACCTACAAGGTCGGCGACACCTGCGAAGGCAAGATCAAGGGCCTCGCGGACTTCGGCGCTTTCGCCGAGATCCTTCCCGGCATCCAGGGCCTCATCCACGTTTCCCAGATAGCCAACCGCCGCATCACGAAGCCCTCCGATGAGCTCAACGTCGGCGACACCGTCACCGTCAAGATCACGGACATCGATTTCGACCGCCAGAGAGTCAGCCTCTCCATCCGCGCTCTTCTTGAGGACGCGGAGCCCAAGGCCGAGAACGATCAGCCCCGTGAGCGCAGGCCGCGCGAGAGAAGAGTCGAGAACGCTTATGAGTCCAAAGCCATAAGCCTTGACGATCTTCTTGCCAACGCCGAAGCTCAGAAGGAATTTGCCGAAGAAGCCGGCGAAGGCGCTGAGGAATAATCCGGTCCGACCCAACGAGGCGGCGGTCATACCGCCGCCTTTTTTCTGTATATCACCGAATCCTCGCATTTAAGGAGACTGTCCTGTGAGCGACGAACTGATAAGAGCAGGCGAAAAGACCTGGTATACCGGCGGCACATCGAAGACCGGCTTTTATCTGACAGATAAGCGCCGGGTCGTTATCATAGACACCGGTCTCGGCGACCCGTCGGGCGAAGGGATCTCGGAAATACTGACGGCGCGGGGGTGGACTCCCGAGGCTATATTCAACACGCACAGCCACGCGGACCATATCGCCGGCAACGCCGCCCTTCAAAAAAAGTACGGCTGCCCGGCCTACGCCATGCCCGTCAGCGCTTTTTTTATCAGAGAAACGCGCATGAACGCGACTGCGATATTCGGCGGTCTGCCGACGCCGGAGATGGAGCATCCGTTCTTTCTCGCGGCTCCGAGCGATTGCCGCGTTCTGACAGACAGCGTCATGCCGCATGGGATGAGCTTCTTTTCTCTGCCCGGGCACTCCTACGATATGGCGGGCTTCGCTTGCGACGACGGCACGGTCTTTCTTTCGGACGCGCTCGCCGAGGAAAAGAGCCTCGAAGTCAACCCCATAGCCTATATGTTTGACCCCGGCGAGACGTTCGAGACGCTGCGAAACCTGGCGGAGTCCCGGCTGCCCGTGACCGGCGCTCCCCTGCCCGGCGTCCGCTTCGTTTCGTCTCACTGCGAAACGAGGGACAGAGACGGCGTCGCCGAGCTCGCCATGATGAACATCGAGCATCAAAAAGGTGTCATAGAATTACTGAAGGACCTGTGCCGCGAACCGGTAGAGCAGGACGAGCTCGTACAGAGGGTCTTCGATCATTACGGGCTCAGGCTGACGATGAACCGTTTCATGCTGGCAAACGGCAGCGTGCGCAACTGTATGTCGTGGCTGCACCGCAGGGGCGAAGCCAAGATCGACCTCAGCGGGAATACGTTCAAATGGGCAGTAAGATGAAGCTGAACGACAAGACCGTGATCTTCCTCGGCAGCTCCGTGACCTACGGCTCCGCTTCTTCGGGCGTTTCCTTTGTCGATCATCTCGCACGCATCGACGGCGTCACAGCCGTCAAGGAGGCGGTCCCGGGCACCACGCTCGTCGACGACGATCCGAAGAGCTATATCTCGCGGATGAAGACGATAGACCCCGCGATAAAGGCGGACGCGTTCGTCTGCCAGCTCTCAACCAACGACGCCACCGGGAAAAAGCATTTGGGCTCTCTCTCCGAAGGCTTCGATCCGAAAGACTTCGACACGCATACGGTCGCTGGAGCGATAGAATACGTCACCGCTTATTCTCGCAGGACCTGGGATTGCCCCGTCCTGTTTTACACGAATCCCCGTTTCGACTGCGCGGAATACGAACGGATGACTTCCCTTCTGTATGCCGCCGAAAAGAAATGGGGCTTCACCGTCATCGACCTTTGGAACGACGAAGAGATAAACTCAATTCCCGACGACCTGAAAGCCCTTTACATGCACGACCCGATCCACCCCACAGCATCGGGCTACCGCGACCTGTGGACGCCGGTCTTCCGAAAAGCCTTGACAGAATTATTGACTTGACCCCAACGAAGAACAACGTCCCCCGACCCGGTTCGGAGGACGTTTATTATGCATATCATCTCACGGACGGTTGACCTCGCCGACGAAGAGGGGC